>CAZXZX010000035.1:0-15322 GCA_964645445.1 uncultured Gaiellales bacterium
GGCGAGCTTCTCGGCGTGCTCCACCTCTTCCGTCATGGCCGGACGGTAACGTCTAGCGACGACGGTGCTCGCGGAGGATTCTCCGACGGAGAAGAAGGCACCCGTCTCCAGGGCCTTCTCGAACGGGAGCGACGGGACTCGAACCCGCGACCTCCGGCGTGACAGGCCGGCGTTCTAACCAGCTGAACTACGCCCCCGGGGGGGCGCATTGTAGCCGGGCCCCGTCCAGCCCGTCCGCGAGACTGCGGCGGTGAAACCCAACGTCGTCGACTGGATCGCGCTCGGGATCGTCGCGTTCAGCGCGCTCGCTGGGATGCGCCGCGGGCTCGTCGCCACGACCTTCTCGCTCGTCGGCCTCGCCGGCGGAGCGTACGTCGGCTCGCGCGTTGCGCCACACCTTCTGCACGGGGGCGCCGGCTCCGCGTGGACGCCCCTCGCTGGACTGGTCGGCGCGGTGCTCGGCGCGATCCTGTTCCAGATGGTCGCCGGCATCGCCGGCTCGATGGTTCGAGGCGGGCTGCGGCTGACACCGCTCCGCCTCATCGACTCGTTCGGCGGCCTGGTTGCCGGAGCCGCCGCCGGCGTCGTCCTCGTCTGGGTCATGAGCGCGACTGCGCTCCTCGTCCCAGGCCAGTCGAAGCTGCGCCGGGACGTGCAGCAATCGGCAGTCGTCCGCCGTCTCGACCAGGCGGTGCCGCCCCGGCGGTTGATGAAGCTGCTCGCGCGCATCGACCCGTTCCCGTCGATCGCCGGCCCGACGCCGCCGGCACGGCCGCCGGGCCGGCGAATCGCGGGCAACGCCGCTGTGCGCCATGCCTCACGGGACGTCGTGCGCGTGCTCGGCACCGCGTGCGGCGTCGGCATCGAGGGGAGCGGATGGTTCGCGAGCCGCGACCTCGTCGTGACCGCCGCGCACGTCGTCGCCGGCGAGCACGACACGGGCATCCAGATTCCGGGCGTGTCCGGCGTGCACGACGTCGACGTCGTCGCCTACAACGCGCACAACGACGTCGCGGTGCTGCGCACGCGGCACCTGCCTGCCGCATTCGCGTTGCCGCTCGTCGGCCCCCGGCCCGGTGCAGCCGTCGCAATCGTCGGCTATCCCGAGGACGGACCGCGGCGGAACACACCGAGCCGCATCGGGAGGACGGCGCTCGCGCTGACGCAGGACGCGTACGGGAACGGTCCGGTCTCACGCGTCCTCACCGCGGTTGCGGGCGACATCAAGCACGGCGATTCCGGCGCGCCCGCGATCGACGCGCACGGCGCGGTCGAGGCGATGATCTTCGCGGCGCGCATCGGCGCGCCGGGTGGCTACGGCGTGCCGGCCTCCGTCGTGCGCCCCGTGCTCGACTCGGCCGGCACCGCGGCGGTGTCGACCGGCGCGTGCGCGCCGGGCTGAAGCTCGGGCAGGAAGTCGACGACGTTCATCGGCACGCGGAACGGGGCCATCACGTAGACGCCGTCCGCGAGGCGCCGCGACGCCTCGATCAGCTCGTGCCCGAGTTGCCCGCCGACCTCACGCGCGTTCGCGCCGGCGCGCAGATACCGCTCCTGCACATGCTCGGGCACGACGATGCCTGGAGTCTCGTTGTGCACGCGGATCAGCGTCTCGACCGTGCGGATCGGCCAGATGCCGACCAGGATGGGGATCGGCCAGCCCCCGATCCGCTCGCCGAACGCCTCTAGCGCCTCGAGGTCGAAGAGGATCTGCGTCATCGCGAACCGCGCTCCGGCAGCGATCTTGCGGTGAAAGCGCTCCGCCTCGAGCCCGAGATCGTCCGCGGTCGGATTCAGGGCGACGCCCGGGAAGAAGGACGTCGGCGCGTCGATCGCGCGCCCATGGTGATCCTCGCCGCGATTCAACCGAGCCAGCAGCTCCACCAGTCCGATCGAATCGACTTCGTACACGCCGCCGCGCCCGGGGTAGTCGCCCGCCTCCGGCGGGTCGCCGGTGACCGCGAGGATGTTGCGCACACCCTCTGCATGCGCACCGAGCAGGATCGACTCGAGGCCGGTCAGCGTCATGTCGCGCGGCGTCAGATGGGGAATCGTCTCGACGCCGGTGAAGCGCTCGATCGCGACCGAGGCCATGATCCCGCTCATCCGTGCGCGCGCACGCGGGTTGTCGTTCACGTCGACGAACTGCGCCTTGTTCGTGTCGCGCACCGCGACTGCCGTGTCGATCAGCGCCTCGGGGTTCGCACCGAGCGGCGGGTCGAGCTGCACGGAGACGACGAACGTCCCGTCGTCGAGCAGGCGCTGCAACCGCGTCCGCTCGCTCGCGGCAGACGGACGCGATGCCTGCGCTCGCTCGCGCACGAGCAAGGGGCCTGCGGGCGAGAGGTTCTCGTCGACGGCGCTTCGGATCGCCGCGATCTGTGCGGGCGTCGTTCCGCAGCAGCCGCCGATGATGCCCGCGCCGAGTGCGCGCGCCTGCGCGGCGAACTGGCCGAAGTACGCCGGTGTCGCGTGCGGGAAGACGATGCGGTGACCGGACATGCTCGCGAGCCCGACGTTCGGGAGCGCGGCGAGCACGCCTCCGTCGACGGCCATGTCGCCGAGCGCGCGCAGTGCCGCCGCCGGGCCCGCGCCGTGGTTCGCGCCGAACGCGGCGACGCCGAGTGTGCGCAGGCGCTCGCCGGCATCCCGCGCGGAGACGCCCGCGATCGTCTCGCCCTCGGCGTCGAAGGACATGAGCGCGACGACGGGCAGCCTCGACACGCTCGCGACAGCTCTGACTGCCGCCTCGAGGTCGTCGAGGTCGAAGAACGTCTCGAGCATGAACAGGTCGGCGCCGCGCCCTTCGAGGATGGTCGCCTGCTCCGCGTACCCGCGCGAAGAGTCCGGGCCGATCGCCCCGGCGATGAAGACGTCGCGTCCCGACACCTCGCGCGCCTCGCGCGCGAGGCGAACGCCCTCGCCGTTGATCCGCTCGAGCTCGTCGTCGAGGAAGTGCTCGGCGAGCTTCGGCCGGTTCGCCCCGAACGTGTTCGTCTCGATCAACTCGGCGCCGGCCCGGATGTACCCGAGGTGGACGTCGACGACGCTTTCCGGCGCTCGGAGGTTGGCTTCCTCGGGGCAGCGGATGCGCGGAACTGCGCTCGAGAGGACGGCGCCCATGCCGCCGTCGGCCACGATCGGCGGGCCGGCGGCCAGTCGCTCGAGAAAACGGCTCATCCAAGCCAGTCTAGGTGCTCAAGCCGGCGCCTCCGGATGCCGATACGCACGACAACTCCTCCCGGGGACTGACGGCAATCATCTCTGCGGCAGGGGGGCGCAGCGGCGCTTCGGCGCCGCTTCGCGTTTCTAGGCGACGACCTGCTCGACGCGCCCGGCGGCACGGTCGAGCCACGGCTTCGCGCCGAGCTGCTCGAAGATCTCCTGGGCTTCCGCACGCGAACCATCGTCGCCCGTCAGCTCCGCGTGCTCGAGCAACGCCACCGCCACCCAGAACGGCGACTCGAGCTCGCGGAAGCGGCGTACCGCCGCCAGGAGCCCGTCCGCGTCGCCGGCGATACGCGCACGTATCCGTTGCACGTGCGCCTCGAGGTAGAGCGACCGCCCGGCCGGCGGGACCGCGTCCGCGAACGCGAACAGCTCCGCCGCCTTCGCGGTGTCGCCGAGCGCGAGCGCGGCCTCGATCGCGTCGACGACACCGTGCTTGACGCCCTGGAAGGTCGCGCCGAAGACGTCGGCGATATCCGTCGTGGCCGCGCCGGCCGCGAGCGCTTCCTGCAGGCGCCCCTCCGCCCGACGCAGCGCGGCCGTCGCCGCACGGTACGTGCCCTGGTCCTGCAGGTCGGTGGAGTCCGCGAGTCGCGCGAAGAGCGCGTACAGCCTCCGTGCCTCGTCGAGCTCGCCCCGGTTGGCGTATACCTCGACGCCGGACTGGAGGAGGCTGAGCACGACGCCGCCGGCGGTGAGCATCTCCTCGTCGAACTCCTCGCGGGTCGCGACGACCTCGTCCCACCGTCCGAGCATGCACAGCGGATACATCATCTCCGCCAGCGCGCTCCACTCCGACGGGCGACTGCCCATCTTCCGCGACAGCGCGATCGACTGTTCGAGGTAGTCGAGAGCCTCTCGATACCGGTCCTTCCGGAAGCATTGGTCGGACAGGATGAAATACGACCTGCTCGCATGCTCGGTGAAGCCGTGCTCGAGCGCGAGCTCGAGCCCGCGGGCGCCGAGGGCGGCGCACTCCTCCATGTGCCCGCGGCTGAAGAGCACCGCGCTCTTCGCGCGGAATGCGTGCACAAGCGGCTCCATGAACCGGTGTTTCTCGGCGACGTCGAGCGCGAGCTCGGCGAACTCTGCAGCGCGGTCGAGGTCGCCGCCGAACCAGTAGCCGCGGGAGAGCATCGCAGTGAGGTCGGCGAACGCCTCGTCCGGCTCGTCGCCGGAGATGACGTCGAACGCGCGCTCGAGCCGCGCGAGCGCCTCGTCGCGCTGACCGGAGAAGAGCTGATAGCGGCCGAGACCCATCGACGCGCGTGCGGCCGCGTGCGTGTCGCCGGCTGCCTCGAAGATCGCGATCGCCTCCTCCAGCAGCGGCCTGGCCGCGTCGGGCCCAGCCGCGCGGCCGGCCATGTCGCCGGCGATCGCGAGGAGCTTCGCCCGGTCGAGGTCGCTCGCGGCGAGCGCGGCCGCCTGCTCGTAGTAGTGGCGCGCCTCGGCCGCGGCCGCGAGCGACTCGGCGTGCTTGCCTGCGCGGACGAGCGCCTCGCTTGCCTTGGCCTTGATCGCGGTCGCATCGTCGGCGTCGGGGACCGACTCGTAGGCGGCGAGATAGTGCGATGCGACGACCTCGATCGCCTCATCCGATTCCGCCGACAGATGCTCCGCGGCAGCGAGGTGACGCGCCCGCCGGTCGTGGCGCGACAGCGTCTCGTATGCCACGTGCCGCACGAGGTCCTGCAGGAAGCCGTACTGCCCGTGCTCGGGGGAACGAGGATCGGCCTGGACGCCGAGGACCTCCTTGCGGACGAGCGAGCCGAGGAGCTCGTCGATGCGCAGCATGTCGAACCCGGTGAGGACGGCGAGCCCGTCGCGCGTGAACGTCTTGCCGAGGACGGAGCCGTCCTGCAGCAGCCTCCGCTCGTCCGGCTGCAGGCCGTCGAGGCGCGCGGCGATGAGCGCGTGCAGCGTCTCCGGCACTTCGAGCGAGTCGATCGCGCCGGTCGGCTTGTACGCCGGGCCGTCCTGCACGAGGAGGCCGCGATCGAGCAGCATGCGCACCGTCTCGACGGCGTACAGCGGCACGCCTTCGGCACGGTCGAGGATGCGGTCGCGCAGGTCCTGCGGAAGCCCGGGCACGAGCCCGGCGAGGATCTCGTCCATCACCTCGCGCGGGAGGGGCTCGAGGAACATCGACGTGAAGTTGCGGCGGCCGGCTCCCCACGTCGTCCGGCGTTCCAGAAGCTCCGGCCGCGCGAGCGTGACGACGAAGAGCGGGTGGTCCCGCGACCAGTCGAGCAGGTACTCGATGAAGTCGAGCAGGCTCTCGTCGGCCCACTGCAGATCCTCGAACGCGAGCACGGTCGGATACGTCGCCGTCAAACGCTCGAAGAACAGACGCCACGCTGCGAACAGGTCGTGCTTCTCGTGCTCGACCTGCTCCGCGTAGCCGAGCAGGTGCGCCAGTCGCGGCTCGACGAACGCGCGGTCGTCGCGGTCGAGCACGTGCTCGTCGAGCACCGCGCGAAGCTTCTCGAGACCTTGCGACGCGTCGTCGTCCTCGGCGATGCGGCAGCGCATACGCACCATGTCGGCGAGCGCCCAGTACGTCACCCCTTCGCCGTAGGGCAGGCAGCGGCCGCGATGCCAGAAGATCGTCTCCGCGATCCCGTCGAAGTACTTGTAGAACTCCCATGCGAGCCGCGACTTGCCGATGCCGGCGATGCCGGTGATCGACAGCAGGCGCGCCTTTCTCTCATCGGCGGACGCGTGGAAGAGGTCCTTGATCGTGCGCAGCTCACGGTCCCGGCCGACGAACGGCGCCTCGAGGCCGTGCGACTTGAGCGATCCGCGCAGCCCGGAGACGATGCGCAGCGCGCGCCACAACGGCGTCAGCCCCTCCTTGCCCTTCAGCTCGAAGCTGCCGGCGTCCTCGTAGACGACCGTCTCCTCCGTCGCCCGCCGCGTCGCCTCGCCGACGTACACAGCGCCCGGGGACGCGCTCGACTGGATGCGTGACGCGGTGTTGACGAGGTCGCCCGCGACCATGCCCTGCCCCTCGGCACCGAGGGTGACCGCCGCTTCGCCGGTGAGGACGCCGGCGCGAGCACGGAGCTCGCCGGCTCCCACCTCGTCGCCGAGTGCGGTGACCGCCGACACGAGGTCCAGCGCGGCACGCACCGCGCGCTCGGCGTCGTCCTCCGTCGCCGTCGGCGTCCCCCAGACCGCCATGACCGCGTCGCCGATGAACTTCTCGACCGTTCCGCCGTACACGGCGATGATCCGGCGGCAGATCTCGAAGTAGCGGGAAAGGAGCTCGCGGACTTCCTCTGCGTCGCGCGACTCCGACAGCGAGGTGAACCCGACGAGATCGGCGAAGAGCACCGAGACGAGCCGACGCTCGGCTGCCGGGGCGTCGCGCACCGCGGCCGGCGCCTGAGCGACGAGCGAGGTGCCGCAGTCGCCGCAGAAGGCGTCGTCGGGCTCGTTGGCGGCGCCACAGCTCGGGCAGGTGAGGGCGAGCGGCGTTCCGCAACGGGAGCAGAACTTCCGGCCGGGCCGGTTCTCGGTGGAGCAGGAGGGACAGACCATGCCCCTGCAAGTCTAGGAGTGGACCGTCCGGCCTTCCATCCCGCCGGCGACCGTGATCAGCTCGCCGGTGACGTGGCCCGAGAGCTCGTCGGAGGCGAGGACGACGACGGCCCGGGCGATGTCGTCGGCGAGCGCGACCTTGCGCAACGCCATCGTCCGCGTCACACGGTCGACGACCTCCCGGTCGAGCTCGCCCCGCGTCATCGGCGAGTACGTCCAGCCGGGCGCTACCGCATTCACGCGGCCGCCGGGCGCGATGCGGACGATCTCGTTCTTCAGGCTCAGGAGCAGCCCGACCTGGACGGCGGACTTTGCGGCAGCGTAATCGGAGTGGCCGGCTTCGCCGAAGCGGCCGGCCGTCGAGCCGACGAGCACGAGGTTGCCGTGCCCGGAGCGCTGCACCTCCCGCAGGAAGCCCCGCGCGGTGAGGAACGTCGCCGTCAGGTTCGCGCGCAGCACCTCCTCCCAGCGGGCAAGCGACATCCGCCACACCGGCTCGTCGTCGCGCGGCCACACGCCGGCGACGGCGGCGCACACGTCGACGACTCCGAGCTCCTCGCGGGCGCGCATGAACAGAGAATCGGCGGCGGCCTCGTTGGTGAGGTCCGCGCCGATCGCCACCGCGCCGGGGAGCTCCGCGGCGAGCGCCTCCGCGCGCGCGCGGCTCGTGTTGTAGTGGACGACGACGCGTGCGCCCTCGGCCGCGAATGCGCGCACGCACGCAGACCCGATGCCGCCCGCTCCGCCCGTGACGAGCACGGCCTTCCCCGCGAGACCGGTGTCCATGTGCAGACAGTAGTCTCCGGCCGTGCGCGTCCACGTCATCAGCGACATCGAGGGTGTCGCGGGCATCGTCAAGTGGGGACAGGCGGGCGGCGACCTGCCGCTCTACCAGGAGGCGCGCAAGCTCTACACCGAGGAGATCAACGCGGCCGTGCGCGGGGCGAAGGCGGCCGGCGCGACCGAGATCGTCGTCATGGACTGCCACGGCGCCGGCGGGCAATACGACTTCAACTCCCTCGTCGCCGACCTCCTCGACCCCGATTGCGAGTTCGTCATCCAGAGCGAGTGGACCGAGTACACGGGATTCCTCGAGGAGGGGTGCGATGCCGCGCTCTTCGTCGGCATGCACGCGATGGCCGGAACGCCCGACGGCGTCCTCTCGCACACCGTCTCCGGGCAGGCGTGGCAGAGCTTGACGTTCAACGGCACGCTCGTCGGCGAGACCGGCATCAATGCCGCGCTCTGTGGCCACTGGAACTGCCCCGTGCTGCTCGTCACCGGCGACCGCGCCGTCTGCCGCGAGGCGGCCGCATTGCTCCCAGGTGTGACGACAGTCGAGGTGAAGGAAGGGCTCGGCCGCTTCAGCGCGCGCTCGAAGACGCCCGCCGAGGCGCGACGGCTGATCGAGGAGGGCGCGAGGCAGGCGTTGCAGGATCTGACGGCGGTACGCCCGTACGACCCGGGCCGCCCGTGCGAGATCGAGGTCGTCTTCACGACGCCCGACCGGCTGGAGGAGTACCGCCACCGCCGTGGCGTCGATGTCACAGGCCCCACGTCGCTCGTCTCGCGAGGAGACGACTGGTGGCAGGCCTGGTCAGCGTTCTACTTCTAGGCGCGACGACTCGACAACGCCGAGCCCCTCGACGAGCGTGAAGAACGCGCGCGCGAACGGGGACGCCTCGGTTCGCGCGCGCACCTCGTCCCAATCGACCTGCTCGCGCAGCGCACGCGCGAGCTCGAGCACTCCGCCGAACTCCGGTTCCTGCTCGTTCAGCGCGAGCAGCTTCGTCGTCATCAGGTCCTCGAGCGACGAGACGCGAAGTCGCAGTGCCATCACCTCGATCACCGGCGCCCGGTCGATCGACTCGTCGGTGATCGGGCCGCCCGCCGGGCTGTAGATGAGGTCGATCAGCGTCCCGTTCGGATGCCACGCCTTCACGAGCCAGCCTTCGGGTGGACGCTCCGTGCGCATGCCTGCCTCCTCGAAGGCGTCGAGCGCTTCCTCCGCGTCCTCCTCGCGGATGAGCAGGTCGACGTCGTGCTCCGACCGCGGGCCGCCGCGCGCCCAGGCGGCGAGCCCGCCGCCGAGGACGAACGGGAGATCGCGCGCCTGGAGGACCGAGACCGCGTCCTTCATCGCGTCGACCATCTCCTCGAACGTCGGTTCCGGCATTGCGGCGGAGCCGTTTCCGTTTGCCGGGAAACTGCAACATGACGGGCGTGATCCGGATCGCGGCCGCGGGGGACATCCACGCATCGGAGGCGACGCGGGAGCGCGTCGAGTCCGCATTCGCCCACGTCGAGAGCGAGGCCGACGTCATTCTCCTCGCGGGCGACCTCACGACGACGGGGGAGCCCGAGCAGGCACGGGTGCTCGCGGATGCGTGCCGGCACGTCTCCATCCCGGTCTTCGCCGTGCTCGGCAACCACGACTACCACGCCGGCCGCGCGGCCGACGTCTCCGCGCATCTCGCCGAAGCAGGCGTGCACATGCTCCAGCGATCTGCGACGACGTGCGACGTCGCGGGGATGGAGCTCGGGGTCGTCGGCACGAAGGGGTTCGTCGGCGGCTTCCCCGGCTGTGTCCTTCCCGACTTCGGCGAGCCGCTCCTGCGCGAGGTCTATGTGGAAACGGGTCGCGAGGCCGACGCGATCGCGCAGGGCCTGCGCGAGATCGTGCACGCCGACCTGCGCGTAGTCCTGTTGCACTACGCGCCGGTCGAGGCGACCGTGATGGGCGAGCCGGCAGGCCTCCACGTACTGCTCGGCAGCGACCGGCTCGCGACCCCGATCGCGGAGTTCGGCGCCGACCTCGTGCTGCACGGCCACGCGCACGCAGGCTCGTTCGAAGGACACATCGGCCGGATCCCGGTCTACAACGTCGCCGTGCACGTGACCGGGCGCGACTTCTGGATCTTCGAGCTGGAGGGAGTGCGCGGCCGCAGCGAGGTCGGCGTGGAGGGGCCTGCGTAGACTGACGTGCAATGGCGGCGCGCGTCGTCCGCATCTCGATCGCCCCGGTGAAGTCGCTCGGCCTCGTCCATCCGGAGGAGGTCGCGCTCCAGCGCGGCGGCGTCACCGGCAACCGTCGCTTCTGGTTGCGCGACGAGTCAGGTCGGCTGTTCAATGGCAAGCGCAGCGGCGCGCTCCAGGAGATCCGTCCGCAGTGGGACGAGGACACATTGCGGCTCGTGCTGACGTTCCCGGACGGCGCGCGGGTGGACGGCGTCGTCGAGCTCGGCGACGAAGTCGCGACGGAGATGTACGGGTACCAAGTACCGTCACGAAAGGTTCACGGGCCGTGGCAGGAGGCGATCTCGGAGCACGTTGGACGGCCGGTCGAGCTGCTTTGGGCAGGCGAGGGGGCCGTCGACCGCACCCATTGGCCCGGCGGCGGGACGGTCTCGCTCGTGTCGCGCGCGTCGCTCGAGCGTCTGCGCGCCGAGGCCGGCGCCGACGACGAGATCGACGGGCGCCGCTTCCGCATGCTGTTCGAGATCGACGGCGTCGACGCGCACGAGGAGGACGCGTGGATCGGCGCAGACGTGCGCATCGGCGAGGCGACGGTCGTCCTCAACGGCGACATCGGGCGCTGCGCCGTAACCTCGCGCGACCCGGACACGGGCGTCCCCGACCTGCCGACGCTCACGACTCTCGCCGCCTACCGGCGCGAGGGACGGACGGAGCCTCTGCCGTTCGGCGTGTACGGCGCCGTCCGCGTCCCCGGTCGCGTCCGGGTCGGCGACATAGCAAACCCGCTATCCTTGCCGGAATGGCAGCCCGCAGCCGCACCGAGCTGAAGCACCCGCTCGACCGCCTCCGCGAGCGGATCGCGACGGGCGACCGCGGCTGGTTCTTCGCGGCGATCGCGGACAAGGTCGCCGAGCGGCGCATCGCGATGAACATGTCGCAGCGCGAGCTCGCCGAGCTCTGCGGCACGACGCAGTCGTCGATCGCCCGGCTCGAGCGCGGCGGCCGTCCGCCGAGGATCGACACGCTGCTGCGCATCGCCGAGGCGCTCGACTGCGACCTTCAGGTCGAGCTCGTTCCTCGTTCGTGATCGTCGGAGTCGTCGGCGACTCCATCAGCGCGGGCTCGCCGCTTTGGGATCCGGACCCGCGCGTGCGCGCGGCGATCGCGCATCCCGACGAGCGCAGCCAGTGGCAATGGTGGGCGGCCCGGTTCGAGCCGAGCCTCTACTTCCGAACCCGTGCGGTCTACGGCAAGCGCACCGATGAGATCGAGGCGTTCGTCGCAGACGTCGTCGACGGCGCGGACGTCCTCGTCGTGCAAGGAGGGATCAACGACGTCGCGCAACACCGCTCGGTCGGCGACGCTGGACGTAACCTCGCGGCCATCGTCGAGCGTGGGCGCGGGCTCGGCCTGAGCGTCGTGCTCGCCGATGTCCTCCCGTGGCCGAACGGCGACGAGCGTGCAGCACACGACATCGCCCGGCTCAACGAGCTCGTGCATGCCATCGACGGCGTGACGCTCCTCCCATTCCACGACACGCTTGTGCTGCGCGACGGTTGGAGCGACGACGGCGACCATCCATCGGTCGACGGCCACCGGCTCCTCGGCGAAGCGGCCGCGCGCGTTCTGTCAGAGATCGAGCTCTAGCCCGTCGAACGCGCGCTCGATCCCGGGGTCGAGCGGGAGCTCGTCGGGGCGGTGGATGACGACGAGCCGTCGCGCGCCGGAGGTCTCGAACGCGCCTGTCGCCTCGTCCGCTGTGAGATGCCCGCGCTCGGCCGGCTCGGGATCGGCGAGCGTCGCCTCGCAGAGGAACACGTCGGCGTCGCGCGCGAGGTCCGCAAGTCGCGGTGTCGGCGCTGTGTCGCCGGAGTACGCGACCGTGTGCGTGCCGTCGCTGACGCGCATGCCGAACGTCAGCTCCTCGTAGTGCGCGAGCCGCATCGGCTGCACGTCGAAGCCCGCAGCCGTGAACGCGTCCTCGGCTCGGTACTCGCGGAGATGGAAGGCCTGCTCGAGCTGGTCGGTGAACGAGAGCTGCCCGCCGAGCCGGCGCAGCCGCCCGCTTCCGCCGGGGGGTAGCCAGAGCTCCGGCTTCGGCGCGCGCCGGCCGGGGCCGAACGCCGCTCCGAATGTCCACGGGACGAGATCGCCCCAGTGGTCGAGGTGGAAGTGCGTGATCGCGATCGCGTCCACGTCCGGCCACCCGCCGTTGCCGTTGCGCAGGCGCGCGAGGACGCCTGGCCCGCAGTCGAGGAGCAGCCGGCGACCGGCGCCCTCCACGAGGTAGCCCGACTGCGCGCCGCCGGCATTCGGCCAGGCGGGCGAGCAGCCTACGACGATCACCTTCACCTTCGCATCCTCGCGGATGGCGAGGCATCGACGATGCGGTGACCGTGTATAACTGCGCCGTGGCCGGAGCATCGACCGACGTCCTCGAAAAGGTGCCGCTCTTCTCGGGACTCGACAAGCGCGAGCTCGAGCAGATCGCCTCGTCGATGCGAGAGCGGCGTGTCGTCGCCGGCGACATCGTCCTCGAGCAGGGAGCGGGCGGCGCCGGCTTCTTCGTGGTCGACGAGGGCGAGGCCGACGTGACGGTGGACGGCCACCCGGTCAGGACGATCGGCCCCGGCGACTACTTCGGCGAGATCGCCCTCCTCACCGGCTCCGACCGGACCGCGACCGTCACCGCCCGGACCGACATGGTCTGTTACGGCATGACGCCGTGGGACTTCAAGCCGCTCGTCGAGTCGAACTCCGGCATCGCGTGGAAGCTTCTCACCGCGATGGCGCAGAAGCTCCGGTAGCGCCCCGCGGCAGCGAGATCGTCAGCACGCCGTCGCGGAGCTGCGCCGCGAGCTGCTGGAGGTCGACCTCGGGCGGAACGTCCACCTCGACGACGAGCTCGCGATCGGTCTCGCGCAGGCGGACGGAGCTGAGCTCGGGCAGAAGTGCGGCCACCACAGCACTCTCGCGTCCCGCTCTCGGGACGGCATCCGGGGTGTTACGGAACCGAGCGGCCGCCGAGCGTTCCGTGAAGGCGCGAGGCGACGAGCTGGAGCGTGCCGCGCGCGGCCGAGCGGCCGGCCACGGTCAGCTGGCCCTGGAACTTCAGCGTCACGCCGCCGCGCTCGGCGAGCTTGACCGTCCCGCTCACGGCGACGCCGGGGACGAGGGCGTAGGCCGTGAGACTGAACGCATCCGAGCCGTTCGGCACGAGCTTGCCGCCCGCGAGGCCCGCGACGGGATCGGATCCGCCGGACGAGGCTCCGAAGAGCCACGCCGCCTCGGCCTCGGCGACCGTCTTCACGACGAGGCCGTAGGTCGCAGCCGGGGTCGCACGACGCGCGGGTGCCTTCGGGAACCCTCCGATCGGTGCGACGAGGAACGGCGGCCGCGTGCAGGTGTGGTTGGACGACGGGTCGAGCATCCAGTCATGCACCGCCAGCGCGGCGCACCCGGAGGGATCGGTGGAAACGACGCTGTGCCCGATCCCGGGGACGACGACGAGCTTGCCTTGCGGGAACTGCGCGACGATCGACTGCGCTCCCGCCGTCGGCGTGCGCATGTCGAAGCCGCCGCTCAGCGCGAGGACGGGAACGTTCGGCAGCGCGTTGGCCGAGAGGTTCGCCCCGCCGGCGGGTGCGGGCCATGTGTCGCACAGGCTTGCATTGCCGAGCTCGGCCGCCCAGCTCCCGAACGGGCCGAACGTCCCGGGCGGCAGCGCGGCGATGGCGCTCCGCAGGAGCGCAGGGCGCGTCGCCGGATCGGCGTTCGACGGCCATGGGAACGGGCCGTCGCGGCAGTCGGTGGCGGCGAAGAGGCCCGCACTCAGATCCGGCGCCGACAGTTCGGATGCCTGCGTGTCGAGGACGTGCAGGCGCAGCAGCGGCCCCATGTTTCCGAGGCGGGCGCTGTGCGCCGCTGCGGGCAGCTCGGCCGCAAGGCCGGGGTTGAGGTCGGCGTCGACGACGAGCGAGAGGAGATCGACACCGCTCATGGTGTCCGGCTTCTTCGCGCCGCTCGCGAGGAGCACGGAGCCGTGCGCGGGCTTCGCCGCGAGGCGGTTCGCGACGGTGATGACGTCGCCGCTGAAATCGGGCGTGGCCGCCCCGCACACGTTGGCGCAGAACGTGCTCAGGGTCGCCGGCATCGCCCGCGCGACGTTCGCGCCGAAGGGGTCGGGAAGGTCGGTCGGCAGCACCGAATCGAGCACGAGGCGGTCGACGTGGTCGGCATGGGCCGACGCGTATGCGAGCGCGAGCTTCGTCCCGTACGAGACGCCGAAGAGCGCCACCTTGTCGAGCCCGAGCGAGGCGCGCACCGCATCGAGGTCCTCGACGTGGTCGGCGGTTCCGTACAGAGAGGCGGCCGGGCCGATCGACGTCGCGCACGCGGAGGCGAGCAGATCCTCGTTGGCCGGCGAGGTCGCCACCTGGAGCGCCGGACAGTTGATCAGGCCCGAGTCTCCGGTGCCGCGGTCGTCGTAGGCGACGAGGGTGTAGCCGGGAAAGAGGAAGCGGAACACGAGCGCGTCCTGCGGCGTGCCGAGCGAGAACGTGTGCGCGGAGCCCTGGCCGGGCCCGCCCGCGAGGAGGAACACCGCGCCGCGCGGCTGGCCGATGGCCGGGAGCTCCTCGACGTGCAGATTCACGGTCCCGGGTAGCGCCCCCGACCGGTCGAGGGGGACCGGGACCGTCGAGCACAGGAGGCCGGGCGTCGTCCCGCACGGTGTCCCCTGCGCGGCCGCACCGCCCGCGGAGACCGCCGCGATCAGCGCGGCAGCGAAGGCGAGCCCAAGCGCCCGCACCGTGCCCTTCAGACCCACGCGCGGATGGTAGCCGGGCTAGCCGCTCGTCAGAACGCGTCGCGCGCCGTCGAAGCGGCTCGCGTACCAGCCGGACATCGTCGAGATGCGAACGACCGTGCCGCTGTGGGGAGCATGGATGAAGCGGCCGTGTCCGACGTAGATGCCGACGTGCCCCTCGCCGTCGAAGAAGACGAGGTCGCCGGGCTTCATCGCCCAGCGGCCCACCCGCCGGCCGCGCCAGTAGTCGGCGAAGCTCGAGTGGGCGAGCGAGATCCCGAAGTGCCCGTAGACGTAACGGACGAACCCGGAGCAGTCGAAGCCGCTGCGCGGAGACGTACCCCCCCAGGAGTACGGCACACCGATCAGGCGCCGGGCGAAGCCCACCAGGCGATCCCCGAGCGCGGGGGCCTCACGCTTCGACCGCAGGTGCGTCCGGACAGCCGCCGGCGTCCGCAGCAGCGGAAGCGGATTCTCGGCAGGCGCCGGAACCGGCGTCGGCTCCGGCGAAGGCTGCGTGTCGCCGCCGTCGGCCTTGCTCGTGACGGGCCAGACGACCGAGACGGCGAGCGCGAGCGTGACGGCGAGCAACAGGATGAGGAGGCGTGATGTCCGCAGTTGGGGGCTCCGTCGACACAGCACGGCCGCTCACCAAGCGGCCCGATGTCGTTGGCGGCCCTATTCAAACCTGCGCCCCCAGACGCGTCACTCCCCCATTCGGGGGGTTCGTCACAACTTTCCATACAGATATGGATCCAATAAATGCTC
>CAZXZX010000036.1:0-7222 GCA_964645445.1 uncultured Gaiellales bacterium
CGTCAACGCCTGGGGACTGAGCGACGGGCCGACGACCCCCTGGTGGTCGGCGAACAACGGGACGAGCACCTCGACGTTGTACGGCGGGACCGGCGCGAAGGTGGCGCTCACAGTCTCGGTTCCGGGGGCTCCGACCGGGACCGTCTTCAACGGCAGCACGACCGACTTCGCCGTCAGCCAGGGCGGGAAGTCCGGCGCCGCGCGCTTCCTGTTCGCGACCGAAGGCGGGACGATTCTCGGGTGGTCGCCGACGGTGAACGCGACCACCGCGATTCCCGGCGCAGATCGCTCGAGCGTAGGCGCCGTCTACAAGGGCCTCGCGACCGCGAACGACCGGCTGTTCGCGACCGACTTCCACAACGCGCGCGTCGACGCCTTCGACGCCTCGTTCAATCCCCTCACGACAAGCGGAGGGTTCAAGGACGCGAAGGTCCCGAAGAGCTTCGCACCGTTCGGCATCCAGGCGCTCGGCGGGAACATCTTCGTCACGTACGCCCAGCAGGACGCGGCGAAGAAGAACGACGTGCCCGTGCCGGGGCAGGCGTACGTCGACGAGTTCACGCCCGACGGGCAGCTCGTCGGCCGGGTCGTCAACTCGGGCAAGAAGAACGCGCCGCTCAACGCACCGTGGGGTCTGGCGCTCGCGCCCGCCGGCTTCGGCGCCTTCGGAGGCGACCTGCTCGTTGGGAACTTCGGCAACGGTCGGATCAGCGCCTACGCGCAACGCGGGAGCGATTGGGTCTACAAGGGCCAGCTGCGTCGCGGGGATGGCACGCCGATCGCCATCGACGGTCTGTGGGCGATCGCCTTCGGGAACGGTGCCGCCGCCGGCCCGACGAGCACGCTCTACTTCCTGTCCGGCCCCTCCGGCGGGCAGCACGGGTTGTACGGATCGATCACGTCGGGTTGAGGGTCATTGGAGGTCGTCGCCCGGCCACGTGTCCGAGAGCAAGTACCCCTCGGGAAACGGATCGGTCGGGTCGACGAGAACCTGCGATATGCCGGTGATCCACGCGCTGCCGCGGATCGCCGGCACGATCGCCGGGCGGCCGCCGACGGTCGTCTCCGAGACGATGCGCCCGTCGAAGGTCGAGCCGATGACGGAAGCGTGGGTCATCGCGTCGCCGGCCTTCATCGTGCCGCGCGCGTGGAGTGCCGCCATCCGGGCCGACAGCCCGGTTCCTGTCGCCGAGCGGTCGAGCCGGCCGGGGGAGACGACGACCGCGTTCTTCGACACCGCGCCGGCTCCCCGCCACGGCTCGGCGATCTGGACGATGCTGACGCCGGCGATGTCCGGGTTGTCCGGGTGCACGCACGGGAGCTGCTCTCGCGCCGCGCTCCGGATCAGCTCGCCGACGCGTGACAGCTCGCGTGCCTCGGACGCCTCGAGCTCGAAGCCGAGCGCGCGCGCGTCGGCAATCGCGTACCACATGCCGCCGAACGCAACGTCGACCGCGATCGTCCCCAGGCCTTCCACCTCGAGCTCGGCGTCGAGGCGGTCGGCGAAGCAGGGGACGTTCGTCAGCTCGACGCTCTCGCACCGGCCGTCGCGGCAGGTTGCCGTCACCTCGACGACGCCGGCAGGCGCCTCGAGGCGCAATGTCGTCTCCGGCTCGCGCATCTCGACCATCCCCGTCTCGAGCAGGACGGTCGCGACGCAGATCGTGTTCGAGCCCGACATCGCCGGATACTCGGTCGGTTCCATGATGACGAAGCCGGCGTCGCATTCGTTGCGCAACGACGGCACGATCAGGTTCGCGTGCGCGGCGACGCTGCCCCGCGGCTCGCGCAGAAGCAGCCGCCGTAGCGAGTCGTCCGCGCGCAGCGCTTGCATCCGCTCGTAGACGCTGCCGCCCGGCGGGGCGATGACGCCGCCGACGACGACATTGCCGACCTCGCCGCCGGCGTGACAGCCCACGACCGTGATCGCGCGATCGGAGCGCATCAGTCTCGCGTCAGCGTCCTCAGCGCGCCGACGGCGTCTGCGAGTGCCCGGCGCTCGGCAGGAGAAAGGCGCTCGAGCCGCTTCTGCAGCACCTTCGTGCGCGCGGCGGTTGCCTGTTCCAGCATCCGCGAGCCCGGCTTCGTGAGGACGACGTTGACGGCGCGACCGTCGTTCGGGTCGGGCTGACGCTTCACCCAGCCCTCGTCCTCGAGCCTCGAGACGAGGGTGGTCATCCCGGGTTGGCTCACGAACTCGCAGGCGGCGAGGTCGGTGATCCGCCGTGGGCCGGCACGAAGCGTGGCCAGCACCGAGAGCGACGTCCGGTTCACGTGCACCCCCTCGCGCGCGAGCAGCCTGGCGACCTCGGAAACCGCGTTTGCGAGCTCTGCGCCGAGCTTCTCCGACGTCACGACATAACCCTACCCAGAACATATAGCGTGGTTATGTAATGGTGCAAGGAGGTTTTCACCGTGCTGTTCGGAGGCGAGACGAGGCAGTGCGTGATTTCCGCACCGAGTCAGCCGCGTTGCCGATTTCGTGCGCTCCCGACAGCGGCACAGTTGGAGCGTCAAACGCCAAGCAGGAGGTGGTGATGAAGCGAGTCATTGCTTCGGTTCTCGTGCTGTTCGCTCTCGCGGCCGGGAGCGCAAGTGCGTCGACGCGGCATACCGCCGCAACGACGACCATCACGGTGAAAGCCGGCGAGTTCTTCTTCAAGCTGTCGAAGGTCTCAGTCGCCAAGCCGGGAATCGTCGTCTTCGCCGTCAAGAACGTGGGCCACCTCGCCCATGATCTCAAGATCGCGGGGAAGAAGACCGCGCTGATCCAGCCGGGCAAGTCGGGGACGCTGAAGGTCGTCTTCACGAAGGCCGGTCGCTACAGGTACCTGTGCACTGTCCCTGGCCATGCCGCCAACGGGATGCAGGGCACATTCGTCGTCCGCTAGGGGGAAATGGCATGTCACGCTTTCGTGTGGCCGCTGTGGCCGCAGCTGTCGTCGTCGCTGTGACCGTGGTCGGGGGAGCGAGCTCGCACGGGTTCGCCAACGGGACGCCGCCGCCGGAGATCGGTGAGAACGCCGCCACCGGCTGGCCGGCGCACAACTACGACCTCTCGAACTCGAGAGCCGATCTGCAGACCGACATCAACGCGTCGAACGTTGCCACGCTGAAGCAGAAGTGGGCGTTCAAGCTCCCGTACTCGGGCGCGTTCGGCGCGTTCACCTCGAACCCGATCGTCCAGAACGGCGTCGTGTACTTCGAGGATCCCGACTCGAACGTCTATGCGCTCGACCAGAGCACGGGCGCCGTGAAATGGGTCCACAAGTACAAGTCGGTCACGCCGTCCGGCGGCCCGAACGGCGTTGCGCTCGGGTACGGCCTGCTCTTCGGTGCGACCGAGAGCTCGCTGTTCGCGCTGGATCCGTCGACCGGCAAGCAGGTGTGGATCTCTCGCAAGCTGACCACGAGCAAGACCGAGGGAATCGACATGACGCCGCAGCTCTACGGGGACAAGGTGCTCATCTCGACGATTCCCGGCAGCTCGACCTCGTTCTACGCGGGCAACGCCTACGGCAAGGTCTACGCGCTCGACGCGAAGACGGGGAAGGTCGACTGGATGTTCTCCACGGTCAAGGGCGGCCAGAAGCTTTGGGGCAACCCGAAGCTGAACAGCGGCGGCGGTCTCTGGTATCCGCCGTCGGTCGACAGCCAGGGACGCGTGTTCCTCGGCGTCGCCAACCCGGCGCCATTCCCGCTCACGCCGAAGAGCCCGAACGGCAGCACCCGTCCGGGGCCGAACCTCTACACCGACTCGCTCGTCGCGCTCGACGGCGACACCGGCAAGGTGCTCTGGTACCAGCAGGTGACGGCGCACGACCTGCGTGACCTCGACTTCCAGGTCTCGCCGATCGTCACGACGGAGACCGTCGGCGGAGCGCAGACCGAGGTCGTCATCGGCGCCGGCAAGTCGGGGAAGGTCATCGCCTTCCGCGCCGACAACGGCAAGCGCCTGTGGACGCTGAACGTCGGCAGGCACCAGAACGACGTCGGGCCGCTCCCGAAGAAGGCGGTCACGGTTTGTCCGGGCGCGCTCGGAGGCGTCGAGACGCCGATGGCGCTCAACGCCGGCCTCGTCTACGTGCCGTGGGTCGACCTCTGCGTGAAGGAAGGCTCGACGGGGCTCGCCGGCGGCTTCGACTTCGCCGGCGGCAAGGGCGGCCTGGCGGCCGTCGACACGTCGACGGGCAAGATCGTCTGGTCGCACAAATACCCGTCGCTCGCCGTCGGTGCGGCGACGGTCGCGAACGACGTCGTGTTCACGGAGACATACGACGGCACGATCTACGCGTACGGCGCGAAGACCGGCGCCAAGCTGTGGCAGACGAAGGCGCCGAACGGGATCAACTCGTTCCCGGCCTTGACGAAGGACATGTTCATCGTCGGCGCAGGCGCTCCGAGCAGCAAGAAGCCGCTGAACGAGATCGTCGCGTACTCGCTCAACGGCCAGTAGGACGGAACGGTGCCGCGCGCGCTCACCGGCGCGCGCGGCACGTCCTACCGGAAGATGTTCACGGCACGCGCAGCGACCAGCAGGATGGTGATCGCGGAGACGCCGGACTCGGAGAGCATCAGGAGCTTCGCCCACCGGCTGAGCGGCATCGCGTCGGTGGGGCTGAACGCGATGGAGTTCGTGAACGACACGTAGATGTAGTCGACGAGCTGCGGGTACCAGCCGGGCGCCGCGAGCTGCGGGTTCTCCATCTGCGGGAACTGGAAATCGGGCGGCGGGGGATCGCGTTGGAGGCGGCGGACCGGGCCGCCCCGGTCGAAGGCCCAGTAGAGGAGGCCGAACGAGATGACGTTCGTCGCCCAGATCGTCATCCCCTTCAGCAGGAGCTGGCCGCCGCTCTTCTCGTCCCCGTGGACGAGCGACACGATCAACGCGACGACGAGCAGGCCGTTCGCGAGGTTGACGACGCCGAGGAGCAAGAGCCCGACCATCCGCCGCTTGCCCTCCTGCTCGAGCCGGTGGCGCGGACGGTCGAGCCCGAGCGGGAGGAGCAGCGCGACCTCCGGGCCGACGCAGACGAGCCAGACCCACCAGGAGAGGCCCGCGATCGTCCACTGCTCCTTCAGGCTGACGAGTGCGAGGACGACTTGGAGCCCGATCACGATCAGGACCGCCGGCGCTGCCTCCCAGCGCGACTCGAACGCCTCTTCCTGGCCGGCGTCTCTCCTCATCGTTCGCGCTCGAGCGCCGCGACGACCTCGTCGAGCGTCCCCTCGGCGTCCTCCCAGTGCCAGTGCCCGAGATACGCGTCGCTGTCGACGAGCCCCTGCTCCATCGCGCGCCGGTCGATCTCCTGCTGGAACCAGTCCGACAGCTGCCGCTTCGACCCGTCGGGCGCCTTCACGACGGACGGCACGTCCTGCCAGTAGAGGACCTGAACGGGCACTAGCGGTTCTGCACGTACCGGTAGCCGAAGCGCCCCTTGATGCAGAGGTTGCCGCGCGTGACATCGTGGTCGTCCGGCGAGGTCACCTTCACGATCGCGTCGTCCTGCACGTGCAGCGTGAGGTTGCAGCCGACGCCGCAGTACGGGCACACGGTGTCGACCACCTCCTGCTCCTCCTCGCGCCATTGGCCGGCCTCGCGCAGCTCGAACTCGCTCGTCGGCATGAGCGCGCCGGTCGGACATACCGCAACGCAGTTGCCGCAGTACACGCAGGCCGACTCCGGCAGCCGCACGTCGAACTCGGTGGAGATGTGTGCCTCGAACCCGCGTCCCGCGACCGCGATCGCGAACGTGTTCTGGTGGTCGACGCCGCAGGCCTCGACGCACTTGTAACAGAGGATGCACTTCGAGTAATCGCGCATGTACAGGTCGTTGTCGATCTTCGGCGCCGGCGCCGCCGGTGCGCCGAGGCGGGCGGGCTCCGCGTCGTAACGCTCGATGTACGCGAGCGCGTCCGGCGCGGTGGAGAGATCCACCGACGAGCCGAGCAGCTCGAGCACCATCCGCCGGCTCGTACGCACGCGCTCGGAGTCGGTGTGCACGACCATCCCGTCCGAGACCGTGCGCGAGCAGGCCGGGACGAGCGTGCGTGCGCCCTCGAGCTCGACGACGCACACGCGGCACACGTTTACCGGCGTGAGCGTGTCGCCGTAGCAGAGCGTCGGAGTGTCGATCCCCATCTGGCGCGCGGCGTCGAGGATGGTCGATCCCTCGGGAACGTCGCTCGTGACGCCGTCGATCGTGATCTTCACGCGAACACTCCCAGGTTGCGGATGGCCGAGTCGACGGCGCTCGCCGCAGTCTGGCCGAGCCCGCAGATGGACGCGTCGCGCATCACCTGTGACAGGTCGGCGAGGACGACGAGCTCGTTCCCGTTCGCCTTCCCGGCCGCGAGCCGGTGTAGCGCCTCCTCCTGCCGCACCGTGCCGACGCGGCATGGCACGCACTGCCCGCACGACTCGTCGCGGAAGAACTCGGCGATGCGGAGGACGGCGGACACGAGGTCGGCGTCGTGTCCGAAGACCATCACCACGCCGGACCCGAGGGGAACACCGGCGTCGAAGGAGAGCGGGATGTCGAGCTGGTCCGGCCGCAGGAACGATCCGGCCGCGCCGCCGATCAGCACGGCCTTCGCCGGCTCCGCGCCCGCGAGCTCGAGCAGCGTGCGGAGCGGCGTGCCGAGCTCGAGCTCGTACAGCCCCGGCCGCCCGACGTTGCCGGAGACGCAGAAGAGGCGCGTGTCGCGCGTGTCCTCGCCGAGAAGGATATGCGGGACGTTGACGAGGGTCTCGACGTTGTTCTCAACCGTCGGCTTGCCGAAAAGGCCGACCTCGACGGGGAACGGCGGCTTGTTCCGCGGCTCGCCGCGGTAGCCCTCGATCGACTGGAAGAGCGCCGTCTCCTCGCCGCACACGTATGCGCCGGCGCCGATCCGGAGCTCGATCGCGACACCGACCTCGGATCGATCGATCGCGTTCTGCAGCCGCTCGTGCGCGAGCGGGTACTCCGCGCGCACGTAGATGTACGCGTGCTCGCACCCGGTCGCATACGCGGCGATCGCGATCGACTCGATCAGTGCGAACGGATCGTGCTCCATCACCACGCGGTCCTTGAACGTCCCCGGCTCCGACTCGTCGGCGTTGCACACGAGGTAGTGCGGGCGCGCGGGCTGCTTCGCGACCGCCTCCCACTTGACGCCGGTTGGGAACGCGGCGCCGCCCCGGCCGAGGAGCGGCGACGCCTTCACGAGCTCGATCACC
>CAZXZX010000037.1:0-7554 GCA_964645445.1 uncultured Gaiellales bacterium
GCGAGCGTCGCTGCGACCGCGCCGACGAGCGCGGCGCGGCGTACGAGCCTGCGGCGGGCCGCGACGACGACGGCGATCACCGCGGCCGCGACGAGCCCCGCGACACCTGACGTCGCACCTCCGAGGACGAAGCCGATGACGCCGGTGACGACGGCGAGCCACGCGACCGAGCGCAGCCTGCCGCCGACTCCCCAGAGCAGCGCAATCATGCCGACGCCGAGCGTCATTCCGGCGAGTGCGGCGAAATCGTGCGTCCCGAGGAACGACGGCTCGCGTCGTCCTTGGCCCCACCCGGCGGCGATGTTCCAGCCCGCCCACTGCAGCACGCCGACGACGGTCGCGACGACGCTCCAAGCGACGAGCGTGCCGAGCGCCAGGAGAGCGTCCGCCCGCCGCCGGACGAGCAGCGGGACGGCCGGTGCGAGCAGCGCGTACTCGCCGAACTCCCCCGCCGTGACGAGGTGCGTCTTCCAGGCGTACGCGCGCGGCGAGAGCAAGGGGTAGAACACCGCGGCGCCGATCCACAGGAGAAGCGCGGCCCCGGTGACCCAGACGGGGATGCCCGGCCGAAGCGGTGCGAGGCCGCGACGAACGGCGCTGACGGCTGCTGTTGCGGCGACCAGCAGGATGACCGCGTCGGAAAGCTTGAACGTCGCGCGGCCGATCCCAACCGACGGCTGGTACCGGAGATGGAGGAAGACGATCGGCAGCGCTACTGCGAGGACGAGCGTGCGGGGTGCAACGCCGATCGGAAGCGCGAGCCGCCGTCCGCGGGGCGCGCCGTTGAGGGCTGCGGCGAGCGAGCGCACAGGCCCGAGTGTAGTGCCGACCCGGCGGAGGCCCTCACTACACTGGCTGCACTGATGGACGGCTTCGTCCTCCGACGCCGTGCCGGTGCGGCGGCAGGCACGTACGCCTCGATCGTGCTCGGCTTCCTCGCCACGCTCGTCGCGGCACGCGTGTTCTCGACGGAGGAGCTCGGCCTCTACACACTCGTCATCGCCTCCGCTGGCTTCTTCCAGACGCTGCTCGACCTGACGATCGAGGAGGCGCTCATCAAGTTCGGCTTCCGGTACATCGCCCGTGAGGATTGGGGCCGGCTTCGCCGCCTCTTCCGCCGCACATTCGTCTTCAAGGCGCTCGGAGCCACGTTGGCCGGCGGTGCGCTCGTCGGGCTCGCATTCGCCGCCGGCTCGGTCTTCCATCACGCAGAGCTGCGCACGCCGCTTGCGATCTCGGCGCTGCTGCCGCTCGCGCAGGCGCCCGAGGGGATGGCTGCCGTCCCGCTCATGCTGCGCGGGCGCTACGACATACGCGGCGGCTTCCTCGCGCTGTCGATGGCCCTGCGCCTCACGGCGGTCGCCGTAGGCTCCCACTACGGCCTGTCGTGGACGATTGCGGCAATCGTGCTCGCGCAAGTCGTGGCGAGCGCGGCCGTCGGCGTCGCCGGCGCTATCGCCTTTCGCCGCTTTCCACGTCGCGCGCCCACGCCGCTCGGCGCAGACGCGCGCGAGATCCTCCGCTTCGTCGCGCAGTCGAGCGGCGCGACCGGCGTCGTCTCGCTGCGCGGCACGCTCACGCCGATGCTCCTCGGCGTCGTGTCGACCGCACGACAGGTGGGCTACTTCCGCGTCGCGCAGTCTCCTCAGACCGGCTTCAACGCCGTGTCTGCGCCCATCCGGCTCGTGCTCCTCGCCGACCAGACACGGGACTGGGAGCACGGACGCAGCGACCGTGTGTTCGCCGGTGTTCGCCGGTACACGCTGCTCGCGGGCCTCGGCGTCATCATCCTCCTGCCGTTGCTGCTCGTCTTCATGCCGCAGATCGTCAAGCTTCTCTTCCAGGCGAAGAACCTCGGCGCGGTAAACGCCGCGCGCATCATCGTGATCGCCGGCGCGGTGCAGTTCGTCGTAGGCTGGTCGAAGTCGTTCGCGGTCACCGTCGGACGTCCGAAGCTGCGGATCTGGACGCACGGGATCGAGACGGCGGTGCTGTTGCCGCTCGCGATCGCGTTCGGCCGGCTCTGGGGCGCGAGCGGCGCGGCGGCAGCCGTCCTCGTCTCGAGCGTCGTATTCGCCGTGACGTGGGCCGTGCTGTATGCGCGCATCCGGCGCGAGCCGCCTCCTCCCACCTATGCGCCGCTCGAGCCCGACGTGATCGGTCTCTCGACGTGAAGGTCGTCGTCGTCTCCGGGATCTGGCCGCCCGACGTGGGGGGCCCCGCGAGCCACGCTCCCGAGGTGGCCGATTTCCTCCATGAGCGCGGCCACGCCGTCGAGGTGGTCACGACCGCCGCGTCGCCGCCCGCGCAACGGGACTATCGCGTCAGCGCGGTCCCGCGCGCCTTGTCCCCCGGTGTCAGACACCTGCGGGGGGCGGCGCTCGTGCGTCATCGAGCCCGTGAGGCGGACGTGGTCTACACGACCGGGATGTTCGGGCGCAGCTTCGCCGGGGCGACGGCGGCCCGCAGGCCGTACGTGGTGAAGCTCACCGCCGACCCCGCGTTCGAGCGCGCCCGTCGGCGCGGAATCGTCGACGGCGACGTCGATGCATTCCAGGGTGAACGTCCCGGTCTCCGCGTCGCCACGATGCGGATCGCGCGGAATCTCGAGTTGCGGCGCGCGTCGCACGTGTTCTGTCCGAGCAATTACCTGCGAACGCTCACGATCGCGTGGGGCGTGCCGGAGAGCCGGGTGAGCGTCCTGCCGAACCCGGCGCCCCGCCTGCCCGAGCTCGGCCCACGCGACGAGTTGCGCCGGAGCTTCGGGATGAACGGCACGACGCTCGCGTTCGCCGGACGTCTCACCGCGCAGAAGGCGCTCGACGTCGCGCTCGAAGCGATCGCGGATGTCGACGGCGTCACCCTTCTCATCGCGGGCGAAGGGGAGCGCCAGCCGCTCGAGCGTCGCGCCCACGAGCTCGGGCTCGACGAGCGCGTGCATTTCCTCGGCGCGCAGCCGCGGGAACGCGTGCTCGCGCTCTTCCGCGCTGCGGACGCGTCCATCCTCTCCTCGACGTGGGAGAACTTCCCGCACACCGTCGTGGAGGCTCTCGCCGCGGGCACGCCGGTGATTGCGACCGACGTCGGCGGCGTCGGGGAGGTCGTTCATGACGGCCGGAACGGCTTGCTCGTCGCCGCCGGCGACGCCGCAGCTCTCGCGGATGCCGTACGCCGGTATGTGAGCGACGACTCCCTGCGCGAGCGGCTGCGGTCGAATGCGGCGGCATCGGTTCGCGACCTCGATCGCGACACGGTCTTCGGCCGCATCGAGCAGGCGCTCGCCGAAGCGATCTCGTGAAGCCGCGCGTCCTCTTCGTCAGCCGGACGCGGTACCGGCTGCCCCTCGATCCGCAATTGGCTCCCAAGTGGGACGCGCTCGAGGCCGAGCTCGATCTGCGCGTGCTGGCGACCGGTGACGGCCAGGGCGATCCGCGCTTCCGGTTGCTCCCGGCACGCTCGCCGGCGTTCTACCTCGCACTTCCCGTGCACCTGGCGCGCGAGCTGCGCGCCTTCCGCCCGGCGGTGATCGTCGCGCAGAGCCCGTACGAGGCGAGTGCAGCGCTCGTCGCTCGAGCGCTCGCGCGAATCCCCGCGCGGGTCCTGCTCGAAGTGCACGGAGACTGGCGTACCGCGACGACGCTGTACGGGTCGGCCGCACGCCGGCTCCTCGATCCCGTCAGCCGGACGGCGGCGAACGCGGCGGTCCGTCGCTCCGACGCCGTGCGGACCGTCTCGCCGTTCACGAGCTCGCTCGTGCGCAGGCTCGGTGTGGAACCGGCAGCGACCTTCACGACGTATTACGACGCCTCGGCGTTCACCGCGTCGCCGCCGCTGCCGGTCCCGGACCGGCAGCGCGCGCTGTTCGTGGGCGTTGCCGAGCGCTACAAGAACGTGCACGTGCTCGCCGACGCATGGAGGCTCGTGGCGGCGAGGCTCCCCGACGCGCAACTCCACGTCGTCAGCCGAGGGCGCGAGCGGGCGGTGTTCGAGCGGCTCGCACGCGACCTGCCCGGTCAGGTGGAGTGGGACGAGTGGCTGAGCTCGAGCGAGGTGGCGGCCGCGCTCGACGATGCGGCAGTGTTCGTCCTGCCGTCGTTCTCCGAGGGCCTGCCGCGGGTCGCGATGGAGGCGTTCGCTCGCGGCCGCGGGGTGGTCGGCGCGCGGGCCGGCGGCATCCCCGACATCGTCGAGGACGGTCTCAGCGGCCTCCTCGTTCCGCCGGACGACCCGGGCGCTCTCGCCGGCGCGATCGTGCGCGCACTCTCCGAGCCCGGCCTCGCCACAGCGCTGGGCGCCGGCGCCTACGCCGCCTCAGAGCGGTGGCTGCAGACGCCCGAGCAGTTCGCCGAGCAGATGCGCGCGGTCGTCGACCGGACGCTCGGATGAGGAAGCTCGTGTTCGTCACCCAGCAGGTCGACGCGACGCACCCCACGCTCGGCGCCGCGGCGGCGCTGGTACACGCCCTCGCTGCGCGCGCCGACGAGCTCGTCGTCATGGCATCGTCGGCTGCGCCGAAGGACCTCCCGGCGAACGCCCGATTCCGCACGTATGCCGCACCGACGCAAGCGCTGCGCGGCGCGCGCTTCGAGATGGCGCTCGCGCGCGAGGTCGTGCGCGGCCGGCCCGATGCCCTGGTCGCGCACATGTCGCCCGTCTTCGCCCGGCTCGCTTCGCCGCTCCTTCGGCCGCTGCGCGTTCCCATCCTCCTGTGGTTCACGCAGCAGGCAGCCGGCAACCATCTCGCCCGGTCGGTCGGCGTCGTCGACGCGATCCTCAGCGTCGACGAGCGCAGCGTGCCGCTCTGGTCGCCCAAGATTCGCGCCATCGGACACGGCATCGAGACCGATCTCTTCACGTGCGTCGAGCGCCCGGGGGACGGCGGGCCGGTCCGGATCCTCTCGCTCGGGCGCTACGCCGAGGTCAAGGGCCACGACGTCGCGGTGCGTGCGCTCGCGCTCCTCGACGATGCCACGCTGACCGTGCGTGGCGAGGAGGCGACACCGAACGACGCGCTCGTGCGCGCCCGCCTCGGCGAGCTCGTGCACGAGCTTGGTCTGTCCGGCCGGGTGCAGCTGCTCGACGCAGTTCCCCGCTCGGAGATTCCGCGGGTCCTCGCCGGTGCGGACGTGCTCGTGAACGCGACCCACGGCGCGAGCGCGGACAAGGTCGTATTCGAAGCGCTCGCCTCCTGCTTGCCGGCGATCGCCGCATCGCCGGTCTTCGACCGCCTCCTGCCGGAGGAGCTGCGCTTCACGGACGGGGACGCCGAAGAGCTCGCCGCGCGCATTCCCGTCGCCGCCGCGCTGTCGACGGCCGAGCGCCGGCGGTTGTGCGCGCGCGTCGAGACCGAGCACTCGGTCGACCACTGGGCGGACGAGGTCGTGCGCACGGTGCGCGGATGAAGCCGCGCACGCTCTTCGTGTCGCGCGAGCGCTTTCGCCTACCGCTCGACGAGACGCAGCAGCGCAAGTGGAATGCGGTCGGCGAGCAGCTCGACTATCGAATCCTCGCCGCCGCACGGCGGGGCTCGCCGACCCGTTCGGACCGGCTCGAGCTCGCTCCGCCCCGGGTGCTCGACGGCCCCCGGTTCTATCTCTCTCTGCCGGCGCGGATCGCGCGCGAGCTGCGCTTGTTCCGACCCGACGTGGCCTCGGTTCAGGGCGTGCACGAGGCGACCGCGTTCCTGCTTGCGCGTAGGATCACACGCTCTCGCACGAAGCTCGTCCTCGACGTCCAGGGCGACTGGCATGCGGCGACGCGCCTCTACGGATCGCCTCTTCGCAGGCTCCTCAATCCGCTCAACGACGTCCTCGGCGTCCTGGCAGTGCGTCATGCGGACGCGGTGCGGACGCTCTCGCCCTTCACGAGCGCCGCAGTCCGCAAGATCGGGATCGAGCCTGCGGGCGAGTTTCCGCCGTTCGTCGACCGTACCGCGTTCACCGGCCCGCCCGCGTCGCTGCCGCAAGCTCCTCGCGCTCTCTTCGTCGGCGTGCTCGAGCGCTACAAGGGCTTCGACACGCTCGCCGCGGCGTGGCCGGAAGTTCGCGCTGCGCTGCCCGATGCGGAGCTCCAGGTGATCGGCCGGGGAACCCTCTCCGGCCTCGCGCGTGAGCTCGTCGCCGGGGGAGCGAGTTGGACCGAGGCAGTCGACGCCGGAGGCGTTGCGGCGGCAATGGACGGCGCGACGCTTCTGTGCCTGCCCTCGCGGGCGGAGGGCCTCGGGCGAGTCGTCGTGGAAGCGATGCTCCGCGGCCGTGCCGTCGTCGGCGGGAATGCGGGCGGCATTCCGGATCTCGTCGAGGACGAGGTGAGCGGCCTCCTCGTCGACGTCGGAGACCCGTCGAGTCTCGCTGACGCTCTCGTCCGCGTCCTCGCTGACCGTGAGCTCGCCGAGGCCATGGGTGCAGCCGCGCGACGACGCGGAGAGGACGTCAGCGTCACTCCGGAGGAGTACGCCGAGAACGTCGCGGCCGTGATTCGTGGCGTGCTCGAGGGCTAACCTAGTCCGATGCCGGTCCTCCGCGAGCAGGTCAAGCAGGTTCTCAAGAACTCCGTCTATCGGGCCATCGGCGAGGTCGCGAACGGCGCGGGCGTCGTCGACGGCGACGGACGGAGCCTCCGCGTCCTCATGTACCACAAGGTCAACGACCTTCCGAACAACCGGATGTCGATGCCGGTTGCCCTCTTCGACCGGCAGATGGAGTATCTCGGGGAGTTCGGCTACACGGTGGTCGGTCTCGACGCGGTGCTGGCGCACTACCGTGACCGACAGCCGTTGCCCGCGGGTGCCGTCCTGATCACCTTCGACGACGGCTACCGCGACAACCTCGTGAACGCCGCCCCGATCCTGCACAAGTACGGATACCCGGCGGTGCAGTTCGTCCCTATCGCCTACGTGGGCGACTCGCAGCCGCTGCCTCACGAGCGCTACCTGTCGGCGCACGGGGTGCACAACCCGACGGTGGATTGGGACGAGGTCCGCGAGCTCGAGAGCTACGGCGTCCGCATCGAGTCCCACGGGATCAGCCACAAGCCTCTCGCGGAGCTCGAGCTCGACGAGGCCGCACGCGAGATCGCCATCTCGAAGCTGAAGCTCGAGGAGGCGCTCGGCCGAACTGTCCGCGCCTTCTCGTACGTGAAGGGATCCGAGGCCGACTACAAGCCCGTGCATCCGAGCCTGGTCCGTCAGGCGGGGTACGACCTCGCCTTCACTGCCGTCTCCGGCGCGAACTCGCGCGACAGCGATCCGTTGCAGCTTCGCCGCTACAACGTCGAGCCGTACTCACGGCGGACGTTCGAGCTGGTGTTGGCCGGCGCGTGCGATCTCATCGCCGTCAAGGACACGGTCACCGGCACGCACGCGCGTCGCATGTTCAACGCCGTTCTCGGCACGTCGTCTCGGTGATCGTCGAACCGGCTGCGCGCGACGAATTCCTCGCGCTCATGCAGGAGACGTACGGCTCGGCGATGTCGGAGGCCGAGTTCGACTGGTGGTTCGACAGCAACCCGGCCGGCCCTCGCATCCTCAACGCGGCCCGCGACGATGACGGTGCG
>CAZXZX010000038.1:0-6956 GCA_964645445.1 uncultured Gaiellales bacterium
CGTCCACGTCGGCCCGTCCGACTACGTGCCGTGGCTGACCGACCGCAAGTGGGCCTACATCCGCATGGAGGGGTCGTCGTTCGGCGACGTGCCGCTCAACGTGGAGCTGAAGCTCGAGGTCTGGGACTCGCCGAACTCGGCAGGCATCGTCATCGACGCCGTCCGGCTCGCGAAGCTCGCGCTCAACAACGGGGTCGCGGGCTCGCTCGTCGAGCCGAGCTCGTACCTGATGAAGTCGCCGCCGAAGCAGATCGCGGACGACGACGCACGCGAGCTGACCGAGAAGTTCATCGAGCGCTACCGCCGCGGCGCGCCGGTCACGGCGCCCGCTACGGCAACGAGCTGAGCCAGGTCACCTCGTCGGGCTGGTAGCGGGACTCGGTCGAGAAGCTGATCTCGATCGGGCCCCGCTCCTGCCCGTGCGACGCGACCAGCGGATCGTCGCCCGGCACGAGAACGACGGCGCAGTGGTGCCCCGGGTACTCGCCCCACACGACGATGTCGCCTCTGAGCACGGCGCGGCGATCGATGTTCTCCATGGCCTCGAGCAGCGTTCCAGTCCAGCCGCTGCCGTCGTAGCCTCGCCCGTTCGGGTCTGGTGCTCCGGCGAGGAAGTAGCAGAGTGTGGCGAAGCCCGAGCAGTCGGTCGAGAGCGGCAGCTCGCGCGAGAGCGGGATCGGCCGGACGGCGGCGTAGTGGATCCGGGGCTCGTTTCGAATGCCCCATCGGGCCGCAGCGACGATCCGCCTGCGCACGTCGCTCACTAGACTCAACTGGGAACGATGGCATTTCGGATCGCCCTCGTCACCCCCTTTTCCTGGTCGCAGCCGCACGACGTGAACGAGCACGTAGCCGGCCTCGCCGGGGAGCTGCGGGAGCGCAGCCACAGCGTGACCGTGCTGGGGCCGTCCAACCGAGCTCGCGACCTGGCCGCGGGGCGCAGGGCGCTCGCCCACGACGACGTGCTCGATGCCGACTTCGTCGCCCTCGGGCCGGCGGTGCCGATCTCGCGGCGCAGCCGCATGGGCGTACCGGTCGGCGTCCGCGCCAACCTCCTGATCGCCCTCGCGGGTGGGCGGTTCGACGTGGTGCACGGCTTCGAGCCCGGCCTCCCCAGCCTCTCGTATCTGGCCCTCCGCCACGCGGCCGCGCTCACAGCGGCGACGTTCTTCTCGCCCGAGCGGATGTCGTACCCGCCGGGCAGGGCGCAGCGCGAGCGGCTCCTCGGCCGGCTCGACGCGCTGCTCGCAACGAGCGAGCGGACGGCAGAGGCCGCGGCGCTGCGGTTCTCCGGCACGTACGACCTCGTTCCGCTCGGCGTCGATCTCGCGCGGCACGCGCCTGGCCGGAAGCGGAAGACGGTCGTCGTCGAGTGGCGACAGCTGGAGCGGCCGCTGCTGCGGGCGATCGCGAGCGAGCTCACGGTGCTCGACGAATGGGAGCTGATCCTCCTGCGAACGCGGCCGCTCAGCGGCCGCCCCCCGCTGCCGCGCGCGCTCCGCGGGCGACTTCGCCTCCGCACCGGCTTCGACGGCGACAGCCGCGCAGAGATCTTCCGGAGCGCGTCGGTCTTCGTTCCCGCGCTCGACGGCGTCCCGCGCGTGACGCTCGAGGCGCAGGCGGCAGGTGTCGCGATCGCCGACCCGCCGGGTCGGGCGCTGCAACCGGAGCTCGCCGCGGCCGAGACCGCCCGCCTGCTGGAAGACGACGAATTCCGCGCGCAGCGCGGCGAGGCCGCGAGTCGGGCGGCCGCCGGCCAGTCGTTCACGGAGCTCGCCGACCGCGTCGAGGAGATCTACGGCCGGCTGGCGAAGCGCCGCCGCCCGCACACGCCCGCACCGGTGGAGGATCGCGACTTCATCGTCGCCGACCTCCACCTGCACACGAGCTGGTCGCACGACTGCTCGATCGAGGTGGACGAGCTGCTCGACCATGCCGAGGCGGAGGGGCTCGGGGCGATCGCGGTCACCGACCACAACGTCTTCGGCGGTGCGCTCGAGGCGGTCGAGCGCGCGCGCGGCCGCAAGCTCGTCGTCATCCCGGGCGAGGAGGTGAAGACCGACGGCCAGGGCGAGGTGATCGGGCTGTTCCTGCGCGAGGAGATCCCGCGCGGCATGTCGTTCGCCGACACGGTTGCGGCCATTCGCGCGCAAGGCGGCCTCGTGTACGTGCCGCATCCGTTCGACCGGATGCATGCGATTCCCGATGCGGCGACGCTCCACCGCCACCTCGCGGAGATCGACGTGCTCGAGGTCTACAACGCGCGCCTGCTCTTCGAGGCGTACAACGAGGAGGCGCTCCGCTTCGCGCGCAAGTACAACCTCACCTCGGGCGCGGGGTCGGACGCGCACGTCCTCCCGGGCATCGGAACGGGCGCCGTGCGCATGCGCCGCTTCAGCGGCCCGGAGGACTTCCTCGTCGCACTCCGAAGCGCAGACGTCCTGCGCCGTCCGAAGTCGCTCGCCTACCTGCAGGGGCTCAAGTGGGTGGCCCAAGCCAAGGAACGCGTGCGGTGACCCCGAACCTTCGGTGGGGGCTCAAGTGACCGTGGCGACCGACGAGATCTACGAGAAATACCTGCAGAAAGCCATCACCGAGATCAACGCGCTCGGGGACGAAGTTGCGCAGGCGGGCGCCGGCGTGCGCGTGCCGGTCGTCGGGTCGGGCCATCCGCTCGCGGACGTGATGCTGCTCAAGTACGCGCCGCGCCCGTCGGAGCTGCAGGAGGGCGTCGCGTTCTTCGGACGCTCCGGCAACGCCATCCTCAAGTCGCTCCAGCGGTTGCACGTCGACCCGATGGCGATCTATGGAACGAACTGCCTGAAGTTCGCCGACGGGACCGAGGAGGAGTCGCGGCCCTTTCTGCTTCGTGAGCTGCACATCGTCCAGCCGAAGCTCGTCGTCGTCATGGGCGAGCAGGCGCTCGCGTTCCTGAACGGCGTCGGCTTCCCGCTCGCGCGCACAGTCGACGCGAAGGAAGGCGAGCGACAGCGCTTCACGCCGACGATCGAGGCGATCTACACACCCGACATCGACGCGTCGCTCGACGAGCAGGCGGAGAAGACGCGCTTCTGGAACGCGTTCAAGCCGCTCGGCGCGTGGTGGGAATCCCTCCCGCCGTACTGAGGTTTGCGGCGGTCTTCGCCGCCGTGATCGCATGGTTCGTCGCGGCGCCGCATCTGCCCGCGCTGTCGTTGTGGACCGACATCGTCCTCGTCAGCTTCGTCGTCATGCCGGCGACGCTGCTGCTCGTGCCGCTCGCGCTGCCGCTGTGGAACCGGCGCTGGATGGGGCCGGCGGCTGCGCTGCTCGCGCTCGCTGCGTTCGGCTTCGCCGAGGCGGGCTGGGGCCTGCCGGAGAACTTCGCAAAGCTCTTCGCGGCGGTCTTCGCCGGCTGGGCCTTCCTCGTGCTGTTCGAGCGCCTGTCCTGGGTGGTGCTCGTCGCCGTGCTCATCCCACTCGTCGACTCGATCTCGGTGTGGCGGGGGCCTACGCATTCGATCACGACCCACCACTTCCACGTGTACCTCGACGTGGCGATCGCGTTCGTCGTCCCAGCCCGCCGGGCCGCCTACCTCGGCCCGCCCGACGTGTTGTTCTACGCGCTCTTCCTCGCGGCCGCCGCCCGCTGGGGCCTGCGCGTCTGGTGGACGTGGATCGCGACGACGCTCATGTACGGGATCACGATCGTGATCGCGAACGCCGCCGACGTCGGCGGCCTGCCGGCCTTGCCGTTCCTCTCCTTCGGCTTCCTCCTCGCGAACGCGGACCTGTTATGGACGAGACTGGCCGCTAGACCCCGGTCGGCGGCGTAGCCTTCTTCTTCGTCCCGGGCGCGCTCGAGACGGCCGACTCGCCGAATGTGAACGGCGCCCGGAACGACGCGATCACCGCGAAGATGATCCCGATCGCGACCGCGAACCATCCCCCGCCCGAGTCGTAGCCCGACACCACCATGTAGAAGCCGAGCGCGACGATGGTGAAGCACAGGAACCATGCCGGTCCCTGCACCCACAGGTGGAAGCGCTTCACGGGCGTCCCGACCTGCACGTGCAGGTTCGCGTCCGTCTGGAGCTCTGGCGCCGCATCGATCCGGGCCGCAACCGGAGGAGTCGCATCGTTCATGCCTGCCTCCGTGTTCCCGAGTTGACGCGCGGGAGCTTACACAACCTCCCCGGTGTCGGACACGGTCGCGGTGTCTGACACCGGAAGTACGCTCCGCGCGTGCTCGCGAGTCTGCACTCCGTCCTCCACTGGCCGACGCACGGGGGCTACAACTTCGTCAGCGGCCCTCTTGCGGACATCACGCTGGCGACCGCGTTCTGCGGCTGGCTCTACCTGTTCCTGCGCAGGCACAACTGTCACGTGAACCGGTGTCCGCGCCTCGCCTGGCACCCGCATCCGGTCCACGGCCACCCGGTGTGCAAGAAGCACCACCCGGACGGCCACAAGGTGATGGCTATCGATTGAGGAGGGCGACCGCTTCGACGTGCGGCGTATGCGGGAACATGTCGACCGGCGTCACGGTGACGAGCTCGTAGCCGTACTCGCCGCGCAGCGTCTTCACATCGCCGGCGAGGGTCGTCGGGTTGCAGGAGACGTACACGAGGCGCGGCGCGCCGAGCCGTCCGAGGTGTCGCAACGCCTTGCCGGCGAGGCCCGCGCGCGGCGGGTCGACGACGACGACGTCCGGCGAGCCCGAGCGGTCGACGAGCTCGTCCACCACCTGTCCGACGTTTCCGGCGAAGAACGCCGCGTTCGTGATCCCATTGACCTCGGCGTTCTCCAGCGCACACGCGACCGACTCCTCCGAGACCTCGATCCCCCACACCGTCAGCGCCTTGCCCGCGAGCGTGAGGCCGATCGTCCCGATGCCGCAATAGAGATCCCACACCGTCTCGCTGCCCGTGAGCCCGGCAGCGTCGGCCGCGAGCGAGTACAACCGCTCGGCCATCGACGTGTTCGTCTGCAGGAACGCGTTCGGACGGACGCGGAAGCGGAGCCCGCCGATCTCCTCCTCGATCCACTCCTCGCCCCACAGCAGCTTCGTCGGCAGGTTCGTCACCTCGGCAGGCGTGTCGTTCACCGACCAGTGGACGGAGCGCACCTCCGGGAAGCGGCGCACGACGTCGACGAAGTAGCCCGGCTCGAAGCGGTCACCCGGCGCCGTCACCAGCTGGACGAGCGCTTGCCCCGTGTTCCGTCCCTCGCGCACGACGAGATGGCGTAGGTAGCCGCTGCCGTCCGCCTGTGAGTACGGCTCGAGGCCCTCCTCGCGCGCCCACGTGCGCACCGCGTCGCGGATGCCGTTGCCGAGATCGGTGGTCAGCCAGCACTTGTCGATCTCGAGCACCTCGTCCCAGCGGCCGGCCTTGTGGAAGCCGAGCGCGGGGCCTTCGGGCGTGCGCGCGAACGAGTACTCGAGCTTGTTGCGGTAGTGGAAGATCTCCGGCTCGCACGGGACGATCGGCTGCAGCGGCGGCTCGCCGATGCCGCCGATTCGCTGCAGCGCGTCGCGCACCTGCGCGTGCTTCTGCTCGAGCTGCACCTCGTACGCGAGATCCTGGAAGCGGCACCCGCCGCATGCGGGATAGTGCGCGCACGGCGCGTCGGCGTGATTCGGCCCCGCACGCAGGACGTCGGTGGCGAGCGCCTCCGCGTAGCCGCGCTTCACCTTCGTGACGCGCGCGCGGACGCGGTCGCCGGGAAGCCCGCGGCGCACGAAGACGACGTAGCCGTCGAGGCGCGCGACTCCGTTGCCGCCGAACGCGAGCGACTCGACGTCGAGCTCCACCTCCTCGTCCCTCGTCACCGGCGCGGCCACGCGGCCACACTAGCGACGCCTAGCTGTACGGCGGGTGCAGCGGCAGGACGAGCGGCGGGCGGGGCTTCTGCGAGAAGTCGAAGTCCTTCACGAGATTCCCGAGCACGGACGCGCGCTCGCGCACGTCGGGACGAGGATCCGGCCGCCCATCCGTCTTCGGATCGATCCGGGCGCCGCCGAGGAAGTCGTCCTCGATGAACTTCAGGTACGCGTCGTGGCTCAGCACCTGATGGTCGACGAAGCCGCGCCGCGCGTACGGAGAGATCACGAGTCCGGGCACGCGCAGCCCGTAGCCCTGCGCGTCGACCCGCGGAGGCACCACGTGGTCGTAGAAGCCACCCCAGTCGTCCCAGCTGAGGAAGATGGCCGTCGACGACCAGTCCTTGCTCCGCATCACGGCGTCGATCAGTCTCGTCACGTATGTCTGGCCGGCGGTGACGAGTGCCGGCGGATGCTCGCTCACCGCCTGCGCGGGCGCGATCCACGACACCGCGGGCAGCGTGCCGGCTCGCGCCGCGCGGAAGAACGACTGCACCGGTGCGACATCTTGCACTTGGCCGTCACTCCGCACGGTGTCGAAGTACGGCAGCGGATTCCAGATACCCGGCGTCTTCGCGCTCTGCGGCACCGGCGCACAGAACATCGCGTTGTCGGCGCAATCCGGCTGGCTGCCCTTCGCGACGTAGTAGCGCCAGCTGACGTGCGCCTTGTGCATGAGAAAGGTCAGGTCGGTCCATGCGTAGTCCGGGACGGCGCCCGTCGTGTTCTGCGGCTCGCCGGGCGGCGAGCCCGGCGCCTGGACGGCGGCGTGGCAGCTCGACGGGTCCCCCCTTCGCGTGCACGTCGCCGACCACCCGGAGACCATGTAGAGGTGTGCCGGCAGGCTCCAGGAGAGATCCGGCTGGAACATGTGGTCCTGCAGGACGAAATGGCGCGCGTATGCCCAGTAGTTCGGGATCTCGTGCCAGTCGTGGTACCCCATGACGTCCGGCTTCTTCGGAGCGAGCGAGCATGTCGGCGCATCGACCTGCCTCGCGCACGCGAGAGTGCGCCCTGCCTCGGCCTGCGCGACGAAGCCGTTCATCGCACCTCCCGCGATGTCGCGAAGCGCGTCGACGTGGTCGTGCGGGCC
>CAZXZX010000039.1:0-13619 GCA_964645445.1 uncultured Gaiellales bacterium
GGAGTCGGCGTTGCCGTATCCCGTGCGCACGAGCACCAGGCCGACGAGCACCGCGACGGAGCCGGCGAGGTCGCTGGCGAAATGCAGCGCGTTCGAGGCGATCGCAGGGCTGTGATATCGGCGCGCGACCCGCGCCGACGAGACCGCGCGCGCGACGTCGACAGCGATGACGACGCCGATGACCACGAGCGCGTACCACGTCGCGTGGACGTCCGAGTGCCCGTTTCCCGTGAGCCGGACGATCGCGCGCCAGATGATGAAGCAGCTCGCAAGCACGAGGATCGCGCCTTCAGCGAGCGCGGCGAGGTTCTCGGCCTTGCCGTGACCGTACTGGTGCCCCGGATCGGCCGGGCGGCCCGCGACGCCGACCGCGAAGAACGTGAGCAGCGCCGCGACGAGGTCGGTCCCCGAGTGCGCCGCCTCCGACAGGAGCCCGAGGCTGTGCGTCGCCAGACCTGTCGCGAGCTTCAGCCCGATCAGGCCCGCCGCCGCAATCACCGAGAAGAGCGCAGTGCGTCGCTGCGCGGTCATGCCGGGAAGCGTACGGAGCGCGGAGGCTAGAGGTTCCCGCGAAGCGCCTGTTCGCGCTCGATCGCTTCGAACAGCGCCTTGAAGTTGCCGTCGCCGAAGCCTCGGGCGCCGTGGCGCTCGATCACCTCGAAGAAGAGCGTCGGCCGGTCCTGCGCCGTCTTCGTGAAGATCTGGAGCAGGTAGCCGTCCTCGTCGCGATCGACGAGGACCTTGTGCTGGCGAAGCTCGGCGTAGTCCTCGTCGATGTCGCCCACGCGCTCCGGCGCTTCCTCGTAATACGCGTCCGGCGTGTCGAGGAACAGCATGCCCCGTTCCTTCATCGCCTCGACGGTCGCGACGATGTTCGTCGACGCCATCGCGATGTGCTGCGCTCCGGGGCCGCCGTAGAACTCGATGTACTCCTCGATCTGGCTCTTTCGCTTGCCCTCGGCCGGCTCGTTGATCGGGAACTTGATCTTCCCGCTTCCGTCCGACATGACCTTCGACATGAGCGCCGAGTACTCGGTGTGGATCTGTTCGTCGCCGAAATGGAGGATGTTCGTCATCCCGAAGACGCGCTCGTAGAACTCGACCCAGTGATCCATCCGGCCGAGCTCGACGTTGCCGACGATGTGGTCGATGTTCGTCAAGCCGACTCCGCTTGTCGACCCGTTCGTCGCCGCGGAGACGAACCCCGGCTTGAACGGCCCCGCGTAATCACTGCGGTTCACGAAGGTGTGGATCGTGTCGCCGTACGTCGCGATCGCGGCGGTCTCGATGGTGCCGAAGTCGTCCTCGACCGTGCTCGGCTCGGACACGCCGCGCGCGCCGCGCTGCACCGCCTGACGGTACGCCTCCGTCGCGTCGGGGACGGTCAGCGCAATGTCGCGCACCCCGTCGCCATGACGCGCCTGGTGGCGCGTGATCTCGTGCTCCTCGCGCAGCGGCGAGGTGACGACGAAGCGGACGTCGCCCTGCTCGAGCACGTACGAGGCGCGGTCACGGATGCCCGTCTCCGGGCCGGAGTACGCGGTACGCCGGAATCCGAGCGCATGTTCGTAGAAGTACGCGGACTGCTTCGCGTTGCCGACCCAGAGCTCGACGTAGTCCCAGCCGAGGAGCGGCATGAAGTCGTCGGACATGGCTCGGATTATGCCGTCATTCGCGGGGAACGGTTACCGGGCGGTGGTAGACCCGGTCGAGCGCGATGCCGGCGAAGATGAGGACGCCGCCGGCGATCTCCAGCGGGTGGAGCTTCTCGGACAGCAGCACGAGCGCGAAGAACACGGCGAAGAACGGCTGCAGGTTCCCGAACAGCGACGCGCGCGACGGCCCGACGCGATCGATCGCCGTGAACCAGAGAATGTTGGTCAGGAAGAGCGGTCCGATGACGGCGTACCCGAATCCGAGCCAAACCTTCCACCCGAAGTGGAAGCTCTGGTGCGCGACCTGCGGAATGCTGACGAGAGCGAGTGGAAGCCAGCCGGCGGCGAGCACGAGTGCGCTGATCCGAAACGGCGAATAGCGCCGCATCATCGGCGCGATCGCGACCGTGTAGCAGCTCCAGGTGAACGCGAGGCCGATGGCGAGGAGATCGCCGCCGAGGCCGGCCGAAAGGTTCCCGCCGCTCGCAGCCGCTACGAGCGCCACCCCGCCGAGCGTGGTCACGGCGCCGAGCCAGAACGCGTTCGAGAGCACCTCGAGGCCGAGCGTCAGCGTGATCAGCCCGATGAAGACGGGCGTCGCACCGAGCAGTAGCGCCACCGTCGAGGCCTGGGAGAGCTTCAGCGCGTAGACGAAGCAGAGCTGATTGAGGAAGATCGACACCGCCGCGATGGCGACGAGCCGGTAGTCCCGTCGCTCGATCCGGAACGACCGCTCCCGCCGGTACGTGAAGATCCAGAAGAGGCCGGTGGCGGCGCCGTAGCGAATCGTCCCATACGCGAGCGGCTGCCACCCGTGCGTCAGAACGTAGCGAGTGACGGTCACGTTCAGCGCCCACAGGAGCACCGTCCCGAGGAGCATGAGGTCCACGGGACTCAGTCGGCGCATACCGACGACAGTAACTTCGTTAGGGTTTTCCCCGTGACCGAGCCGACCATCGCCGACATCGACGCCCTCGTCGGGCCTGCGACGCCGCAGTTCGCCTACCAGCTGCGCGCCCGCATCCGGGAGCTCGTCCTCGGTCTCCCCGAGAGCCACCCGATCCGGCGGTACGCCGAGGAGAAGATGGAGCTGCTCGACCGGCTCGGGCATGCCTCCTCGAAGGCAGAGGAAGGCGGGCGCGAGCCACGCACGCGTCCGGGCTGGGACGAGCTGCCGAGCTCAGCGCCGGCGGACGCCCCGCTGCCGCAACGGCGATGAGCCTCCAGGGATCCTCGGTCCTGGTGACCGGGGGCACGCGGGGGATCGGGCTCGCGATCGCACACCGCCTCGTGCGCGACGGCGCCGGCCGCGCCGTGCTCGGGTATCTGCGCAACGACGATGCCGCCGAGGCGGCAGCCGCCGAGATCCGGTCGGCCGGCGCCGAGGTCGACCTCGTGCGTGGAAACGTCGCCTCCGAGTCCACCGTCGCGAAGCTCGGCGCTGCAGGCCCGTACCGCGTCGTCGTCCACAACGCAGCGACCGGCGTCATCCGTCCCGCGCTCGACACGGAGGACAAGCATTGGGACTGGACTGTGAACGCGAACGCACGCTCGCTGCTCGCGCTCGCGCGCGCGACCGTCCCCGGCATGGAGGCCGGCGCGTCGATCGTCGCGATCTCTAGCCTGGGCGCGCAACGCGTGCTCGACAACTACGTTCTCGTGGGGACGTCGAAGGCTGCGCTCGAGTCGGTGGTGCGCTACCTCGGCGTCGAGCTCGCGTCGCGCGGCATCCGCGTGAACGCGGTGTCGGCCGGAGTCGTCGAGACGGAGGCCCTCGATTGGTTCCCGAACAAGGACGAGATGCTCGCGACCGTCGACCGCACCCCGGCCGGGCGCCTCGTCGAGCCGACCGACGTGGCAGCCGCCGTCTCGTTTCTCTGCTCCCCCGACGCGGCGATGATGTGCGGCCAAACGCTGATCGTCGACGGCGGTTTTTCCTTGAAGGCCTGAGAATGGAGCCCACCGACGCCAACCGGCGGATGTTCGACGAGGTGCATCGCCGCCGCGGCGAGGGCCGCACCGCGCTACCGCCGATCGTCAAGCAGACGCTGCGCGACCTCGCCGGCAAGAGCGTCCTCCACCTTCACTGCGGCTCGGGCGAGGGCAGCGCCGAGCTCGCCGAACTGGGCGCGACCGTCACTGCGATCGACGACGACGAGGCTCTGCTCGACGGTGCGCGCGAGCGGTGGCCGCGCATTCTGTGGATCCCCGCCGACGCGCAGTCGCTGCCCGCCAACCTGCGCCGTGCCCGCTTCGACCTCGTCTATTCGCCGGAAGGCGTGCTCGGCCGGCTCACCGACATCGACGCCTGGGCGGTGGGCATGGCCGCGTCGCTGCGCGCACACGGCGAGCTCCTCGTCTTCGACGACCATCCGGTCGCGCTGTGCGTCGACGGGCTGCTCCGCTGGCACGCCGACTACTTCGACGACGGGCTCATCCGGCTCGGCCGCCTGCTCACGGCGCTCGTGCACGCCGGCTTCCGGATCGAGGCACTCGAGGAATATCCGGTCGACCCCGCCGGGCGCCGGCACGACCGCCGCATCCCCGGATCGTTCCTGCTCTACGCCGTAAAGCCCTAGCGGCGAAACGCGCGGCCGATGGTCGCGCGCGCGATCGTCGTCGCCATAGCCGGGTTCTCCTGCAGCCGGCGAAGCGAATACGCATACCACTGCTCGCCGAACGGAACGTACACGCGCATCCTCCGGCCGGCCGCGACGAGCTCGCGTGCGCGCTCCTCGCGCACGCCGAGGAGCATCTGGAACTCGGGAACATCGCGGGCAAGCGCTTCGCGGATCAACGCCTCGTCGTGCGTGGCAACCGCGACGTACGCTCCCGACTCGAACAGCGCATCCATGCATTGCAGGAAGCTCGCGCGGACGGAGCCCGCATCGGTGTACGCGAGCGACGGCGGCTCGACATAGATGCCCTTGCACAGGCGGACGTTCGGCTTCAGGTCGGCGAGCGCGCGTACGTCCTCGAGCGTTCTCCTGAGGTACGCCTGCAGCACGACGCCGACGTTGTCGTGGCCCGCCTCGCGCAGCTCGCGGTACAGGCGCACGGTCGCGTCGGTCGTCGTCGAGTCCTCCATGTCGATGCGCACGAACCGTCCCTGCGACAGCACATCGAGCAGGTTCTCCCTGCACAGCTCGTACGAGAGCTTCAGCCCGAGCGCGGTCAGCTTGACGCTGACGTTCGAGTCGAGCTGCTCGCGCTCGATCTCGTCGAACACCCGGCGGTACTCGCGCGCGATCGTGCGCGCCTCGTCGGCGTGGCTGATCTCCTCGCCGAGAACGTCGATCGTCGCCGCCATGCCCTCGCTGTTGAGCCGGCGCACGACGCGCACCGCGTCGTCGAGCGACGAGCCTGCGATGTAGCGCGATGAGAAGAGCTGCACCACCGGCTTCGGGACGGCCGGCAACACACGGACGAGCGCGCGATCGAGTAGCACGGTGTTACGCGCTCTCTAGTGCTCGCGCATGAAGCCCTGACGCGCCGCGCTGACGAGCGCCACAGCCTCCGGGAAGAGCACGCGCATCGCATCGCGCAGGGCGACTGCCTGCTCGTCGACGCCTCCCTGTGTCTGTACCTGGGAGAGCGCGGCCGCGGTCAGCTCGACCGCGGTGTTCAGGGTGAGGGTCGCGAACTGCTCGCGCTGCGCCTCTTGCACGTGCTCGGCCTGCGCCTCCGCGAACTCGCGGAGGCTGCGCATAAGGTCTTCGGGGTCTCCGCCGAAGGGAAAGCCGCCTTCCATATCGTCCACTCTAGGTGAGGGGCGTCAGGTGCCGCTCCACAACCTGCTCGGCCAGCCCCTCGACCGCGGGGAACGCGCTCTCGAGCGCCGCTCCGAAGGGCGACGGCCCCCGGCTTCCGCGATCGTGCTCGAAGCGCCGCGCGGCTGCGCCGAGGGAGTCGAGATACGCGTTCGTCGCGATTCGGGGCGGGACCTCGATGACGCTCTCCAGGTCGCTCGACAGCAGACCGAGGGTCTCCTCGGCGACCTCGCAGAGCCCCGAGAGCGCGGCCGCGTCGTGCACGGCCTGCCGGCTCGTGACCGGCTGCGCGTCGTCGTCGAGCGCGAGCCACGCGCCGGACTCGTACGCGCAGAGGTAGACGCGCCTCCCGTCGAGGAGCTCAGTGGCGAGCACGCCAGTCACCCGCTCGCCCGGTGCGGCCGCGGCGTTCGCCATCCGCTCGAGATCGTCGGCCAGTGCCATCATGCGCAGTGTGGCCGATGCGACCGCCCGCGAGCTCTTTGCGCCCCTCGGCCCGACCTACGACCGCTACGCACGGCTCCTCTCGTTCGGACAGGACCCGCGCTGGCGGCGCTTCCTCGTCTCGCGCGTCCCCGTCGCCGCGACGCGTGTCCTGGACGTCGCAACGGGCACGGCGGCGGTGGCGATCGAGCTCGCCCGGGCCGTCCCTGGACGGACCGTCGTCGGCGTCGACCAGAGCCGGGAGATGCTTGCCGCCGGGCGCGCACGCGTCGCGCGCGCGGGGCTCGACGGCCACATCGAGCTCCGCGAGGGCCGCGCGGAGTCGCTGCCGTTCGCGGACGGCTCGTTCGACGCGCTCACGTTCACGTATCTCCTCCGCTACGTCGACGACCCGGCTGCGACGTTGCGTGAGCTCGCGCGCGTCGTGCGGTCGGGCGGCGTGATCGCGATGCAGGAGTTCGGTCTCCCGCGCGGCGTGTGGCGGGCGCCGTGGGAGCTGTACGTACGCGTCGGCCTTCCGCTCGCCGGAGCGGTGGTCTCGCCCGGCTGGCGCGACGTCGGCGCCTTCCTCGGTCCGAGCATCCGCCGCTTCCATGAACGCGTGTCCGTCGAGGACGTCTGGCGCGAAGCCGGGATCGCCGACGTCCGGCTGCGCCGGCTGAGCCTTGGCGGCGGGATCGTCGTCTGGGGTGTCCGGCCGTGAGTGCCGACGTCCGCCCGGCGTTCTACGCCCTGCGGTCGGGCGGATGGCGCGACTACATCACGCTGCTCCATCCGCCGTACACGCTTTGGCATCTCTCGTACGCCGCGCTCGGTGCAGCGGTCGCCCAGCGCATGACGTGGGACATCCTCGGCTGGACCGTGCTCGCCTTCCTGCTCGCGATGGGCGTCGGCGCGCACGCGCTCGACGAGATGAAGGGTCGGCCACTGCGCACGCGCATTCCGAATCGCGTGCTCGCCGGGCTGGCGGTGTGGTCGATCGTCGGAGCGTGCGTGATCGGCATCCACGTCGCGATCGGGACGACGCTCTGGCTCCTCGTCTTCATCGTCTTCGGTGCCGTGATCGTCGTCGCTTACAACCTCGAGCTCTTCGGCGGGCTCGTGCACACGCCGTTCTGGTTCGCATTCGCATGGGGCGCGTTTCCGGCGCTCACCGCCTATTTCGCATCGGCCCGAACGATCCGCGGCGAGGCCGTCCTCGTCGCGACGTTCGCGTTTCTCACGAGCCTCGTCCAGCAGCGGCTGTCGGTGGACGTGCGTCACGCGCGCCGTGTCTCCGGCGACGTGTCGTCGGCCCGCGCGGCCGAAGCCGCGCTGCAGCTGCTCGCGCTCGCGATGCCGGTGATCGCGGGAGCAATGTTGCTGTCCCGCTGGCATTGAAAAGGCTCACTAGACTGCGGCGATGTCCCTGACGACAGGGTTCGAGATCGGCTTCGCCCTCGCGGTCGGTGTCGCCGCGCTGACGCTCGCCGGTGCGGCACTCCGGTTCCTGCCGCGCCGTGCCCTGGTGTCGCTCAGCCTGCTCGTCCTCGGCGGCGCGGCAAGCGGCTGGATCGTCTTCGCTCTCCGCCGCAGTCATCCCCGTGACCTCGCGCTCGCTGCGGGCGGGCTCACCGCCTGCGCCTTCGCGTGCGGCGCGTCGCTCGCAGTCGCCTGGGCGTTGGCGCGCGCCGCCGACACGGAAGCACAGGTCGTCTCCGCGCGGGATCGGCTGCGCGAGCTCGTCGACGCTGAGGCCGAGGAGCGCGCTGCCGAGCTCGAGCGCACGCTCGCGCGCGCGCGCGCGGACTCCGTCTCCCTCCTCGCAGAAGAGGAGCGGCGGATCGCTGAGGAGCGCCGCACCGCTTTCAGCGCTCGCGAACGGGAGCTCGTCGGCTCGCTCACCGACGCGCTGGTCGGGGTACAGGCGCACGTGTCGCAGCGACTCGCCGACTGGAAGCGCGATCTCGACCGAGGCGCCGACGCGACGAAGGAACGTCTCGCGGAGCTGGCCGAGCGGCAGAAGCAGCTGCTCGCCGATGCAGGCGCACGCCTGGATGCCGACGCGGAGCGCCTCTCGACCGAGAGCGAGACGCAGCGGGCGAGCCTCGTCCGCCTGCGTGCCGAGCTGGACAAGGCGCTCGAGGAAATACTCGCCGCGGCGCGCAGCGAGATCGACGGCGAGGCGGCCGAGCGTCGTCGTGCGCTGCACGAGCTCGAAGAGCGGATGCGGCTCCGCGAGAAGGAGCTGATGGAGCGCATCGAGCGCGAGGAGGTGGAGGCGGCGCAGCGAATCCGCTCTGGCTTCGAGGACGTGCAGCGCCGGCAGATCGAGCAGGTGACGCGCACCGTCGAGCGCGCGACCACGAGCTACGCCGACGAGGCGACCCAACAGTTCGCCGCACTGATCAAGTCGAATCGCGAGAACGCGGCGCGACGGCTCGCGCGCGAGCTCGACCGCGCGGTTGAGACGTTCGCCCGCCAAGCCGAGGTCGTCCTCGCCGAGCGGCTCGCACACGTCGGAGACGCGGGCGCGCAGCGCCTCGAGAAGCGACTGGCCGAGGCGGCTGCGTCACTCGAGCGGCAGCGCGATGAGTGGATGTCGGCCCTGGACAGCCGCATCGGCGAGCTCGAGCAGGACGTTCGCCTCCGCCTCGAGGAGCTCGGAGCCGACGCGGACGCCGAGCGCGCCGTGCTCGAAGCTCGGCTGCAGGAGCTGCTCCGGCGGATCGACGCTACCGCCGTCGTCCCGAGCTCGTAAAGACACCGTTAATCCTTCGGTTGGCGCCCAACAAAGCCGGGCAGGGTTCGTCGAAGGAAGGACGAACGTACCGTGTCATGAGCGAGTCGACCGAGATACTGGAGCCCGAGACGAGCGAGCGCTCGAAAGTCGAGAGCTGGCGTCTCCACGTGCTCATGGAGGCCGGCTACCCGCTCCACGTCGCCGAGCGGCTTGCCGCGAGCGAGGCCGACCTCCACCTCGCGGTCGAGCTCGTTCAGAGCGGCTGCGCGCACGCGACCGCCGCCGAAATTCTCCTCTGAAAGTGCTGCGAACGCTCCGCGTTCGCTCCGGCCTCTCGCCTGGGCATCGGGCGAGAGGTCTGACTACCCTGGCCCTGTGGCAAAGGTCGAAGCTCTTCCCTACGACGGCAAGACGGTGTACTCCGTCGCCGCGTTCAACCGCGGCGTCGTGCAGTACCTCGGTCGCCTGCCGACCGTCTGGGTCGAAGGCGAGGTCACCGGGCTGCGCCGTCACGAGCGCTGGGCGAGCGTCTTCTTCACGTTGAAGGATCCGGCGGACGGGTCGTGCCTCGGCGTGACGATGCCGCGCGGCCAGTTCGACGGTCTCCGCCTCGCCCTCGCAGACGGCGAGCGCGTGCACGTGTACGGCCGGCCGCAGCTGTTCGAGCAACGCGGAGACTTCCGTCTGCGCGCGCTCACCATCGAACGCTTCGGCATCGGCGCGCACCTCGCCGCGCTCGACCGCCTGAAGACGAAGCTCGCTGCGGAAGGGCTCTTCGCCGCAGAGCGAAAGCGGCCGCTGCCGTTCCTTCCGCGTTGCATCGGGCTCGTCACCGGCAACGACGCAGCGGCGAAGCGCGACGTGCTGACGACGATCCAGACGCGCTTCCCGCCCGCGAACGTGCTCGTCGCCGAGACGTACGTCCAGGGGCCGCGCGCGGCGCTCGAGATCGTCGGCGCGCTTCGCGCGCTCTCCGATCGCCCCGATGTCGACGTGATCGTGCTCACCCGCGGTGGCGGCAGCTTCGAGGACCTCCTCCCGTTCAGCGACGAGCGGCTCGTCCGCGCAGTCGCGGGCTGCCGCGTCCCTGTCGTGTCCGCGGTCGGCCACGAGCAGGACACGCCGCTTTGCGACCTCGCGGCGGACGTGCGCGCATCGACACCCACAGCTGCAGGGAAGCTCGTCGTTCCCGAGCTCTCGGTTGTCGTGGCCGGACTGGATCGTGCCCGCACGTCGCTCGCCCGAACGGTGACGCTCGCGCTGCAGCGCGATGTGCAGATCCTCGCGCACACGCGCGACCGGCTTCGCGCAGCACCCCGGCTCGCGGTCGAGCGGGAGGCGCGCCGCATCGACCAGGCGCGAGACCGGCTCCGCCGGGCGCCCGCACTCGCGGTCGAGCGCAAGCGGGCGGCGCTCGAGGCGGCCTCGGGTAAGCTGCGGGTGTTGTCACCGATGAAAACACTCGAACGAGGCTACGCGATCGTCCGGACGGAATCGCACGTCGTTCGCTTCGCCGCCGACGTCGCGCCGGGCGTCCGCGTCGAGGTCGCGCTCGCCGAGGGCGGCTTCGGTGCGCGCGTCGAGGACACGCATGACTGAGCCCTCGACATTCGAAGAGGCGCAGGCGGAGCTCGAGCAGATCGTCGCGCGGCTCGAGCAGGGCCAGGCGTCGCTCGACGAGGCGCTCAAGCTGTGGGAGCGCGGCGAGCAGCTGTACGCCTTCTGTCGCGCGAAGCTCGACGCTGCACAGGGCAAGGTCGAGGAGCTAGCCCGTCGCGTCGAGGAGTCGCGTCCCTAGCGCTTCGAGATCGGCGACCGCACGGGCGGAGTCGCCCGACAGCGCGACCATCTCCACCCCGGGCAGCGGCTCGGTCACGATGCCGCCGAACACGACGCAGCGCACGCCGGCGGCGCGACAACGGCGCGCAACCTCGAACGGGACCTTGCCCTCCGCCGTCGTCTCGTCGACCCGCCCCTCGCCGGTGACGACGAGCGCGTACGGCGCGGGGTCGAAGCCGACCAGGTCGAGCACGGTCGCCGCGCCGGGAACGAGCTCGGCGCCGAGCGAGGCGAGCGCGGCGCCGAGGCCGCCCGCCGCGCCCGAACCGGGGAGATGTGCGTACGGCGCGAGCCGCTCGTCCTCGCGGAAGCGTGCCTCGAGCTCGGCCACCATCTCGGGCGTCGCGCCCTTCTGAGGGCCGTAGAGCCGCGGGGCGTCGTACAGCGTCGTCCGTACGTCGCACAGCACGGTCGTCGGCGGCAGCCTGTCGAGCACCTCGAGGAGCCCCGCGCCCGCGTCCATGTTCGACGTCCCGCCGAGCCCGACGAGCAACTTCTCCGCATCGAGCGAGGAGAGCAGCTCGCCGAACGGTCGGCTCGATGCGAACGGGTCGAGGCGTGCCGGATCGAACGGGATGACGGACGCGGCCTCGACGAGGCCCGGCAGGACATCGGCCGTCCCCTCGCCCCCGTCGGCGAGCGGCAACTCGTCGCACTCGCCGAGCCCTCGTGCGAGCGCGGCTGCCGCCTCGCGGGCGGAGAGGACGCCCTTGAGGCTAGCCGGACACGCGAGCGCGCGCGGGCTCGGCATCGTCGTCCCTCTCGCCGTCGGGCGCGGGCAGCTCGGTCTGTGCCGCCGACGGCATCACCTTGAGCATCGCGAGCGAGAGCCCTTCGCGTGCGAGGAAGACGAGCCCGACGCCGATCCCGACCGACGCCTCGATCGCCTGCAAGCCGAAACCGAACGCAACGCCGCGCGCATAGGCGACGCCGTAGCTCGCCGACAACGGCGCCGCGATCGCGAGCTGGACCGCGCCGATGTTGCCAGGCCAGAACGGGAAGATCGTGACGACGTTCATCACGAGGAGGACGACGCCGGCCGCCGGCAGCGGCGCGTGAATGTGGAATGCCCGCATCGCCGTCCACACCGCGAGGAGCTGGCAGACCCAGCCGGCGATCTGGAAGGAGATCGCGAGAGCCATGCCGACCGGCGACCGCATGACGCCGAGTCCCTGCCGCGCCATCGCGAGCACGCGTCGAAGGGCGCCGACGCCGTCGAGCCGCGTGCCGTGGTCGGTGCGCGCGCTGACGACCGTGAAGGTGAAGAGACCCACGCCGACACCGACGACGCCGAGCAGGATCGTGATCGCCCACGCGGGCACCTTCGCGGTGATGATCACGTACAGGATCAGCAGCATCACCGGGACGATGTCGAAGACGCGATGCGCGAGCACGGTTCCCACGAGCGTCGCCCACAATCCCTTCCGCCGCGGAAGCTTGCGCACGAGCACGGCGACGCGCGCGAGCTCGCCGATCCGGCCCGGGAGGACGGCGTTCGCGAACAGGCCCACGGAGAAGGCGGAGAACACCGTCATCGGCCTCGGATACGGCGGCGGCATCGCCTGGCGGATGACCGTCGACCAGGCGAGCGCGCGTGCGACGACCGAGAGCAGGTTGAACGCGATCGCGACGATGACCCATTCCCATACGACGGACGTGAACGCGGTGCCGATTGCGCGGAAGCTCGGTCCCCGCCAGACGAACAGCGCGACGACACCGGCCATGAGCAGCGCGCCGACCGCGATTCGAGCCGCGAGCGACTGCGGCACACGGATCCGGCTCACGCGGCCGCGGCCTCGTAGATCTCGACGAGGCGCGCCGCGATCGCATCCCACGCATAGCGCTCCTGCATCAGGTCGCGGCCCGCGGCGCCCATCGCAGCCCGGCGGAGCTCGTCGGCAAGGAGCGATACGGCCGCGTCCGTGAGCGCGCCGACGTCGCCGGGCGGGAACGCGACCGAAGTCTCCGGCGTCATCACCTCACGGTATCCGGAGATATCGGATGCCACGACAGGCGTCGCCGCGGCGAGCGAGCGCGTCAGGACCATCCCGAAGCTCTCGCCCCCGAGCGAAGGCGCAACGAGCGCCTTGGCGCTGAGCAGCTCGGCGGTGAAGCGCTCCTGCGTGAGGAATCCGAGCACCTCGACGCCGTCGTCGGACACACCGAGCCGGCGCATGAGCAGGCGCACGCGGAGCGGGTCTGCACCGATCACGTGGAGATCGGCGCCGGTGCGGCGCCGGATCTCCGGCCACGCGCGCAGCAGCACGTGGAGGCCCTTGCGCTGCTCGTGCCGGCCGGCGAACACGATGCGATGCTCACGCCCGCCGGGGTCGGCCGCCGGCGGGATGAGCACGCCGTTGGGAACGATCTCGTATTCGCCCGGGAGCCACCGCTGCGCCGACACGCGTGCCATCTCGGAGACGGCGATGCGTCGATCGAGGCGGTCGGCAAGGAAGCCCCACGTGCGCGTCGCGATCCGCATCCATCCGAGGTCGCCGCTCGCGTGGAACGTGCCGACCATCGGGCCGGTGTACGCCGCGAGAGCGGCGATGCACGGCGTCGGCGTCATCGGCTCGTGCAGGTGAAGGACGTCGAACTTCTCCTGCGCGAGCGCGGCTCGGATGCGAAAGAGCGAGCGTGGGCTGAGGATGATGTTCGGCAACGACCCGTTGGCCGGAACGATCACCGAGCGGCCGATCGGGATGACGTCGGGCGGCGGCGGGCCGTCGCGCCCGTGGCGCGGATGCAGCGCTCGCGTGAACTGACCGGGTGGGTCGTTCCCCATGATCGTCTTCACCTCGTGGCCGAGGCGGCGGAGAGCCTCGGACTGGAGCTCGGCGTGCTCGACGACCGCGCCCCAGAACGACCATGAGTACGGCACGACGATGCCCACCTTCATGCGGCCATTATCGTCGGCGGACGGTGCGCTTCCGCTCGCCTCACGACCAGGAGATCCTGCGCCTGGCGCTGCCGGCGCTCGGCGCGCTCGCCGCCGAGCCCTTGTACGTCCTCGTCGACACCGCCATCGTCGGCCACCTCGGCCGCCCCCAGCTCGCAGCGCTCGGGCTCGCCGGAACCGTCCTCTCCGGGACGTTCACGATCTTCAACTTCCTCACGTACGGAACGACCGCCGTCGTGGCGCGCGCGACCGGGGCCGGACACCACGATCGGGCGGCGCGCCTGGCGGCG
>CAZXZX010000040.1:0-5274 GCA_964645445.1 uncultured Gaiellales bacterium
GCCCAGCTCGTGGGCGCCGGCTTCACCTTCGTCGTGTTGTAGAGCAGCGTGTTCGGCCCCCACTGGAGCGAGATGCCGTAGTGCACGCCCTTCACGGTGTTGTGCGGCGGTGACTTGAGCGCCGGGATGAAGTTCTTCCAATCCGGAATGAGATTGGGATTGACCGGCTGCACGTCGTGCCCGTAGATCAGACGCAGGCTCGCGTCGCCCGAGGCCGAGACTCCGTCGTACTGGGAGCCGCCGCCCTGACGCATGAGCGTCACCATCTCGTCCGACGAGCCCGCGTACTTCGCGTTGACCTGGCAGCCCGTCGCCTTCTCGAACGGCTTCACCCATTGGGGCTGGGTGTAGCCCTCCCACGCGATCAGGTTGAGCTGTCCTTCGCCCTTTCCGATCGACGTCGGCAGCCCGTTGCCCGCGCTGATGCCTGCCGCAGGCACGCACAGCGCCGCGGCGATAGCCGCGACGAGCACGTGCACCCTCTTGATCCGAGTCACTCTCCCTCCTTGCCGATCTCGTATGTGTGCTCCGGTCTCCACGAAAGGCGGACCCGCCGGCCCCGCGCCTCGAGCGCCTGTTGCGACGACGTCTCGAGGTTCTGCTGGACGACGACGAGCGTTCCGCCCGCGTCGAGGTCGACCGCGTATCGCGTCACCATCCCGACGTAGACCACCTCGCGCACGACGCCGGGCTCGCCCGGGCCGTTCTCACCGCTCATGGCGATCTTCTCGGGACGGATGGTGAATCGCCTGCCTTCCCGCACGAGCACGTTGCTGACGCCGACGAATCCGGCGACGAACTCGCTCTCCGGGTGCTCGTAGACGTCTGCCGGGGTCCCGATCTGCTCGATACGGCCGTTGTTGAACACTGCGAGGCGGTCGCTCATGGTGAGCGCTTCCTCCTGGTCGTGCGTGACGTACACGAACGTGATGCCGAGCTCGCGCTGGAGCTCCTTCAGGAAGACCTCCATCTCCTGGCGAAGCTTGAGGTCGAGCGCGCCGAGCGGCTCGTCGAGGAGCAGCACCGACGGCGAGTTGACGATGGCGCGCGCGAGCGCGACGCGCTGACGCTGACCGCCCGAGAGCGCTGCCGGCCGACGCGCGCCGACGTGGGGGAGGCGCACGCGCTCGAGCACCTCCGTCGCCTTTGCGCGGCGCTCGCGTCTGGGGATGCCGCGGACTCGCAGCCCGTACTCGACGTTTTCGAGGACGGTCATGTGCGGGAAGAGCGCGTAGTCCTGGAAGACGGTGTTGACGTCGCGCTCGGACGGCGCTATGCGAGTGACGTCGACACCGTCGAGCTCGACGCGGCCGGCGTCCGGCCGCTCGAAACCGGCGATCACCCGCAGCGTCGTCGTCTTGCCCGAGCCGGACGGCCCGAGCATGGTGAAGAACTCGCCCCGCGGAATGTCGAGGTCGACGCCGTCGACGGCGACGACGTCGCCGTAGGAGCGCCGAATCCCGGAGAGGCGAACCGCCGGTGCGGTGGCCGGATCGGCGGACGCCGCCCTACGCAGGGCCTGCGTCGCCAAGCGATTCCTCCAAGATTGCGAGTCCGCGCTCGAGCTCGTCGTCCGTCGCCGAGAGCGGAGGCAGCAGCCGGATGACGTTCCCGTCGAGGCCGCACGAGAGCAGGACGAGGCCGCGCTCGCGCGCACGCGCGACTACACGTTTTGCGGCGACGGCGTCGCGCTCGACGAGCTCGAGCGCGAGCATCGCGCCGAGCCCACGCACCTCGCCGACGACAGGGCGCTTCTCCGCGATCTCGTCGAGCCGGTTGCGGATCAGCGTCGCGATCTGCTCGGCACGCTCGCGGAAGCCCGGCGCGCTGAGCTCGTCGAGAACGGCGGCCGCTGCGGCGCACGAGACGGGATTGCCGCCGAACGTGCCGCCGAGCCCGCCTGGATGAACCGCGTCCATGATCGATGCCTTCCCGGTCACCGACGCGAGTGGAAGGCCGCCGCCGAGCGTCTTGCCGGCGACGAGGATGTCGGGCTCGACGTCGAGGCGCTCGATCGCCCATAGCGTTCCGGTCCTGCCACAGCCCGCCTGCACCTCGTCATCGACGTAGAGGATGCCGTGGCGCTCGCACTTCTCCTTCAGCGCGCGCACGAACTCGGCGGGCATGGGGATGAACCCCCCTTCGCCCTGAACGGGCTCGAGCACCATGCAGGCGACCTCGGCCGGATCGACGTCCTGCCGGAAGAGGAGGTCGAGGCCGTCGAGGGCGTCCTCCGTCGACACGCCGCGATACGGATACGGCGCCGGCGCGCGGTATACGGCGGGAGCGAGCGGGCCGAAGCCCTGCTTGTAGACGAGCTTCGACGTCATCGCCATCGTCAGCGTCGTGCGCCCGTGGAATGCGCGGTCGAAGACGACGACGCCGGGGCGTCCCGTGGCTGCGCGGGCGATCTTCACCGCATTCTCGACCCCCTCCGCGCCCGAGTTGACGAGGATCGACTTCGTGGCGGCATCGCCGGGCCAAAGGTCGTCGAGCCGGCGACAGACCTCGACGTACGGCTCGTAGATCCCGACCATGAAGCACTGGTGGAGGTAACGGTCGACCTGCTCGTGGACGGCCCGGACGACGCCCGCCGGCCCGTGGCCGAGGTTCTGGCAGGCGATCCCCCCGGCGAAGTCGAGGTACTCGCGGCCGTCGGCGTCCCAGATGCGCGCGCCCCAGGCCCGGGCGACGACGAGGTCGGAGGCCGAGATGCCGCGGGGGACGTAGCGCTCCCGCGCCGCGAGGACATCGGCCGCCGACGCTTTCTCCTCGACCCGCATGCCCCGAGCCTATCGCTTAGTCTCGCCGGTCGAATGGGCCTCGCGGCGGGAGCCAACCACGCAATGCGCAGCGCGATCCTCGCCGCCGCCGACAGTCCCCGCGTTCGGCTTCTCGTGCAGAAGCACGGCATGCGGCTCGGCGCGGCGCGGTTCGTCGCAGGCGAGACGCTCGACGAATGCGTCCTCGTATTGCGCAGCCTGAACGGGCGTGGATTGGCAGCGAACACGACGCTCCTCGGCGAGGGGGTCCGCGACGAGGACGAGGCGCGCGCCGTCGTCGGCCGGTACGAGACGGTCATCTCGCGGCTGGTCGATGAGGGACTCCGTGCGAACGTTGCGCTGAAGCTGACGCACCTCGGCCTCGAGCTGGGTGAGGAGCTGGCCCATGCGAACGTCAGGCGCCTCGTCGAGCACGCGCGCGGACTGGGGAGCTTCGTCCGGATCGACATGGAGCAGTCCGTGTTCGTGGACGCGACGCTGCGCATCTACCGCCGGCTGCGTGAGGACGGCCTCGACAACGTCGGGACGGTGCTGCAGGCGTACCTCTACCGAAGCGAGGAGGACCTCGCCGGGCTCTTGCCGCTGCGCCCGAACCTCCGCCTCGTCAAGGGCGCGTATCTCGAGCCGCCGGAGATCGCATACCCGAAGAAGACCGACGTCGACGCGTCATACGTCCGCCTGCTCGAGACCTCGCTCGCGGGTGACGGGTTCACCGCGATCGCGACGCATGACGAGCGGCTGATCGAGCATGCGATCCGGTTCGCGGATGCGCATGCCATCGGGCGCGAGAGGTTCCAGTTCCAGATGCTGTACGGCGTGCGCCCTCGTCTCCAGCAGGATCTCGCCGCGCGGGGGTACGAGGTCCTCGTCGCCACGCCCTTCGGGCCGGAGTGGTACCCGTACCTCATGCGGCGGCTCGGCGAGCGGCCTGCGAACGCGCTCTTCTTCCTGAAAAACCTCGTCCGTCGCTAGAGGGTTGGTGGGAAAGTCGGCCGCCGCTGCCCGGCCCGGTTTCACACCAACCCTCTGGTTCTTCATCGGAGCCTCACCCGCTACGGAGCACAATTGACGCATGCGCGTGCTCGTGGTCGAGGACGAGAAGAAGCTCGCGGACCTGCTCGCACGCGGTCTGCGTGAAGAGGGCTACTCCGCCGACGTGGCGGAACGCGGCGAGGACGCGCTCTGGATGGCGATGGCGGCGCCGTACGACGTCATCCTCCTCGACGTGATGCTTCCCGGCAGCGACGGCTTCGACGTGTGCCGCCGACTGCGGCGGGAAGGCGTGTGGTCCCCCGTGCTCATGCTCACGGCACGTGACGCGATCGACGATCGCGTCACGGGGCTCGATGCGGGAGCGGACGACTACCTGTCGAAGCCGTTCGCGTTCGACGAACTGCTCGCGCGCGTCCGTGCGCTCACGCGGAGGCCGCCGCTCGAGCGGCCCACCGTGCTCGAGGTCGACGATCTCCGCCTCGACCCGGCGCAACACCGTGTGTGGCGCGGCGACGCGGAGTTGCAGCTGTCGGCGAAGGAGTTCGCGCTGCTCGAGGTGTTCATGCGCCGGCCCGGTGCAGTCCTCACCCGCGGCCAGCTCCTCGACGCGGCGTGGGACATCGAGTTCGAACGGCGTTCGAATGTCGTCGACGTGAACATCCGCTACCTGCGGGAGAAGATCGACCGGCCGTTCGGCCGCGACTCGCTCGAGACGATTCGCGGCGTGGGATACAGGCTGCGGGAGAGGGCGTGAGCCGCATGCCGATCCGCGTCCGTCTCACGCTCGCATTCGCAGTGGCGATGGCCGTCGTCCTGTCCGGCGTCGGCTTTCTCGTGTACGCCCGCGTCGGGAGCGCGCTGCTCGGGTCGGTCGACCAGACGCTGCGGTCGCAGGCGCAGGAGGCGAAGGCGCGGAGCGACGGTGAGCTGCGGCTCGTCGATCAGGACGCAGCGGGCGGCACGACGCTCGCGGAGCTCGTGCGCGCCGACGGCAGCGTCGTGCGCTCGACCCCGGGCGGGTTGCCGCCCCTCGTCGGCGCAGCCGACTCGGCGCGGGCCGCATCCGGTCACGCCGTGCTGCGGTCGGTGCACCTCGTGAAGCCGGCCGGGCGCTGGCGCGTGCTCGCCGTACCCGGGAGCGGCGGCGAGGCGATCGTCGTCGCGCGCTCGCTCGAGTCGCGCCATACCACGCTCGAGCGGCTGTTCCACGAGCTTCTGCTCGCCGGCACGATCGGGTTGCTGCTCGCCGCGCTCATCGGGTACGCACTTGCGGCCGCGGCGCTCCGCCCGGTGGAGGCGATGCGGCGCCGCGCCGCCGCCGTCACAGCGGGCTCGCAGGCGCGCTTACCCGTCCCCGCGAGCCGAGACGAGCTCGGCCGCCTGGCGACGACGCTGAATGAGATGCTCGCGCGGCTCGCGTCCGCGTTCGAGCACGAGCGCCGGTTCGTCGCCGATGCGAGCCACGAGCTGCGCACACCGCTGGCGCTCCTCCGCGCCG
>CAZXZX010000041.1:0-11435 GCA_964645445.1 uncultured Gaiellales bacterium
TTCTGGTTCGCGAACGCGATGACCCTAGCCACCGACGGTCCTCGATCGAGTCGCCCCCGGCCCTGCGGGCGCGGCAGCAAACGCGCGAACGCCATAGTCGTCCACCATTCCAGCCGACGTGACCGAGTCCTTCTGGGTTACGGTCGGCCCCATGGACCGGAAGTGGCGCACCTTGATCATCGTCTGCGTGGCCATCTTCATGCTCCTACTGGACATCACGGTCGTCAACGTTGCACTCCCGAAGATCCAGCGGGACCTCCACGCCTCGTTCACCGACCTGCAGTGGGTCGTGGACGCGTACTCGCTCATGCTCGCGTCCGTCGTCCTCAATGCCGGCTCGCTCGGCGACATGCTCGGCCGGAAGCGCGTCTTCCTCATCGGGGTGGTGCTGTTCACGGCAGCCTCCGCGGCGTGCGGCGCGGCGACGAGCCCTCTGTTCCTGAATCTGGCACGGGGCGCGCAGGGTATCGGCGGCGCGATCATGTTCGCTGTCTCATTGGCCCTGCTCACGCAGGAATTCCACGGCCGGGAGCGCGGCACGGCGTTCGGGATCTGGGGCGCGACCATCGGCGCCGCGGTCGCGATCGGCCCGCTCGTCGGCGGCGCACTGACCGAGTGGGCAGGGTGGCGGTGGATCTTCTTCGTCAACCTGCCGATCGGCGTGGCCTGCCTCGTCTTCGGCGCGCGGGTGCTGCACGAGTCGCGGGACGAGGAGCACGGCGGGCTCGACATCCCGGGGCAGATCACGCTCTCGGCCGGACTGTTCGCGCTCGTCCTCGGCCTCTTGCGCGGGAACGCCTGGGGCTGGTCGAGCGGGCGCGTCGTCGCGCTGCTCGGCGGCGCGGCGGTGTCCCTCCTCGTCTTCTGCCTCGTCGAGCTGCGGGAGGAGCGCCCGATGTTCGACGTGCGGCTCTTCCGGGTGCCGGCGTTCACGGGCGCGCAGATCGTGGCGTTCTCGATCTCGTCCTCGATGTTCGCGATGTTCCTCTACCTGACGCTGTACCTGCAGAACATCCTCGGGTACTCGCCGCTGCAGGCGGGACTCCGGTTCCTGCCGCTGTCGATGATCTCGTTCTTCGCCGCACCGCTCTCCGGGCGGCTGTCGGCGCGCATCCCGATCCGCTACCTGCTCGGAACCGGGATGAGCCTCGTCACGCTGTCGCTCTTCCTCATGTACGGCGTGCACGTGTCGTCGGGATGGACGACGCTCCTGGCCGGCTTCCTCGTCGGCGGCGTCGGCATCGGGATGGTGAACCCGCCGCTCGCGTCGACGGCGGTCGGCGTCGTGCCGCCGCGGCGCGCCGGGATGGCCGCCGGCGTGAACAACACGTTCCGGCAGGTCGGGATCGCGACCGGGATCGCAGGGCTCGGCGCGATCTTCCAGTCGTACTACGGGCTCGGCGGGACGCACCAGCAGTTCGTCGACGGGCTGAACCGGATCCTGCTCGTGGGAACGTTCGTCGCGCTCGCCGGCGCGATCGGCGCGTTCCTGCTCGTGCGCGGGAAGGACTTCGTGCTCAGCGGGCCGGGAGCGCCGCAAGCCTGACGCCGCCGCGCGTGCGCGCCGCCAGCTGCCAGCCGGCGAGCACGAGCATCACGATCGCGCCGGTGCCGATGACGAGCACCTGAGCGGCGACCGAGAACGCAATCGCGTCGCCGGCGTGCACGCCGCTCGCGATCAGGATCGCCGAGCCCGCTCCGGCCTGCGTCGCCGCACCCGCAGGGGCGATCGGCAGTGCGGCCGACGCGGCCGACGCGCAGAGGAATGCGAGCGCGAGCGGGAACGAGCTCCGCATCGACAGTGCGTCGAGCAGCAGGAAGACGGCGGTGGCGCGAAGCGCCCACGAGATCGAGATGAAGACGAGAGCGGCGGCGGCGCGGCGGTTGCAGTGGGTGTGCGACGCGAGCCAGCGCCCGATCCGGAACCGCTGGAAGAACGGGCGTCCCGCGAACGTCGGAAGCGACGCGACGATCGCGGCCGCGACGACGCCCGCGAGGGCGACGAGAGCGAACCCGAGCCGCACCGTCCACGAGGTCGCATGCGCGGCCGCCACCGCCGACATCGGCGCGAGCGCCGCGTTGTCCAGCAGGCCGAGCACGACGAGGCTGAGCGCGACGGCGCCGAGGCCCGTGCGCACGCCTGGAAAGCGTTTGACGCATGCGATTCGCAGCGCGTCGTCGAGCCGGCCGGGAAGCGCGACGCCGCCGACGCAGGCGGCGCCGCCGGCGAACGCGAGCGCGCCCGCGCCCGGGCGCTCGTCGACCGCGAAGAGGCGCTGCCATCCCCACGCCTTGAACGCGTACGCGACGAGGAACAGGACGGTCGCGCCCGAGAGGAGAAGCGGGTCTGCGTGCCGCAGGGCGAAGCCGCTGTGGGCGAACTTCCGCCCGCCCACCACCATGACCACCAGGAGGACGACCGCGAAGCCGCCGTTCAGGCCGATCTGGACTTTCCGATTTGTGAGAACCCGCCGCACAGTCGTTCCGATGCGCTTATCGGCAGGAACCTCACGACTCGACTACCTCGAACGGGCGATCAGGCGGGCTCCCCGTCGAAGTAGTCGAGGAGCTCGAGGCGGGCGGTCACTCCGAGCCCGCGGAAGAAGACCTTGTTCGAGCGCGGGAACCAGCAGACGTCGTTCGAGTCCTTCGTGCCGTACGCGAGATACGTGAGCCCTTGCGGGCCGGCGCGGAACGAGTGCGGGACCCGCGTCCCCGGCGGGCGGGAGACCACGTGGCCCGGGCGCACCGCGTACGTCTCCTTCGGAGCGGCCGGGAACGGATGCTGCGGGTCGGGCGGCGCCCACAGCTCGAGCTCTCCTTCGCCGGCGAGCACGACGAAGAGCTCCTCCTCCACCGTGTGGCAGTGCGGCTGTGGGCCTTCCTCCCCCGCAGGGAGCGAGACGAGGTCGAGCCCGGTGAGCGTCGCGCCGGCGGCGGCACCCAGTAGGCGCGAGCGCCCGTCGAACCGCGCCTCGACCGCGTCGACGTTGACGATCGACGGCGGCCGCGCGGCCGGCTCGGGCCACTCCAGCTTCTGGTCGCGGTCGTACGGGTGCTGGCCCGTCCCCACCTCGGTCCACGTCGGCCAGAGCCAGTAGATGCCGATGCGCGGGAGGTAGCTGCCCGCGATGCGCGAGCGCGGGCCGAATGCGAGCACGTCGACGCCGCGGTCGCCGGCGCGCAGCGTATGAGCCCGCTGCCGCGGCGCGTGCACGAGCGCGTCGCCCGGGCCGACCTCGTACGTCTCGCCGTCCTGCCACGACAACCCGGAGCCGTTGAGGACGAAGAACGTCTCCTCGTCGCTCCCGTGGACGTGCGCGGGCGTCGAGATCTCGAACGGGCCGAGCAGGATCCGGTTCACGCCGATGTTGTTCGAGTCGGCGGCCTCACCGAGGAAGAACCAGTCGCCGCCGGATGCGGGATGCGGGGACCGGCGCGGCGCGACCTCGTCCCAGTGAACGATCGTCACACGACGATCATCGCACGTGCTGCGAGCGCCGCCGCCGCGTCGCTCGCGCGCTCGTCGCCCTCGAGCCGCGCCCACGCCTCCGCCTCGCGCACGAGCTCATGCAACTCTGCGAGAACGGCGGCGGGATGGGCGCCCTCGCGCTCGAGCGCTTCGATGCGGTCGAGTCGCTGCAGCACGGCGCGTGCCTCGTCCATGCCGTGAACGTAGCCGGGCAAGCGTGTCAACTTGCTCGCAGCTCTGCCACGCGGGGCCGGCCGGCGCGCAGTCCAAGCAGCGCGTGGTCGAGCTCGCGCAGCAACTCGCGTCGGTCGCCGTGCAGCAGCATCGCGACGAGCATCCGCCGCACCAGATCTGGCGTCGGCGCGCGGAACGCGTCCGCGAGCTCGGTGCGCTCCTCTGCGGTCTCGCCGAGCAGCGCCGCGGCACGCATGGCGGCGGCCCACGTCCCGTCGCCCTCGCCGAGCGCGGCGTCGAGCGCATGCCGCAGCTGCTCGCCGCGGAACGGGTCGTCCTGGAAGAGCGACAGCTCCCAGCGGTCGAGCGCGTCGCCGAGGCGTGCGTCCTCGTCTACGAGCGCGAGCTGCGGGACGAGCTTCGCGGCGACCTGCGCGCGGAACGGATCGAGCCGCGTCGGCTCGCCGGGCGGCGGCGTCGCCGCGATCGGCAGCACGGGCCGGATGCCGAACGGTTGCCAGTCGAGCCGCTCGAACAAGACGGGGCCGGCCGCGAGCGGCGCGGCGGTGGCGAGGCGCACCGCGGTGACGGCGTCGGCGAGCTCTCCAGGCGCGTCCGGCGCCTCCTCCGCGCCCTGCGGGAGCGAGCGCTCGAGCTCGAGCACGCACAGACGGTCGACCTCGCGGCCGAAGTCGCGCGGCAGGAGCCCCGACGACTCGGGCCACAGCGCGGTGAACTCGCCCGTCGCGCTCGGCCGCACGCGCAGTCCATCGCCGAGCTCGATGACGGACGTGCACGAGATGCCGACGAGCGGCGCGACCGCGCCGTAGGCGTGACCGTCGCCGAAGAGGCGCGCCTCCATCTCCTTGTACGCGCGATCGAACGCGCTGTCGTCCCAGTCGAAGCCGCCGCATCCTTCGGCGGTGCGGATGAGCAGCGGAACGAGGATGCCGCGATACGCGTCGACGTACATGCGCGCGGCCGGCTCCCGCGCGAGATCGCGCAGCGCCGCCTGGACGTCCTCGCGCACGCGCAGGCGCTCGGCCTGTCCCTCGATGAACGACCGCACGAGCGGGCGGTACTCGTAGAACGAGGGCGCGTGCTCCTCGAACGCGAACGGCAGCTGCTCGCCGTGGAAGACGGCGAACGCGCCGAGGCAGAAGCGGCGAAGCGAGTCGTAGAGGTGAGGGGACCGCATGGACCCCCTGCTTACGACCTCGGTTCGTTGCCTCCTCTCTGGCACGTCGGGCACCAGTAGGCGACGCGGGCGCCGTCGCCCTGCGCATTGGCGCGGATCGGCGTGCCGCAGCGGCTGCACGAACGGCCCGCGCGGCGGTAGACGCGGCGGAGCGGGCGCGCGCCGTTCACCGACGCCGCCATCAGGCGGTGGGCGGCCTCGAGGGTCGCGCGGAGCTCGGCGTCCGACACCGTTCCGAGGGGATGCCACGGCGACAGGCGGACCTCCCACAGCGCCTCCGCGCGCCAGATGTTCCCGATGCCGGCGACGAGCCGCTGGTCGAGGAGTGCGTCCCCGATCTCGCGGTCGGGCTGGGAGCGCAGCCGCGCGAGCATCGCGTCGAAGTCGGGCGCCTCGTCGAGGATGTCGGCCCCCGTCGCGAGCGGCTTGTCCAGCTCGAGAATCGGTCCATTCCAGAGGACGGCCTCGTGCTCGGCGCCGCGGAGCACGAGCCACGGCCGGCCGGTGCGCGCCGCGCCGAGCGGGTCGACGCGCCAGCGGCCGGTCATGCGCAGATGGCTCCGCAGCACGTGGCCGCCCTCGAAGCGGAGCAGGAGGTTCTTGCCCACCGCGTCCACCGACTCGAGGACGAGGCCGTCCAGGCGCTCGGCGAGTCGCTTCGCCGCCGCGCGCGGATGGGGCGTTTCGACGGCGACCTGCTGACCGACGAGCACCTGCAGCCGCAGTGCCGCCCGGTGGAGCGAATCGCCTTCGGGCACGGGACCAGCCTACGATCTACGTATGACCCGCCGGTTCATCGGCGTCCGCTGGTGGCTCGGGGCCGCGTTCGCGGTCGTCGCGGCCACCTCGACGGCGATCGTCGTCTCCCAGTTCTCCACCCGCTCGGAGAACGCGTTCCGCAGTCATGCCGCGGAGCTCGTCCTGAACGACGCCCGCCTCGCGGAGACGCGCGCGACCCCGGCGAACCTGCCCCGGGTCGCGAAGCAGCTGAACGTCCGGCTGCAGATCGTCGCCGCGCGCACGACGAGCGAGAAGGTCACCGGAAGCTCGGACGGCCGGACGTTCGTCGCCTCGGTCCCCTACCGCGGCAAGACGCTCGTCGTCACGAGCAGCCGGCCGGACGTCGCCGCCGCGCTGCGCACGATCAACGGCGAGGCGCTCCGCGCCGGCGTCATCGCCGGCGTCGTCGGCGTCGTCGTCGGCCTCCTGCTCGCGCAGCTGATTGCGTTGCGGCTGCGCCGGCTCTCGAACGCGGCCGAGGCGCTCGCGCACGGCGACTTCGAGTCGCCGCTTCGCTATCGCTTCCGCGACGAGTTCGGCGCGCTCACCTACAACTTCGAGCGCATGCGGCGACAGCTGCGCCGCTCGTTCCGCCACATCGAGGGCGAGCGCGACCGTCTGCGCATGCTCCTCGAGCGACTGCACGAGGGCGTCGTCACCGTCGACCAGCATCTCAGCGTGCATTTCGCGAACGCCGAGGCGCGCCGCCTACTCGGTATGCGGCTCGCGGAGGGCGACCAGCTGCCCGAGCCGTGGGAAGGGTTCTCGCTGCGCGAGTTCGTCGAGCGGCTGTTCGATCCGGATGCCTCGCTCGCGCAGGCGCACGTGCGACCGGGCGAGGAGCGCGCGCTCGGGCTCGTCGGCATACCCGCGCAGCCCGAGGGCGACACGGTGCTCATCGTGCTCGACGACCTGACCGAGCAGGAGCGGCGAGAGCTGGCCGAGCGTGAGTTCGTCGCGAACGCCGCACACGAGCTGCGCACGCCGCTGACGACGATCATCGGCGCGGTCGAGGTGCTGCAGGCCGGCGCGAAGGAGAACGCCGAGGAGCGCGACCGCTTCCTCGCGCACATCGAGCGCGAGGCGGCCCGTCTCGCACGGCTCGCGCACGCACTCCTGGCGCTCGCGCGTGCACACGCGGGAGAAGAGAGGCCGCGGCTCGAGCCGACGGTCCTCGAACCGCTCCTGCGCGAGGTCGCCGACGACCTCCGGCCGCGCGACGGCGTCGCCGTCGAGGTCGAGTGCCCGCCCGGGCTCGCCGTGAACGTGAACCGTGACCTGCTCGAGCAGGCGCTGCGCAACCTCGGCGAGAACGCGGCGAAGCACACGCCGTCCGGCCGCGTCGTGCTGCGCGCGTATCCGGCGGGCCACGCCGTCCGCGTCGAGGTGGAGGACACCGGCATCGGCATGAGCAGTGAGACGCAGCGCCACGTGTTCGACCGCTTCTACCGCGGCGCAGACCGCGATCCGGAGGGCTTCGGCCTCGGTCTCGCGATCGTGCGCCAGGCCGTGCGCAGCCTGGACGGGCGCATCGAGCTCGACTCGGCGCCGGGCGCGGGTACGCGCGTGCGTATCGTCCTCGAGCGCGCGCGGGTGCGCGAGCAGGTGCCCGCGTGAACTCGGTGCTAGTCGTCGACGACGATCCCGGAGTCCTCGACGTGGTCGCGTTCACGCTCCGCCGCGAAGGCTTCGACGTCGACGAGGAGACCGACGGCGCGCGCGCGCTCGCCGCGGCGCGGACGCGCGCGTACGACCTCGTCATCCTCGACGTCATGCTCCCGCAGCTGTCGGGCACGGAGGTGTGCCGCGCGCTGCGCGCGGAGAGCGACGTGCCGATCCTCATGCTCACCGCGCGCGACGCAGAGCGCGACCGCGTGCTCGGTCTCGACGTCGGCGCCGACGATTACGTGACGAAGCCGTTCTCGAGCGCCGAGCTCCTCAGCCGTGTGCGCGCGATCCTCCGACGCCGCGAGCTCGATCGCGCGAACGGCGGCGCGGCGATCCGGCTCGGCGGGCTCCATCTCGATCTCGTCCGCCACGAGGTGACGGTCGACGGCGACCCCGTCCGGCTGACGCTGTCGGAGTTCAAGGTGCTCTCGCTGCTCGCCGAGCAGCCGCAACGGGTCGTCTCCCGGCGTGAGCTCATGCAGCACCTTTGGGCGAGCGAGCATGTCGGGGACGAGCACGCATGCGAGGTGCACGTTTCGAACCTCCGCCGGAAGATCGAGCGCGACCCGACGCGGCCGCAGCGGCTCGTGACCGTCCGCGGGATGGGATACAAGCTCCTTCCCGTTTGAAAGCAGGGTCTTTCGGCGATAGAGCGGCCCATGGAACTGCTTCGCAGTTGGCGTGACCGCGGCGACTGAGAGCCACGTGATGGTCGGGGGCGGCGCCGGAACTCGACTCGAGCAGCTGCAGGCGATCACGGACGCCGCGCTCTCGTACCTCGAGCTCGACGCACTCCTCGACGCGCTCGTCGCGCGCATACCCGAGATCCTCGGGGTCGACTCGTGTGCGATCGCCGTCCACGACGCCGACGACGAGCGCCTGGTCACGTTCGGGCCGCAGGAGGACACCGTCGCGAGGTACGTCGTTCATCTCGCGTTCGGCAACGGCGCAACGGGAGAGCTGCGGGTGGCGGCGTGCGAGCCGCGGGAGTTCGACACCGAACTTCTCCAACTCGTCGCCGACCGCGCGACGCTGGCGATCGCCCACGCTCGCCTGTTCGAGTCGGAGCGGAAGATGCGCAACCGGCTCGAGCGCGTGCAGGCGGTGACCGACGTCGCGCTCCAGCATCTCGAGCTCGAAGAGCTGCTCGACGCGCTGCTGATCCGTACCCGCGAGATCCTCGACGTCGACACGTGCGCCGTCCTCCTGCTCGATCCCGAGCGCGACGAGCTCGTCGCACGGGCCGCGGTCGGAATCGAGGAGGAGGTCGAGCAGGGCGTCCGCATCCCGGTCGGGGGCGGCTTCGCCGGGCGGGTCGCCGCCGGGCGGCAGCCGGTCATCCTCCCGAACGTCGACGACGCGCACGTCCTCAACCCGATCCTGCGAGAGAAGGGCATCAAGTCGATGCTCGGGGTGCCGCTCATCGTGCGCAACCGCTGCATCGGCGTGCTACACGTCGGCACGCTCGAGCTGCACGACTTCACCGAGGATGACGTCGAGCTCCTCGAGCTCGTTGCGGAACGCGCGGCACTCGCGATCGAGAAGGCGCGCGTGCACCAGGAGATGGTGCGGCTCGACCAGATGAAGCTGAACTTCGTCGCGATCGCGTCGCACGAGCTGCGAACACCCGCGACGAGCGTCTACGGGTTGCTCACGACGTTGCGTGCGCGCGGCGCCGAGCTCGAGCCGACCGTACGTGCCGAGATCGAGGAGGCGGCGTGGCATCAGAGCGACCGGCTGCGCCGGCTGATCGAGCAACTGCTCGATCTCTCGCGGCTCGACGCGCACTCCATCGAAGTGGAGCCGCAGCCGATCGTGCTCGAGCGAACGCTCGTGGATATCGTCAACGGCGGAGGCGACGTGGTGGTCGACGTCGATCCCGCGCTCGCGGTCGTCGCCGACCCGCTCGTGATCGAACGGGTCGTGTCGAATCTCGTGACGAACGCGATGCAGCACGGCCTGCCGCCGGTGCTCGTCAACGCCGAGGCGCGCGACCGGCACATCCGGATCACGGTGAGCGACCACGGCGCCGGCGTGCCCGACAGTCTCCTGCCGCGCCTCTTCGAGCGGTTCGAGCACGGTGAAGGGAACGGCACCGGGCTCGGGCTCGCGATCGCGAAGGCGTACGCGAATGCGCACGGCGGCGATCTCACGTATCAGCCCGGGCCGTGGGGCACCCGTTTCGAGCTCGTGCTGCCCCGCGTCTAGAAGGCCGGTACTTGCTGCCCCGGAAAGGCCGGTACTAGGTACCCCAACGCCTGTGTCACGACTTACGAGCGAAGGACGGCGCGGCGCGGGCCGGCGAGGAAGCCGGCCTCGATCAGGAGCGGCATGACCATCGTGTCGGCGACCGGCTCGCCGTCGAAGCGCTCGACCGCAAGCCGCTTTGCCCCGCCGCGCTTCACCTGAGCCACGAGCGCAGCAAGCGCGTCGCGAAGCCACTCTTCGTCCGGCTCGCGCAGCGGGACGAGCGAACGGCCGCCGCGCTCGACGAAGAGGGCCGCGTCGCCGCCGAGGAGGACGACCTGTGCGCCGGCGACGCGCGCTGCACGCGCGCCAGCACGCTTCGGCCAGGGAAGCGCCGCCCCGTACGGCTGCGCCGGGTCGGCGGCGGCGAGCACGAGCGCTCCCGGCTCGTCTCCCTCGCGCGGCCGCAGCTCGCGCAGCCGCTCCACGGCGCCGCCGAGCGCGAACTGCGCGCCGCCGAGCCCTTCGACGAAGTAGCCGCGGCGACACGTCCCCAGCGTCTCGAGATCGCGAAGGTGCTGATACACGGCGCCGTAGCCGCCCGCGATGCCCTCGCCGCGCACGCCGTCGCGGGTGACGATGCCCTGCCGCTCGAGCAGGAGCTCCGCGAGCGCGCGCGGGTCGCGGTCGCCGACGAAGATGCCGGCCGCGAGCGACCACCGCCCCTGCGTCGACGTCGCGGCGGCTGCGCGGGAGCGGGAGAAGCGCCTCCCGTGACGCTTTTGTGACGGTACTAAGTACCGGCCTTGGGACCGGAGGGGCCCCCAGGCGTCGTTCGTGACCTCGCCGGCCCAGACGAGATCCCAGAGCGCGGGCAGGTGCTCCTCGCTGCCGAAGTCCGACCAGAAGAGCGCGCCGGCGGCAAGCGCGGCGCGGATGGCGTCGTGCTCCGGCTCCTCCGGCCGCGCTGCCGCGGCCGGCTGCCCGAGCAGCGGCGCGTCTTCGCGGAAGAACACGGCCACGCGGTCGAGCCCGGCGCCAGCCCAGACGAGCTCACCCGACGCGCACAGCTGGTCGAGCTGCTCCGGCCGGTATCCGGGAACGCGCCGAGGCAGTACCTCCGACTCCCACAGCGACACCGGCAGCGCCAGCGCCTGCAGCGGGACGAGCGCCTCGCGGAGCGACGCGCGCCGGTCGATGCCGTGCCAGCTCGGCAGGAAGCGGCCGAACGCCGCCTGCTCGGTCGGCTCCACCTCACGGCGAAGCGCAGCGAGCGATGCACGCCGAAGCCGGCGCAACACGTCGGGATCGCACCATTCACGCTCGACCCCGCCGGGACGAAGCTCGCCGCGGACTAGCGCATCCGCGCGCTCGAGCGCGCGCAGCTCCTCCTCGACGTCGACGCCGAATGCCGCGCTCGCCTCCGCGCTCGTGAACGGCCCGCGCCCCTTGGCGAACCGGCGCACGAGCTGCTGCAGCGAGTCGGGGCCGCCGCCGAGGAACGCCTCCGGCAAGCCGGACGGCGGCATGACGCCGAGCGCGTCGCGATAACGGCCCGCATCCTCCGCCGCCGCCAGGGCATCGCCGAACCGGTACGCGCGCCGCTCGCGCACGAGCGTCTCCGCGAAGCCGGGATCGAACTCGAACTGGTGACCGCGCAGCCGCAGCAGGTCGTGCAGCTCGTCGGCGTTGCGCGGCCTCGGCCGCAGGGACGCCTCCACCTCGGCGAGCGCGTGCACGTCGATGAGCTCGCGCAGCTCCTCCTGCCCGAGCAGCTCCTTCAACAGGTCGCGGTCGAGCGACAGCGCCTGCGCGCGGCGCTCCGCGGGAGGCGTGTCGTCCTCGTACATGTACGTCGCGATGTAGTCGAAGAGCAGCGAGGCCGCGAACGGCGACGCGCTCGGCGTCTCGACGTCGACCAGGTCGAGCTCGCGTGTGTGCAGGCCGTGCAGGACC
>CAZXZX010000042.1:0-14289 GCA_964645445.1 uncultured Gaiellales bacterium
CGGCGCTCCGCGGGAGGCGTGTCGTCCTCGTACATGTACGTCGCGATGTAGTCGAAGAGCAGCGAGGCCGCGAACGGCGACGCGCTCGGCGTCTCGACGTCGACCAGGTCGAGCTCGCGTGTGTGCAGGCCGTGCAGGACCCTCTTCAGCGCCGGCAGGTCGAAGACGTCGTTCATGCACTCGCGATACGTCTCGAGCACGATCGGGAAGCTCGCGTACTTGCGCGCGACCTGGAGGAGGTTCTGCGCCTTCAGCCGCTGCTGCCAGAGCGGCGTGCGCTCGCCGGGCCGTCGCCGCGGGATGAGCAGTGCCCGCGCAGCGTTCTCGCGGAAGCGCGCTCCGAAGAGCGCGGTCTGCCCCACCTCTGCGAGCACGAGCTCGTCGAGCTCGTCGGGAGCGAGTAGGAGCTGCTCGGTCGCGGGCGGCGCGTCCGCCTCGGGGAGGTGGAACGCGATGCCGTCGTCCGACCAGATCGACTGCACGTCGACGCCGAGCGACTCGCGAAGCTTCGCCGCGACCGCCATCGCCCACGGCGCATGCACGCGGCCGCCGAACGGCGTGAGGATGCAGATGCGCCAGTCGCCGATCTCGTCGCGGAAGCGCTCGACGACGACCGCGCGGTCGGACGGGACGACGCCGGTCGCGCGCTCCTGCTCTCGCAGGAACTCGATGAGGTTCCACGCGGCGCGGTCGTCGAGACCTGCGATCGTCGGATCGCTCTTCGCGAGCAGCTCGCGCGAGAACTTGCCGATGGCGGCGCCGAGCTCGTAGGGGCGGCCGACGCCCTCGCCTTTCCAGAACGGCACGGCGCCCGGGACGCCGGGAGCCGGCGACACGAGCACGCGGTCGCGCGTGATCTCGTCGATGCGCCACGACGACGCGCCGAGCACGATCACCTGGCCGGCGCGGGCCTCGTACACCATCTCCTCGTCGAGCTCGCCGACGCGGCCGCCGCCGTCGGTGACGAACACGCCGAACAGGCCACGGTCGGGGATCGTGCCGGCGTTCGTCACCGCGAGCCGCCGCGCGCCCTCGCGTCCGCGGATGACGCCTGCGGTGCGATCCCAGACGATGCGAGGCCGCAGCTCGGCGAACTCGTCGGACGGGTAGCGGCCGGCGAGCATGTCGAGCACGTTCTCGAGCTGGGTGCGGGAGAGGTCGGCGAAGGGATACGCGCCGCGCACGAGCGCATGCAGCTCCGCCACCTCGATCTCCTCGTCCGCGCAGATCGCGACGATCTGCTGCGCGAGCACGTCGAGCGGGTTGCGCGGGATCTGCGTCTCCTCGATCGCGCCCGCGAGCATGCGCTGGAGGACGACCGCCGACTCGAGCAGGTCGGCGCGGAACTTCGGGAAGATGCGGCCCTTCGAGACCGCGTCGAGCGTGTGGCCGGCGCGGCCGATGCGCTGCAGCCCTCGCGCCACCGACTTCGGCGACTCGACCTGGATGACGAGGTCGACCGCACCCATGTCGATGCCGAGCTCGAGCGACGACGTGGCGACGAGGCACGGGATGCGTCCCGCTTTCAGGTCCTCCTCGATGACGACCCGCTGCTCGCGGGCGAGCGAGCCGTGATGGGCGCGCGCGACCTCCTCCTCCGCGAGCTCGTTGAGCCGGAGCGCGAGCCGCTCGGCGAGGCGGCGGTTGTTGACGAACACGATGGTCGAGCGGTGCGCGCGGACGAGCTCGAGCATCGCGGGATAGATCGAGGGCCAGATCGAGCTCTGCTCCGTCGGCTCGCGCATGTCCTCGAGTGGGACGACAACTTGGAGGTCGAGCTCCTTCGCAACGCCCGCGTCGACGAGCTCGACCGGCCGGCCGCCGGCGACGAAGCGGCCGATCTCCTCGAGCGGGCGCTGCGTCGCGGACAAACCGACGCGCTGGAAACCGCCGGCGAGGCGTTCGAGCCGCTCGAGCGAAAGGGCCAGGTGAGCTCCACGCTTCGAGCCTGCAATCGCGTGCACCTCGTCGACGATCACGGTCTCGACGCCGCGCAGGAGCTCACGCGCCTGCGAAGTGAGCATGAGGAACAGCGACTCCGGCGTCGTGATGAGGATGTCGGGCGCGTCGCGGAGCATCGCCTGGCGCTCCTTCTGCGGCGTGTCGCCCGTCCGGACGGCGACCCGCAGCTTCGACTGGAGCCCGGCAAGCGGGCCGCGCAGGTTGCGCTCGACGTCGTAGTTCAGCGCCTTCAACGGCGATACATAGAGCACGCGCAACCCTGCGCCCGGCGTCGGCGTCAGCTTGTCGATCGCGTACAGGAACGCGGCGAGCGTCTTCCCGGAGCCGGTCGGCGCCTGGATGAGAGTGTGTTTGCCCGACGCGATCGCCGGCCACCCCTTCGCCTGCGCAGGCGTCGGAGCCGTGAACTCCCGCTCGAACCAGGCCCGCGTGGACTCGCTGAAGACGTCGATTCCGTCCACCAGGCCAGCATAGAGTCCGCCAATGACCCTGCCGATCTTCCTCGTGGCAATGGCCGCGATGATGCTTCCGAGTGAGCTCGCGTTCTTCCGGCTCGACTACGCGACGGCCCGCTCCCCGCTCCGAACCGGCATCCTCGCAGCCGGCTACGTGGCAGTCTGGATTGGCCTGGCGACGCCGCTGTTCTTCCTCCCCGCGCCGCCGTGGGAGATCGCGGTGGCCGCCGCGGCTGCGTATCAGCTCACGCCGCTGAAGCGACGGTGCCTGCGGGTCTGCCGCACGCCGTTCGCGCGCATCGTCCACCACTGGCGGGACGGCCTCCACGGCGCCTTTCGCACCGGCATCGGGAACGGGCTCTGGTGCGCCGGCTGCTGCGTGCCGGCGATGCTCGTCCTCCTCGCCGTGGGAATGATGAGCTATATGTGGATGGCGCTGATAGGAATCGCGATCTTCGCGGAGAAGCGAGCTCCGGTGCGATGGGCGATCTGAGCTACCGCGTCCGCGGCGCGTACTTCGAGTCGTGCAACTGCGAGGCGATCTGCCCGTGCCGCAAGATCGGCACCGTCATGGGCGGGCGCTCGACCTACGGCGAGTGCTACGGACTCCTCTCCTGGGCGATCGAGAGCGGCGCGGTCGACGGGATCGAGGTCGGCGGGATGTCGGTCGCGCTTGTCTACCGGTACGACGACGACGAGACCGACTCGCCGTGGAGCGTCGTCCTCCACGTGGACGAGGACGCAGACCGAAAGCAGAGCGCAGCGCTCAAGTGGCTGTTCCTCGACGGCCTGCACCAGCTGCCCTGGATCCGCAAGGCGCGGCACCTGATCCGCGTGCGGGAGAGCGCCATTCGGATCCAGGGGACGGACGTCCGGATCGGGACGGGCATCGCGGCCAGCGCGACCCGGCGGTTCGAGACGGACCTCCCCGTCGCGTGCGGCGTCCCCGGCTACGACCGGCCGGGGTACGAGATGGTCGCCGACGCGCTGCGGGTCGACGACGACGGATTCTCGTGGGAGCTGAAGGGCAATTGCGCGTACGCGGCCGACTTCGATTACCGCTCGACCTAGCGCGTTAGCGTATGCGGCGTGAGCCGCGAGGAGCGCAAGGTCGTGACGGTCCTCTTCACCGACCTCGTCGGCTTCACGAGCCGCGCGGAGGAGCTCGACCCCGAGGACGTCCGCGCGATGCTCACCCCGTACTATGCGCGCCTCCGCGAGCAGATCGAGCAGCGCGGCGGCACGGTGGAGAAGTTCATCGGCGACGCGGTGATGGCGGTCTTCGGTGCACCCGTCGCACACGAGGACGACCCCGTTCGCGCAGTGCTCACCGCTCTCGCGATCCGCGACGGGTCTCCCGACCTCGAAATCCGCACCGCCGTGAACACGGGCGAAGCGCTCGTGTCGCTCGACGCCGACCCATCCGCCGGGGAGGCGTTCGTCTCCGGTGACGTCGTCAACACTGCCGCGCGACTGCAGTCGGCGGCGCCCGTGAACGGCATCCTCGTCGGCGAAGCGGCCTACCGCGCCACGCGGCACGTCATCGACTACCGCGAGGCCGAGCCGGTCGAGGCGAAAGGCAAGTCGAAGCCCGTTCCGGTGTGGGAGGTCATCGCCGCGCGACCACGCTTCGGAACCGACGTCGAGGAGACGCACCGATCGGCGCTTGTCGGACGCGAGCGCGAGCTCTCCCTCCTCACCGACGCATTCGCGCGCTGCCGCAGCGAGGAAACGGCGCAGCTCGTGACGCTCGTCGGCGTCCCGGGCATCGGCAAGAGCCGACTCGTCGCCGAGCTCTTCTCGGTGCTCGACGCGGATCCCGACGTCTACTGGTGGCGGCAAGGCCGCTCGCTGCCGTACGGCGAGAGCCGCAGCGTCTGGGCGCTCGGGGAGATCGTGAAGGCGCAGGCGGGGATCCTCGAGAGCGATGACGCGCAGACGGCGCTGGAGAAGCTCGCCGCGGCATGTTCGGACGAGTGGGTCCTGTCGCACCTGCGCGCGCTCGCCGGCGTCGCCGGCGAGATCGACGAGTCGCAAGACCGGCGGGTGGAGGCGTTCTCGGCGTGGCGGCGCTTCTTCGAGACGCTCGCTGAGGAGCGACCGCTCGTTCTCGTCTTCGAGGACCTGCACTGGGCCGACGACACGCTGCTCGACTTCGTCGACCACCTTGCCGAGTGGGTGTCGGGTGTGCCGATGCTCCTCATCGGCACCGCGCGGCCGGAACTGGTCGACCGCCGTCCCGGCTGGGGCGGCGGCAAGCGCAACGCGACGACGCTCTCGATCGGCGCGCTGTCGAACGAGGAGACAGCGAAGCTGCTGCCCGTCCTGCCGGCGGAGACGCAGCAACTCGTGCTCGAGCGCGCGGAGGGCAACCCGCTGTACGCAGGCGAGTTCGCGCGCATGGTCGCCGACCACCCGGGCGCCGAGGTGCGCCTGCCCGAGACGGTGCAGGGCCTCATCGCCGCGCGCATCGACCAGCTCGCGGCGGAGGAGAAAGCGCTGTTGCAGGATGCGGCCGTCCTCGGCAAGGTGTTCTGGCCGTCCGCGCTCGAGTCCGCGAGCGACGAAGCGTTGCACGGCCTCGAGCGCAAGGAATTCATCCGCCGCGACCGCCGTTCGTCGGTCGCCGGAGAGATGCAGTACGCCTTCCTCCACCTGCTCGTCCGCGACGTCGCGTATTCGCAGATCCCCCGCGCGCGCCGCATGGAGCGGCACCGCGCGGCTGCGGAATGGATCGAAGGGCTCGCCCCGGACCGGAGCGAGGACCGGGCGGAGATGCTCGCCCACCACTACCGCGAAGCGCTCCGGCTTGCCGACGCTGCCGGCGCCGACACAACGCCGTTCCGCGGGCCTGCGCGGGACGCGCTCGCCGAGGCATCCGAGCGGGCGGCTGCACTGAACTCGTGGAACACGGCGGGTGAGCTCGCAACGGCCGCCCTGGGCCTGACGGGCGACGACGATCCGCTCCGGCCGGCGCTCGAGCTCCGCCTCGCGCGCGCCACCGTTCGCACCGGCACGCCGGATGTGGCGCGCGCCGAATCCGCGCGCGACGGGTTCCTCGCGCACGGCTCACTCGAGCAGGCGGCGGAGACCGAGGCACTGCTCTCTTGGATGCATTGGTGGCGCGGGGAAGGCGAGCTCGGAAGGGAGCACGCGCTGCGCTCGCTCGAGCTGGTCCAGGGACTCCCGACGTCCGTACCGAAGGCGCGTGCGTACGCGCAGGCGGCGCGCCGCGCCGCGATCGCGGACGCCTTCAGCCCGGAGGCGCTCGAGCTCGGACACGAGACGCTCGCGATGGCGGAGGAGCTGGGGCACGACGAGCTCACCTCGAACGCCCTCAACACCATCGGGTTGACCATGACCGCGTTGGGCGACCCGCAGGGCCTCGCCTACCTCGAGCGAAGCGTCGAGCTCGCCGACCGCTCGAAGGTCCCGGACGAGATGACCAAGTCCAGGAACAACCTCGGTACCCGGCTCTGGGTCCTCGGCCGCCTGGACGAGGCCCAGGCGCTGTTCGCGCAGACGCACGACATCTCGCTCCGCTACGGCTCCGGCGACGGGCTGCTGTGGGCCAAGATGGAGCGCGCCGCCGGTTCGCTCGGGCTCGGTGACCTCGACGCCGTGCTCGAGAGCACAGACGAGCTGCTCGCCGCGACCACGGACGAGCAGCAAGTGAACACCGCGACGCGATACCTCCGCGGGTGGGTGCAGGCGGTACGCGGACAGCTCGACAAGGCATTACCCGCGAGCGAAGAGGTGGTCGAGCGCGGCCGGAGGCAGGCCGACCCGCAGGTTCTCGGCCCGACGCTCGTCCTTCGTACGTTCGTGCTCCATGCCGCCGGACGCTCGTCCGAGGCGAACGCACGGGCGGACGAGATGCTCGGGCTCGAGGCACTCACGAAGGCCATGGACACGGAGCAGGTGGCGCTCGTTCTCGCCGAGCTCGGCCGCAGTTCCGACTACATGCGACTCGTCGAGGACGGGATGGCTGGCAGCCCGTGGATCGACGCGGGCGTCGCGGTGTCGGACGCGGAGTACGGGCGAGCCGCCGACATCTACGGCGGCATCGGCGCACGCTTCCTCGAGGCGTGGGCCCGGCTGCTCGCGGCCGAGGGAGGCGACCTCGCGCAGCTCGAGGCGGCGCGTTCCTACTTCGAACCCCAGAGAGCGACACCGTTCGTACGTCGGTGCGAGGCCGTGCGCGCCGCCTCCGCATAGGATCAGCGCATGGCGGCACCCGACCGGCTCTGGTTCACGGAGAACGACGATGCGAACAAGCTCCTCGCAGAGGACCCGTTCGCGCTTCTCGTCGGCTTCGCGCTCGACCAGCAGATCACCGTGCAACAGGCCTTCCAGGGCCCGCTGCGGATCAAGCAGCGGCTGGGAACGCTCGACCCGAAGAAGCTCGCGACGCTCGACCTCGAGCCGGCATTCCGCGAGAAGCCGGCCGTGCACCGCTTCCCGGGCACGATGGCAGCGCGCGTCCACGATCTCGCGGAGTACGTCGCCGACGAGTACGGCGGCGAGGCCTCGCGCGTCTGGAGCGACGCGGCGGACGGCGAAGACCTGAAGAAGCGCCTCGCAGCACTGCCGGGCTTCGGCGACATGAAGGTGCGGAGCATGACCGCCGTTCTCGCGAAGCGGTTCGGCGTCCCGGCCGCGAGGGAGGTCGCGCCGAGCCATCCCACGCTCGGCGACGTCGACTCGGCCCAGTCGCTGCTCGACTACCAGGCCGCGAAGCGCGAGTACAAGCGATCGAAGTCCGCACGCTGATCGACGGCGGCCAGCCGGCCGCCGAGACCGCGCAGGCCCTAGCGGCGTTCGTCGGCGTGGCGCAGCATTCCCTCGACATCGCGGTCTACGACCTGCACCTTCCCGACGACCTCCTGGCAACCGTCGGCGGCGCACTGCGCGATGCGCATGCGCGGGGCGTCGCGGTCCGGCTCGCGTACAACGTCGACCATCCCGGCAACGTGCCGGTACCGCCGCCGCCGCGCACCGACCCGGACCTGATGGCGTCGCTGCCGTTTCCGACTGCTGCGATCCCGGGCGTCCCCGATCTCATGCACCACAAGTACGTCGTTCGCGACGCCGCGTCGGTGTGGACGGGCTCGACGAACTGGACCGCCGACTCGTGGACGCGGGAGGAGAACGTGATCGTCACCCTCGACTCCCCGGAGCTCGCCGCGCGCTACACGGCGGACTTCGAGCAGCTATGGACGAGACGCAACGTGCAGCACAGCGGCAAGGTCGACACGTCGCCGCTGTCGGTGTCGGACACCGTCGTGCGCCCGTGGTTCTGCCCCGGCCGCGGCGACCAGCTCGCCCACCGCATCGCGAAGGCGATCGGCACCGCGACGACGCGCGTGCGCATCGCCTCCCCCGTCCTCTCATCGGCGCCGATCCTCGCGACACTCGCCCAGGTCGTCACGGACGGGAAGGTCGACGTCGCCGGCGTCGTCGACCGCACCCAGGTGCTCGAGGTCATCCGCCAGTGGGAAGCCAACGGCAATGCGTCGTGGAAGGAGCCGCTCCTCCGGACAACGCTCACGCATGCGCCCTTCTCCGGCAAGAACTCCACCCCCTACGCGCCGGGGTCGGTCCACGACTACATGCATGCGAAGGTCACGGTCGCCGACGACATCGTGTTCGTCGGCAGCTTCAACCTGTCGCACTCCGGCGAGCTGAACGCGGAGAACGTCCTCGAGATCGCCGACGCCGCCCTCGCCGACCGGCTCGCCGCGTTCATCGACGTGGTGCGGGGTCGGTATCCGGCGCTGAACCTCGCATGAGGCGCAAGCTCCTCGGCCGCCGCTACCTCATCGGCGCAATTGCGGCGGCGGCCATGGTCGTCATCTTCGCCGTGATTCTCGCCACCGACTCGAGCAACCTCCTCGGCGCGATCGTGTACGCGCCGGGCGTGATGCTCGTCGGTGTCGACATCGACATTGCGGCCGGGCTCGCCGCCGGCCTCGCAGGCGGCGCGTTCTGGCTCGTCTCGGTACACGCGGACGGCTTCCATCCAAGTGCGTCACAGACGGTCGCCCGCTTCGCCGTGCTCTGCGTCCTCGGCTTCGGCTCGGCCGTCGTCGGCAATCTGCTCCGGACGAGCGAGAGGCGCCGCGTCGGGACGCTTGCGCGCCAGCGCGCTCTCCTCGACGCAACGATCGACGGCATCTGCCTCACCGACGTCGAGGGCAATATCCTGATCGTCAACGAGCCGCTCGTGCGCATGGCCATCGACCTGGGCATGCCCGCCGAGGGGACGGTGGTCGAGCGCCTGCTCGCGGTGGCGGACAAGCTCGCCGATCCGGCGCGGTACCGGACGCGCATGCGCGAGATCGCCGATTCGCCGGGGGACGCGACGACGGACGAGTTCGAGCTCCAGGGGACCGGGCGCGTGTTTCGCGGCTTCACCTCGCCGGTGAGCGACCGGCAGGGCCGGCCGCTCGGGCGCATCTGGACGCTACGCGAAGTGACGGCCGACAAGGAGCTCGAACGGATGCGCGACGCCTTCGTCGCGACCGTGTCGCACGAGCTGCGTACGCCGCTGACGTCGATCTCCGGGTTCATCGAGATGCTCCAGGACGAGGAGCACGGGATCGGGGAGAGCGGCAAGACGTACCTCGAGGTGATCAGGCGCAGCACCGATCGGCTGCATCAGCTCGTCGAGGATCTCCTGCTCGTGGCACAGATCGAGGCGCAACGTGTCGACCTCCGTCGCGATCCCGTCGATCTTGCGGCGCTGGCCGGGCGCTCGGTCGAAGCCGTGCGGCCGTGGGCGAGTGAGAAAGGCGTCGATGTCGAGATCGATGCAGGGGACCTGCCCACCATCGTCGGAGACGAGCGGCGCATCTCCCAGGTGCTCGACAACCTGCTGTCGAACGCGGTGAAGTTCAGCCACGCGGGCGCCTGCGTGCGCGTCGAGCTGCGCGGGGACGCGACGAGCGCGCACGTCATTGTCGCGGACAGCGGGATCGGGATCCCGGCCGACGAGCAGGGCCACGTGTTCTCGCGCTTCTACCGCGCGCAGGCGGCGACCGACCTCGCGGTGCCGGGCACGGGCCTCGGCCTCGCCATCACGCGCGCACTCGTCGATCAGCACGGCGGGACGATCGAGCTGGAGAGCCGCGAGGGCGAGGGAACACGCGTGACCGTGACGCTGCCCGTCGGATGAAGCGCGTCACGCTCGTCGCGGCGCTGGTGCTCGCACTCGGTGGCGGGTCGGCGCACGCACTCCGGCTGCCCGGCGCGCCGAGCTGTCCGATCTTCCCCGCGAACAATCCGTGGAACGAGCGGGTGGACAGCCTGCCGGTAGCTGCGAACTCGGCGCAGATGATCGCGTCGATCGGGCTCGACACGGGCCTCCATCCCGACTTCGGCTCCGGGTTGTACGACGGTCAGCCGATCGGCATCCCGTTCGACGTCGTCTCGAAGTCGACGCCGCGAGACCGCCTTTCGTTCGACTATGCCGACGAGTCGGACAAGGTCCTCTATCCGATTCCGGCGAGCGTGCACATCGAAGGCGGCAGCGACCACCATGCGATCCTCATCGACAAGAGCGCCTGCCGTTTGTACGAGCTCTTTGCGTTGCATCGCACCGAGTCCGGCTGGGCGGCGGGCTCGGGCGCGACCTGGAGCCTGCGCTCGAACCACGTGCGTCCCGCCGGCTGGACGTCTGCCGACGCAGCCGGCCTGCCGATCTTCCCCGGCCTCGCACGGTACGACGAGGTCGCCCGCGGCGTCATCGACCACGCGCTGCGCTTCACGGCGGAGCGCACGCGCCGCGCATACATCTACCCGGCACGGCACTACGCGTCGTCGTCGGACGATCCGTCGCTGCCGCCGATGGGACTGCGCGTGCGCCTGAAGGCGAGCGTCGACATCTCCCGCTTCCCGCGGCAGACGCGCATCGTGCTCCAGGCACTGAAGACGTACGGGATGATCCTCGCCGACAACGGGTCGAACTGGTACATCAGCGGCGCGCCCGATCCGCACTGGTCGAACGACGCGCTCCACACAATCGGCCGCATCACCGGGTCGGACTTCGAGGTCGTCGACACGACCTCGCTGCACCCGTGACACTTACGTATGGGTACTTAGTACCCGCACGTCTGTGTCACGACTTCGTGGCTGCACCCGTGACACTGACGTATCGGTACTTAGTACCCGTACGTCTGTGTCACGACTTCGTGACCCAGCCCGCGCGCGGGTCGGGGAGCGGCGTGAGCATGGGCTCGACCTCTGCGCGGAGGTGCTCGAAATCCGGCGGGAGGATGAGCTTCTCGCCCAGGTGCGCCGGGTCTTCGTCGGTCGAGAAGCCGGGGCCGAGCGTCGCGATCTCGAACAGCACGCCGTTCGGCTCGCGGAAGTAGATCGAGCGGAACCAGAAGCGGTCGATGATCGGCGTCGGCCGGCCTCCCGCCTCCTCGACACGCCGCCGCCACGACTCGTGATCGTTCATCGTCGACGCCCACGCGACGTGATGCACCGTCCCGGCGCCGGGGACGCCGGTGGCGGGCGCATCCTCGTACCGGATCCAGCCGCCACGCGTGTCGCCGCGAGTCTCCCCATCGACGAAGCCGAGCACATCGAGGAACTCTCTGTTACGAGCCGGGTCGGACGCATAAGCGCGCACGCCCTCGAAGCCCTGCAGCGCGAGCTCGCGCGGGATGTCCGGATGGTCGGCGATCAGCGGCTCGTCCGGGACGTCCGCGACCACGAGGTCGTGCCGCAGGCCCTCGGGATCGGCGAAGGGAACGCTGCCGACGCGGTCGCGCCAGAAGTCGAGCGCCTCCTCCGAGCCGACGCGCCACACGACGGTGTGGATCATCCCCGCCCCCGCATGGCCGGGCGCCGAGCCCGGATACTCGAAGAACGTGATGTCCGCGCCCGGCGTCCCCTTCTCGTCCGCGTAGAAGAGGTGGTACACGGTCGGGTCGTCCTGGTTCACCGACTTCTTCACGAGGCGTAGGCCGAGCGTGCCCGTGTAGTACTCGACGTTGCCCGGGGCGTCCCCGGTGATGCACGTCACATGGTGAATGCCGTCGAGCCTCATTCGGCGATGGATGCCTCGAATGCCGCCCGGTCGGTGATGTCGCCGTGCGTCGGGAGCACGAGCTCGAACGGGAGGTCGAGTAGCGCGCGCAGGCGAGCCTGGGCGGCGTCCGGCTCGTCCGTCGCCCATTCGAACGGCGGCGCGTTCCCGTCCATGAAGGCGTCGCCGATGACGATCGCCTTGTGCTGCGGCAGCCAGTACACGCTCTCCTCGGCGAAGTAGCCCGGCCGCGACTCGATCCCGGGCGGCGGCTCGTCGAGCACGTCCAGATCGAGCTCGTCGGCCGCGCGCCGGTGCCACGGCACCGTCAGAAGGATCCCGTCGGCGCTCGGTGCCGGCTGCACGGGATCGATGAGATAGCGCCCGTCCTCGATCTGCACCGCGTACGAGCGCACCTCCGGGCCCCACGTCATCTCGGGCGTCCACTCCGGGTGCTCGCCCGTCCACGTCCACAGCCCGGGGCGGATCTCGTCCATCAGCCGACGCCCGCGAGGAGGAACGCGCGCGATTCCTTCAGCATCTCGCGCGCGATGACGATGCGCTGGATTTCCTGCGTGCCCTCGTAGATCTGCGTGATCTTCGCGTCGCGCATGAACCGCTCGACCGGATACTCCTTGATGTACCCGTACCCGCCGAGGATCTGCACCGCGTCGGTGGTGACGGCCATGGCGACGTCGCCGCACTTGAGCTTCGCCATCGCCGACGCCTTCGTCAACTCGGCGTCGTCGATGCCCTCGTCGACCATGCGCCCGAAGCGGTAGAGGAGCCCGCGCGCGGCCTCGCACTCGGTCTCCATGTCGGCGAGCTTCGCCTGGATGAGCTGATGGTGCGCGATCGGCCGCCCCATCGTCTCGCGTGTTTTCGAGTACTCGAGCGCGTAGTCCGTCGCGCCCTGTGCGATACCGAGCGCCTGGGCGGCGACGCCGGGTCGCGAGCGGTCGAGGATGCGCATCGCGATCTTGAAACCGTCGCCTTCGTCGCCCAGGAGGTTCGCGGCGGGGACCCGGCAGTCGTCGAAGGCGAGCTCCCCCGTCGTCGATCCGGCGATCCCCATCTTCGGCTCGAGCCGTGTCACCTCGAAGCCGGGCGCATCCGCCTCGACGGCGAACGCCGAGATGCCCGCGTGACCGGCGGACGGATCGGTCTTCGCGAACACCGTGTACAGGTTCGCGACCGACGCGTTCGTGATGAAGCGCTTCGATCCGTTCAGGACGTACTCGCCGCCATCGCGCGCCGCCGTCGAGCGCATCGCCGCCGAGTCGGAGCCGGAGCCGGCCTCGGTCAGCGCGTACGCGCACAGCCACTCCCCGCTCGCGAGCCGCGGCAGCCACCGCGCCTTCTGCTCCTCGCTGCCTGCGAGCTTCAACCCGAGAGAGCCCAACTCCTGCACGGCGAGGATGAGCGCCGACGTCGCGCACACCTTCGCGACCTCCTCGACCGCGATCAGTGCCATCAGCGTCCCCGTCCCGAGGCCGCCGGCCGACTCCTCGAAGAAGAGCCCGAAGATGTCGTTCTCGCGATAGAGCTCGACGACGTCCCAGGGGAACTCGTGGGAGGCATCGATCTCAGCGGCGCGGGGCGCGATCCGCTCCCGCGCGAGCGTGCGGACGAGGTCGCGCAGCTCGCGCTGCTCGGAGGTCAGCTCGTCCCACGGCATGCGCCGGATTGTATTCGGGGGATTCACCGATGAGGCGCCCCGTGCGCGGTCGGAGACTGGGCTCACATTCCCTCCTCCGCGGGAGGAACCTCACCGCCGGCTCCCTGGGCCGGCGGTGCCGCTTTCGGGAAGCTACGCATCGCGATTCAGCGGAAGGCCCGATTTGCGTGGAGCGGCCCAACCGCACCATGGGCGAAACCGAAAAAGGAGTCGCACCATGAAGCGTCTGACTGCACTCGTCCTCGCCGGCGCGGCCTTGACTGCGCTGGCCGTGACCGCCACCGCCACCGCCGGCCGGCAGAGCTCGGCGCCGCTGCGGACGGTCACGATCCTCGTCAAGTCCGACGACGAACACGCGAAGAAGGGCCCCGACGGTAAATGGCACGACGCGTTCCTGCCCGCCTATCCGTCCGTCAAGGCAGGCCAGCCGACGAAGCTCGTGTTCATCAACTACGACGGCGGCGCCCACTCGCTCGTCGCGCCCGGCCTCGGCCTGAACGTGAAGATCCCCGCGGCCAAGGGCTCGGTCCCCGGCCGCGCGACCGTCGTCCTCACCGCGTCGAAGGCGGGCCACTACGACTGGTGGTGCGGCAGCCCGTGCGACCCGTGGGCGATGACGCACAACGGGTACATGCGCGGCTCGATCGTGGTCGGCGCGTGAAGCATCTGATCGTCCTCGTCGTCGCGCTGCTCGTCGTCGCCTCGCCGGCGGCGGCAGCGCGGCGCGTGGGACCCGGGCCCGTGCACGCGATGCTTACGACCGGGGCATACGCGGTGCGGTTCCATTTGACGCCGAACCTCGCGTCGCGCACGGGGACGGTCTCCGTCTCACTACGAACCCGCGGCCGTCCGGTGGCGGGCGCGCGGGTGCGGTTGACGGTGCGGATGCTCGACATGGACATGGGCGCGTTCAGCGTCGGGCTCCCGGAGCGATCGGCCGGCACCTATGGCCGAATCTTCCCGGTCGTCGGCATGAGCGGCCGCTGGGGATTCCGACTCGAGGTGACGCCGAGGCACGGCCGCACATTCAGCGTCGCGCTCTCCGACAAGATGCTCGGCTGAGCTACGAGGTGCTGAACGGCGTCTGAGCGGTCTTGGGGTTGTAACCCGTTGCGCTGACCGACGCGAGGGCGCACCAGCTCCCGGTCTGGCGAGTG
>CAZXZX010000043.1:0-11645 GCA_964645445.1 uncultured Gaiellales bacterium
GCCTGGCTGAGGAGACCTCCCGGATCGCCGCGCAGGTCGAGCACGAAGCCGGCCGCGCCCCTCCGCTGAAGGCTCTCGAGGTCGTGGCGGACGAGCTTCGCCGCGCCTGCCCGGAAGGTTGCGAGGCGGATGTCGCCCCACCGCCGCCCGGCGTAGACGACCATGTGGTCCTGCACTGTCGGCGCACTGACGACTGCTCGGCGGACGTCGAGACGAACGACAGTCCCCTGCCGGTCGAGCACGAGGTGGATCATCCGCCCCGGTACGCCGACGACTCGTGCGAGTGCCTTCGCCGCGTCGAGGTGGACGACGGAGCTGCCCCCGATCTGGACGATGACGTCACCGCGTTGCACGCCGGCGCGCTCCGCCGGGCCGTGCTGCACGCTCACGACGACGAGGCCGCGCTCGGTCGGCAACACCTCGACGCCGATACCGGAGTAGCTCGCGGCCGTGTCGTGCCGGACGAGCCGGTAACCGAGCGGCGTGAGATAGGCGGTGTACGGGTCGCGGAGCGCCGAGAGCATCGCGTTGACCGAGCCGAGCCCGAGGACGCCTGCGCCGACCGGCCGGTAGTAGCGGGCCGCGAGCGCCTCGCGCACCTGGGCCACCGCTGTCGGGATCGCCACCGGCACGGTGGCGACGTCAGGGCGCGAGAGCAGGTAGCCGGCCACGAAGGGGCCGGCGAGGACGACGAGTGCAGCCGGCAGGATCAGCGCGCGCCGCATGTGGACGGCGGGAGCATACGGCCCCCGGCGGGCGGAAGCTAGACCTGGAGGAACCGGCGGAGCGTGAGCCCGGAGCCGGCGGCGCCGAGAAGAAGGCCGGCAGCCAGGAGAGCGGCGGCGTTGAGCGCGAACGGCAGGGCGTGGACGTCGCTCGTGCTGTGCAGGTGGCCGAGGATGGACGGCAGGGCGACCGACTTGCCGAGCACGAGGAGGACGACGGCGAGCAGCGAGCCGATGAAGCCCTGGAGGAGGCCCTCGAGCATGAACGGGCCGCGGACGAACCAGTTCGTCGCGCCCACGAGCTTCATCACCTCGATCTCGCGGCGGCGGGCGAAGATCGACAGGCGGATCGTGTTGGCGATGAGTAGCGTCGACGCCGTCACGAGCAGGACGATGGCGACGAGGAAGACGATCGAGATCACCTCCGCGACGGTGAGTACGCGCTTCGTAGTCTTGTCGCCCCACTTCACGTCGTTCACGCCCGGCCACAGCGCCGCCTGGGCGGGCGTGCCCTTCACCTGCGACTGGATCTCGCGGCCGAGCGTCGGCGAGTCGTTCGCGTTCTTGAGCTTCACGACCCAGGAGTCGGGGAGCGGGTTCGACGGCACGTTCGCGTACAGCTGCGGCAGTTTCTTCGCCTGCGCCTTGAACGCTGCCTCCTTCGAGACGAAGACGGCCGACTTCACACGCGAGTCTTGCTTCAGCCTCTGACCGACCTGCGCCTCCTGCGCCTGCGTCGGCTGGTGCGTGCCCGTCGCGAAATACACATGGACGACGAGCTCGCGCTTCACGTGGTTCGAGTACGAGAGGACCCACGTGCCGAGCGCGAGGAAGAGGCCCAGCAGGAACATCGAGATGAGCACGGTGATCGTCGCCGCGAACGTCGTCGACACGTTGGCCGAGATCGAGGACCACGCCTCGGAGAAGATCAGCCGGACTCTGGTCATTCGGAGGCGTATCCTCCGCGGCGCTCGTCGCGCGCCAGCCGTCCGTCCTCGAGCGCGATGACGCGCTTGCGCATCTTGTCGACCATCTCGCGGTCGTGCGTCACCATGAGGATCGTCGTGCCGGCGCGGTTGATGCGGTAGAGCAGCTGCATGATCCCGACCGACGTGTCGGGATCGAGGTTCCCCGTCGGCTCGTCGCAGACGAGCAGCGGCGGGTGGTTGACGACGGCGCGCGCGATCGAGACGCGCTGCTGCTCGCCGCCGGAGAGCTCGTCGGGGAGGGAGTCCATCTTGTGCGCGAGCCCGACCATGTTCATCACCTCGGGCACCTTGCGCCGGATCGACGCGCGGTTCTCGCCCTGCACCTTCAGCGCATACGCGACGTTGTCGGCGGCGCTGCGGCTCGGCAGCAGCTTGAAGTCCTGGAAGACGCAGCCGACGTTGCGCCGCAGGAGCGGAACCTTGTTGTGCGTGAGCCGGGTGAGGTCGCGCCCGCCGACCATGATGCGGCCGTTCGTCGGCTCGATCTCCTTCAATAGGAGCTTGATGAGGGTCGATTTGCCGGAGCCGGACGCGCCGACGATGAAGACGAACTCGCCCTTCTCGATGACGAACGTGACGCCCTTGAGGGCGGCGACATCGGGGTCGTACACCTTCGTCACGTCCTCGAACGTGATCATCGAGCCGGCGCCAATCGGCGCCCGCTCCACGTTTCCGACGTCCGCCGGCTGTTCTTCTATCTCGAGCTCAGTCACGTCCCGAACCGGTCGCGTAGACCCCGCACCGAAGGCCGAGTCTAGCGGAGGATTCGGCGGGTTAGGTTCCGTTCCCTGCCGATTGCAGGAGGTATGCGCGGATGAAGCCGTCCAGGTCGCCGTCGAGGACGCCCTGGGCGTTCCCCACCTCGAAGCCCGTTCTGGCGTCCTTCACCTGCTGGTAGGGGTGGAGGACGTAGCTGCGGATCGTGTTCCCGCCGAAGCCCATGCTGACGCCGCCTCGCTCGCGAGCGAGCTCTGCCTCGCGCTCCTCCTCCGCCTTCTCGGCGAGGCGGGAGCGGAGGATCTTCATCGCGGTCTCCTTGTTCGCCGACTGGCTGCGCTCGTTCTGCACGGAGACCACGATGTTCGACGGCATGTGCGTGATGCGCACGGCGCTGTCGGTCTTGTTCACGTGCTGGCCGCCGGCGCCGGAGGAACGGAACGTGTCGATGCGGATGTCGTCGTCGTCGATGTCGATCGCGGCCGCGTCGTCGAGGAGCGGCGCGACGATCACCTGGGCGAAGCTCGTGTGGCGGCGGTGCGCCGAGTCGAACGGGCTCAGGCGCACGAGGCGATGCTTGCCGCGCTCGGCTTTGAGGATGCCGTACGCATTCTCGGCCTTGACGGTGAACGTCGCGGACTTGATCCCGTACTCCTCCCCCGGGCTCGTCTCGAGGATCTCCGTCTGGAAACCGCGTCGCTCGGCCCAGCGCAGGTACATGCGCAGGAGGATCTCGGCCCAGTCCTGCGCGTCGGTCCCGCCCGCGTCCGCCTGGATGGTGACGACGGCGTCGCCGGCGTCGTACTCGCCGGAGAAGAGCGCGTCCTCCTGCAGCTGCGCGAGCTCCTGCTGCGTCTCGTGCAGGACGGGGAGCAGCTCCTCCTCGGGAAACGAGCCGACGCCTTCCTCGAGGAACGCGACGTTCGACTGCAGCCGGTCGTACCGCTCGAGCTTGCGCTGCGTCCGCGTGTGCTCGGCCGAGAGCTTCGCGGCGCGCTGTTGGTCGTTCCAGAAGTCGGGTTTGGCGAGCTCCTGTTCGAGCTCGGCGAGGCGGGCGGTCAGCGAAGCGACGTCAAAGGTAACCACGGACCCAGTCCAGCTGGGCCCCGATCTCCTTCAACTGGTCTTCGAGTGAGAGCTCGCGTTCATCAGCCATGGCGCGCAATGGTACCGGCCGTCACGTTCGGTTCACACCTTCGCGGATTTCTCGTGACGGGCACAGCAGTCCCCGAACGAAACCTGTCGGGAAGTCGTGACATTGCCGTAACAGGGCCTGGCCCCCGTCGTGTCCGCGCCGGGCGCGTCCTAGCGGAAATTCATCGGGCGAAAATGCGAAGCACGTTCGCCCGTCTCAAGCGCCGTGGCACTTCTTGAACTTCTTGCCGGAGCCGCACCAGCACGGGTCGTTGCGGCCGACCTTGTGCGGCGCGCTCGTCTGCACCGCCACCGGTGAGAGCCCGAGCGTCGGCGCGGCGCCGGCGCCACCTGCCGCCGCGATCGCCTCCGCCCCGGCCGCCGTCTCGTGCTCGTAGCGCACGTTGCCGTTCCCCTGCTGCTGCTGCGCCAGCTCCTGCTGCGCCTGCTCGGGCGCGAGCTCGGCGTGGAACAGGTGGAGCACGACCTCGCCGCGGATCGACCGTGACAGATCCGTGAACATCCGCTCGCCCTCGGCCGTGTACTCGACGAGCGGATCCTTCTGCGCCATCGCGCGCAGGCCGATGCCCTCGCGCAGGTAGTCCATGTGCTCGAGGTGCTCGCGCCAGCGGACGTCGACCACCTGGAGGATCACGAACCGCTCGAGCTCGCGCATCAGCTCCGAGCCGAACTCCTCCTCCTTGGCCGCGTACTCGTCGCGCGCGTCCGTCTTGAACTCCTCGGTGAGCGTCTCGCGGGTGATCTCGCCGAGATCCTCGCGCAGCTCGGCCGCGGTGATTTCCGTCTGGTAGAGCGCCGCCATCGCGTTCGTCAGCGCCTCCAGGTCCCACTCGTCCGCGTACGACTCCTCGGTGAACTGGGCGACGGTGTCCTCGACCACTTCGTCGATCCAGAGCGTCACCTGATCCGACATGTCCTCGCCTTCGAGCACCTGTCGCCGCTGCTCGTAGATGCGCCCGCGGTGACGGTTGAGGACGTCGTCGTACTTGAGGACGTTCTTGCGCATGACGAAGTTCTGCTCCTCGACCTTCTTCTGCGCGCCCTCGATCTGTCGGCTGAGGATCTTCGCCTCCATCGGCTGGTCCTCGGGAATCTTGAAGCGCTCCATGATTCCCTTGATCCGGTCGCCCGCGAACAGGCGCACGAGGTCGTCCTCGCCGGAGAGATAAAAGCGTGTCTCGCCGGGATCGCCCTGGCGACCGGAGCGGCCGCGCAGCTGGTTGTCGATGCGCCGCGACTCGTGCCGCTCGGTGCCGAGCACATACAAGCCGCCCAGATCCGTCACGCCCTCGCCGAGCTTGATGTCGACGCCGCGGCCGGCCATGTTCGTCGCGATCGTGACCGCGCCGCGCTGCCCCGCGTCCTTGATGATCTCCGCCTCGCGTGCGTGCTCCTTCGCGTTCAGCACGTTGTGCCGAACTCCCTGCCTCGTGAGCAGCTGCGACAGGTACTCCGACGTCTCCACCGCGATCGTGCCGACGAGCACCGGCTGCCCCTTCTCGGAGCGCTCCTTGATGTCGCGGGCGACCGCGAGAAACTTCCCTTCCTTGGTCTTGAAGACGAGGTCCTGCTTGTCGTCGCGCGCGACCGCCACGTTGGTCGGGATCTCGACGACGTTGAGGTTGTAGATCTCGACGAACTCCTTCTCCTCCGTCTTCGCCGTGCCGGTCATGCCGGCGAGCTTCTCGTACAAGCGGAAGTAGTTCTGGAGCGTGATCGTCGCCATCGTCAGGTGCTCTTCCTGGATGCGCACGCCCTCCTTCGCCTCCACCGCCTGATGAAGGCCCTCGCTCCAGCGGCGGCCCTCCATGATCCGGCCGGTGAACTCGTCGACGATCTTCACCTCGTTGTCCTGGATGACGTAGTCGACGTCGCGCTGGAACAGCGACTGCGCCTTCAGCCCCTGGATGAGGTGGTTGACGAGCTGCGAGTTCTGCAGCGCGTACAGGTTCTCGATGCGCAGGGCGCGCTCGACCTTGAGCACGCCTTGCTCGGTGACGGCGACGGTCTTGTGCTTCTCGTCGTACTCGTAATCGGCGCCGATCTGCTCTGCGTACCCCTTCGGGTCGCCCGGGCTCGAGCGATGCCCGGTCAGCGTCGCGGCGACGCGCGCGAAGTCGTAGTAGATCTGCGCCGCAGTCTCGGGCTCACCCGAGATGATCAGCGGCGTGCGGGCCTCGTCGACGAGGATCGAGTCGACTTCGTCCACGATCGCATACGGATGAGCACGCTGCACGACGCCGTCGAGCGAGACCGCCATGTTGTCGCGCAGGTAGTCGAAGCCGAACTCCGAGTTCGTCCCGTACGTGACGTCGGCCAGGTAGGCCGCCCGTCGCGGCTCGAACGGCATCATGTTCTCGATGTAGGCGGTGTGCATCCCGAGCGCGTTGAATACCGGCTCCGTCCACTTCTGGTCGCGCTGGGCGAGGTAGTCGTTCGTCGTCACCAGGTGGACGCCCCTACCCGCGAGGGCGTTCAGATACATCGCCTGCGCGGCGACGAACGTCTTGCCCTCGCCGGTCTTCATCTCGGCGATGTCGCCCTCGTGCAGGACGATGCCGCCCATCAGCTGGACGTCGAAGAGTCGCACGCCGAGCGTTCGCTTGAACGCCTCGCGCACCGCGGCAAAGGACTCGAAGACGAGGTTGTCGAGATCCTCGCCGCTCTCGAGCTTCTGCCGGAACTCGACCGTCTTCGCGGCGAGGTCGGCGTCGGTCAGCTGCTCGAACTCGGGCTCGAGCGTGCCGATGTACGCCGCCTGGTCGGCGAGCCGCTTGAGGCGCCGCCCCTCCCCGGCGCGAAGGACCTTTTCGAGAGAACCGAACTGCTGGGCCATCCGAGAACAGGGTACCGGGCTACAGGGGGTTCGCCTGAACCTCCCAGAGATCGCCGTCCAACCGCTCCGCGCGCACCACGTCGCCGAGTCCCTCGAGCTCGGGAACGGAGCCGAACGTCCGTGCGCCGTCGACGATCAGGGCGTCGTGGGTCAGCTCGATCGAGTCCCCTTCGGGCGGGCGTCGAAGCTTCACCACCACGATTCGCCGCGCCTGCACCGCCCACAAGTCGCCGTCCTGGCGGACGGCGCGAGCGCGATACGGCGGCGGCAGCTCCTGCTCGACCGCGTCGGCGAGCGGCTGCAGCGACGAGTCGGGGCCGTCCTCGACGAGCAACGAGCCGTCGGGAAGCGCGACGAAACTCGCCGCGTCGCCGTCGATGTCCGGCGCCTCGACCGTCTGCGTCGCGTCCCACTCGCGCGGCCGCTGCATGCCGTGGATGCCCGGTTCGCGCCACGGCGCGCGCGGCTCAGGCTCACGCTCGACGAGGCCTCCTTCGCGTGCGAGCCGCTCGTGCAGCGGCTCCTTCCGCCGGAACAGGCTCAAGCGTCCGCGTCGAGCGCGTGCTTGTCGATCTTGCGCTTCGTCGCCTTGCGGTCGCGCTCGTCCTTCACCTGCCGCACGAGCTTCTCGGTCAGCTCGTCGATCGACGCCTTCATGTCGCGCGTCGCCTCGCGCGCGCGGAGCGTGTGCCCCTTCAGCCAGACGGTGGCCTCGGCAACCTGGTTGTTCGCGATGGAGGGGTTCGTCTCGACCGCGAGCTCCAGCTCCACCTCGACCGGTTCGAGCCTGCGCGTCTGCTTGCCGAGCTTGCCCAGCTTCCGCTCGGCGTAGCGCCTGATGGCGTCGCTGACCTCGAGGTTCTTGCCCTTGACGAGAAGCTCCATGTCGCCTCCTCAGGTAGCCCTGCTCCACCTTATCGTGCGCGCAAAGGTCACCACGTCAACCCGGGCGGCGCCCGCGGCCCGGAGAGCGGATGCTGCCGCGGAGACGGTCGCCCCGCTCGTGTAGACGTCGTCGACCAGCAGAACGGTGCCTGCCACGGGCCCCGTCGCTTCAAACGCTCCGGCGACGTTGCGGCGACGCTCGGCGAGCGTGAGCCCGCGCTGGCGCTCGGAGCTCCATGGGCGCACGAGCAGTTCCTCGCAGGAAAGGCGAAAGTGGCCGGCGAGGGCGCCGGCGAGCCGCGCCGCGGGGTGATGCCCGCGGGCGGCGCTCCTCCCCCGGTCGGCGGGGACGAACGTCACGACGGCGGCGCCGGGCGGCTGAATCCGCTGGGCGACGAGCTCGGCGACCTCCTCGGCGAGACGGCGGAGCCCGCGCTCCTTCCAGCCCGCGACGAGCCGCTGCACCGACGTGTCGTACACGACGGCCGCGCGGGCGCGCGAGAAGCCCAGCCGCCTGCCCGCGCACTCGAGGCATCGCTGCACGGGCCACGCCGTCGGCGCACCGCATCGGTCGCAGAGCGGAGCCTCGACGCGCGGCAGGCCGTCGCGGCACGAGACGCAGAGCTGCGAGCCCTCCGCGCCACAGACGAGGCACCGCCGCGGCAGCAGCAGGTCGAGCAAGCCTACGGCTCCTGGTTTCTTGCGAGGGTGAACGCTCCGACCGGCACCCCGATCACCAACTGACGGTACCGCGCGTTGTGTGACGTCAGTCGAGCGAGTACGTGTCGCGCGGCGGGAGGCCGACGCGCGTGCGCATGCGGTTGTCGGCGACCAGCAGCTGCCCCGGATCGCCGATGTCGTACCAGCCGCCTTCGAAGCGGTAGGCATACACGGGCTCGCGCTTGTGCAGCCAGGCGATGTAGTTCCCGGGCTGGTCCGGCGGATTGCCCTCGACTAGGTACGCCTGGACGAGCCGCGCATGCTCGCGCGCGTAGATGTAGGTCGCCGTCGCCGCAAGCGTGCTCGGCGGATTGTCGGGCTTCTCGAGGAAGTCGACGATCCTGTCGTCCTCGTCGACGTCGACGATCCCGTACTTGCGCGCAAGGTCGACGTCGCCGACGTCGAGGACGGCGACGGTGCTCGCCCCGTTCTTCCCGCTCCAGTATGCGAGGTAGTCGGACAGCTCGTAGTCGAAGAGGTTGTCGCCCGCCACGACGAGCATGTCGTCGTCGATGCCTGCCTGCTCCTGCACGAAGCGCACGTCGCCGATTGCCCCGAGCCGGTCCTCGTTCGACGTCGTGCGGTCGTCGTGGACGGTCACGTGCTTGCCGTCCGCCCACTGCTCGAACTGCGGCGCGAAGCGCGCGTTCGTCACGAGGTGGATGTCGACGATCCCTGCTGCGACGATCTTGTCGAGGATCCAATCGACCATCGGCCGCCCGCCCACCGGCAGCAACTGCTTCGGCGTGCCGTCGGTGAGCGGGCGAAGCCGGGTCGCGTATCCGGCCGCGAGGACGAGGGCTTTCAGGTGCCTTCGTCCCAGGAGGCGAGGTACTTCGCCTGCTCCTCGGTGAGCGTGTCGATGTCGACACCCATCGTCTCGAGCTTGAGCCTGGCGATCTCCTTGTCGATCTCGACCGGCACCGGGTAGACGCGACGGTCGAGCTCGCCTGCGTGCTGGACCGCGTACTCGACACCGAGCGCCTGATTGGCGAACGACATGTCCATCACGAGGGCCGGGTGCCCCTCGGCGGCCGCGAGGTTGACGAGCCGGCCGTCGGCGATGAGGTACAGCCGGTTCCCGTTCGCGAGCGTGAACTCCTCGACGAACTCGCGCGCCATGCGCGTGTCGGTCGCGAGCGCTCGCAGCGCCGGGATGTCGATCTCGACGTTGAAGTGGCCCGTGTTGCAGAGGATCGCGCCGTCCTTCATCAGCTCCATGTGCTGCTTCGCGACGACGTGCTTGTCGCCCGTCGCGGTGCAGAACATGTCGCCGATCTCGGCGGCCCGCTCCATCGTCATGACCTCGAAGCCATCCATCGTCGCCTCGAGCGCCGGCAGGGGATCGACCTCGGTGATGATGACGTGCGCACCCATGCCTCGCGCGCGCGACGCGACGCCGCGTCCGACCCAGCCGTAGCCGGCGATGACGAACTTCTTGCCGGCGAGGAGGACGTTCGTCGCGCGGATGATGCCGTCGACGGTCGACTGGCCGGTGCCGTAGCGGTTGTCGAAGAGGTGCTTCGTCTGCGCCTCGTTCACGGCGATGATCGGGAAGCCGAGCTTCCCCTCCGCCTCGAGCGCCTTGAGGCGGATGACGCCCGTGGTCGTCTCCTCGGTGCCGGCGATGATGTCGCCGAGCTGCTCGCGCCGCGCCGAGTGGAGCACGCCGATCACGTCGGCGCCGTCGTCCATCGTCAGGTGCGGCTTGTGGTCGACGGCGGCCTCGATGTGCGAGTAGTACGTGTCGTGGTCCTCGCCCTTGATGGCGAAGACGGAGATGTCGTACTCCTCGACGAGCGCGGCGGCGACGTCGTCCTGCGTCGACAGGGGGTTGGACGCACAGAGGACGACGTCCGCGCCGCCGGCCTTCAGCGTGCGCATGAGGTTCGCCGTCTCGGTCGTCACGTGCAGACACGCCGAGACGCGGTGCCCGCTGAGCGGCTGCTCGCGCTCGAACCGTTCGCGGATCGCGGCGAGCACCGGCATCTGCCGGTCGGCCCACTCGATCCGGCGCTTGCCCTCGCCTGCGAGGGCGAGATCCTTCACGTCGTAGCGTTTCGTCGCTGCCATTCGGTCCTTTCGTTATGCGGCGAGGAGTTTCTCGTGCTTGCGTTGCTCCCACTCCACCCACGCGAGATCGTCCGCGCCGGCGAGCCAGCCGTCGACCGCGCGGCGGAGCTCGGGCTCACGGCGCATGCGCGCCGCGAACGCGACCTCGGCGAGATCGACGTGGAACCTGCGACGGAGCTCGGTGAGCGCGCGCAGCTGGTTCAGCTCGCGCAGGCCGTAGCGCCGGTAGCCCGCAGCAGTCCGTGCGGGGACGACGAGCCCGACCCGCTCCAGGTACCGGAGCATGCGGGGCGACCAGCCCGTGCGGGCCGCCGCTTCCGAGACGTGGGCGCCGTCCATCGGGTCGACCTTAACACAATCGTGTCAGGGTTCGCTCGTCCCCTCGCGCCCGTACGCGTCTTCCAGCCGGACGACGTCGTCCAGCTGCGGGGTCGAGACCTCGAGGATGGTCGTGTCCTCGATCGCGGTGACCCGGTGCACGGTGCCCGGCCGAAAGCGGAAGCCGGCGCCGGCCGAGATGACCTCCGTGTTGAGGACGGCCTTGCCCGTGTCACCGAGCTCGACCTTCGCGCGCCCGCTCTCGACGTACCAGCTCTCGTCCTTCTCGCGGTGGAACTGGAGGCTGAGCGAGTGGCCGGCACGGACGAACAGCACTTTCCCCACGTAGTCGTCGGTGTGCGCCCAGATGAGCTCCCAGCCCCACGGCTTCTCGACCCGCCGCGGCTCGAACGCCCACCGGTCGAGACCCTCGTAGTTGGGGCCGTCCACGCTCATGCCCGGCGCTGCGGCTTCCAGTCCGGGTTTGCGGCCACGAAGTCCTCCGCCCGGCGGAGGTCCTTCGGCGTGTTCACGGTCAGCCAGACGCCCGCGTGCCGGTGGCCGTGCAGCTTTCCCTCGGCGGCGAGCTCGGGGAACGTCGTCAGCTCGTGATCGCCCTTCTCCGGCAGGCGTTCGAGCGCCTCGTCGTCGAGCGCGTACACGCCCGAGTTCACCCAGTCGGGCAGGAGTGGCGCCTCGCGGAAGCCGGTGATGCGGCCGCCGTCCTCGAGGTCGACGACGCCGAACGGCGACCGAACCTGCGAGACGACGATCGTCGCGGCCGCGCCGGAGCGCTCGTGGTCGTCGAGGAGCGCGCGAAAATCGACGTCGAGCAGCTCGTCGCCGTTGAGCGCGAGCACGGTGCCGGTCTCCTTGCGCCTCGACACGGCGAGGCGGAGGCCCCCTCCGCGCCCGAGCGGCTCCCCCTCCCCCACCGGCTCGATCTCGGCGCCGAGGCCCGCGAGTGCGTTGACGAAGACATCCTCCTGCCCGGCGCGGCACGCGACGATCACGCGCGTCACACCGGCTGCGACGAGACGGCCGACGGTGTACTCGGCGAGCGGGAACCCGGCGACCGGGACGAGCGGCTTCGGCAGGCCTTGCGCCGCCTCCCCCATGCGCTCCGCCTTGCCGCCCGCGAGGAGCAGCGCCTCCATCACGCGACGACGGGCGAGGCGTGGCGCGGGCGACCGATCCCCTCGTACGCGAAGCCGGCCGCCTGCGTCG
>CAZXZX010000044.1:0-7711 GCA_964645445.1 uncultured Gaiellales bacterium
CTTCAGCGACCTTCCCCCAGGCGTGCGGCTCGGACGCGAGCTCGAGCTCGAGCCGCCGCTCTCCGAGCAGGAGCTGTCGGCGCACCTCGGCGAGCTTGCGGCGCGCAACGTGGACGTCACGCAGGAGCTGTCGTTCCTCGGCGCCGGGATATACGACCACTACGTGCCGGCCGTGGTCGACACCGTGCTCCAGCGCGGCGAGTTCCTCACCGCATACACGCCGTACCAGCCCGAGATGAGCCAGGGTGTCCTCCAATCGATATTCGAGTACCAGACCGCGATCTGCGAGCTCACCGGCATGGACGTCTCGAACGCCTCCGGGTACGACGGGACGACCGTCACGGCCGACGCCTGCTACATCGCGAAGCACGCCACCGGCAGGACGAAGGTGGTCGTCACCGAGGCGACGAGCCCGCAGGTGCGCCAGGTCGTGAAGACGTATGCGCCGGGTTTCGGCCTCGAAGTGGTGGAGGTCCCGCACAGGGACGGAACAACCGACGTGGCCGACCTCGCGGCGGCGGCGGTAGACGCCGCCGCGGTCATCTTCCAGCAGCCGAACTTCTTCGGTTGTCTCGAGCCGGCCCCCGAGCTCGCCGCGGCTGCGAACGACGCGGCGGCGCTGCCGGTCGCGCACGTCGACCCGCTCTCGCTCGGTGTGATCGAGGCGCCTGGTCGCTACGGCTGCGCGATCGCGCTCGGCGAGGGGCAGGCCGCCGGGAACGTGATGGCGTACGGCGGGCCGCACTACGGCTTCCTCGCTGCGCGCCAGGAATTCATCCGCCGCATGCCGGGCCGCATCGTCGGTGAGACCGTCGATGCCGAGGGAAAGCGCGGTTACGTCCTCACGCTCCAGACGCGCGAGCAGCACATCAGGCGCGAGAAGGCGACCTCGAACATCACGACGAACCAGACGCTGCTCGCGCTCGGCGGTCTCGTCTACCTCACCTGGCTCGGTCCGCAGGGCCTGCTCGACGTCGGTGAGTCGTGCCTCGCTCTCGCGGAGCACGCGAAGCGGCGGTTGCAGGACCGAGCGGGACTCGAGCTCGTCTTCCCGGAGCGCGCGACGTTCAAGGAGTTCGCCGTCCGCGTCGGCCGGAACGCCCGCGACGTCATCCGCGACGCTCGCGCACAGGGCGTTCATCCCGGGTACGCGCTCGGGCGGGACTACGAGGGCATGGACGACGTCCTCCTCGTTGCGCTCACCGAGAAGCGGACGCCGCAGGAGATCGAGCGTCTCGCCGACGTCCTCGCCGAGGTCGCGCGATGAAACTCATCTACGAGAAATCGCAGGCGGGCCGGCGCGCGTCGTCGATTCCGCGCCCGGAAGGGCTGCCGACGGCCGAGATCCCGGAAGAGCTCCGCCGAGCCGATCCGCCTCGTCTGCCGGAGGTGCCCGAGTTCGAGCTCGTCCGGCACTTCACCGAGCTGTCGACGCGCAACTTCGGCGTCGACACCGGCTTCTACCCGCTCGGGTCCTGCACGATGAAGTACAACCCGCGCGTCAACGAGCGGCTCGTCATGCTCCCGGGCTTCGCGCAGATCCATCCGCTGCAGGAGGAGGACGGCGTCCAGGGCGCGCTCGAGCTCGAGTGGCGCCTGCAGGAGATCCTCGCCGAGGTGACCGGGCTCGACGCGGTCTCGCTCCAGCCTGCGGCGGGCTCTCAAGGCGAGCTCACGGGCCTCATGCTGGTGCGCGCGTACTTCGACGACACGGGTGAAGGCGAGCAGCGGCGCAAGGTCGTGATCCCCGACACCGCGCACGGCACGAATCCCGCATCGGTGACGATGGCCGGCTACGAGCTCACGCACGTGAAGACGGACGCGCGGGGCAACATCGACGTCGAGGACCTCCGTGGGAAGGTGGACGAGCACACCGCCGCGCTCATGCTCACGAATCCGTCCACGCTCGGCCTCTTCGACGAGAACATCGAGGAGATCGAGCGGATCTTCCACGGCGCCGGCGCGCTCATGTACTACGACGGTGCGAATCTCAACGCCGTGTGCGGCATCTCCCGGCCGGGCGACATGGGCTTCGACATCGTCCACATCAACCTGCACAAGACGTTCTCGCAGCCGCACGGCGGCGGCGGCCCCGGCGGCGGTCCGATCGCGGTGCGGAAGATGCTCGAGCCGTTCCTGCCCGTGCCCGCGGTCGTGCGTCGCGACGGTGGGACGTTCGGGCTCGACTACGAGCGGCCGAAGTCGATCGGGAAGGTGCGCGGCTACACCGGGCCGTTCGGCGTGTTCGTGCGGTCGTACGCCTACATCCGGACGTACGGGCCTCGCCTCCGCGAGATGTCGGAGACCGCAGTGTTGAATGCGAACTACGTTCTCGCGCGGCTGAAGGACACGTACGACCTCCCGTTCGACCGGCTGTGCATGCACGAGTTCGTCCTCTCGGCACGGAGCCTGAAGCGCGACCACGGCGCGACCGCGCTCGACGTCGCGAAGCGGCTGATGGACTTCAACTTCCATCCGCCGACGATCTACTTCCCGCTCATCGTCCCCGAGGCGCTGATGATCGAGCCGACCGAGACGGAGACGAAGGAGATGCTCGACGCATTCTGCGACGCGATGCTCGAGATCGCGCGCGAGGCGGCCGATGACGTCACAGTGCTCAAGGACGCGCCGCACCACCGATCCGTTCGACGGTTGGACGAGGTGCGCGCGGCGAAGAATCCCGTCGTCAAGTACGGATTCGAGGACGCCCGGGCCCCACAAGGAGTGTGAGTCGAGAAAGAGCGGTCTCGAAACGTCGATTACTTCGCGGCGCGTTCGTCGTCTCAGGGACAACCCGCGAAAGGAGCCGACATGAAGTACCTGCTGCTGGTCTGCTGGGACGCCGAACGGATGAACACGCAGGCCGAGCCGGAGAACGACGAGGAACCCGAGGGCTTCCCCTGGCTGGACGAGCTCCAGGCGCGCAACGCCTGGATCATCGGCGACCAGCTGGTCGCTCCGAGCCGAGCTCGCTCAGTCCGTGTGCGCGGAGGCAAGACGCTCGTCACCGACGGGCCGTTCGCGGAGACCAAGGAGGCGGTCGGCGGCTTCGACCTAATCGAGGCCGGGAGCCTGGAGGAGGCGGTCGAGATCGCGGCCGGTCATCCGGTCGCGGAGTTCGGCACGATCGAGGTCAGGCGGTTGTTGAACTCGGGCGCCTGACCCGTCGCGACTTCGGCGCCGCGGCGAGCTGGCCGCACGCGGCCTCGATGTCGCGGCCGCGCGTCAGCCGCACGGTGACCGGCACGTGCGCCCGCTCGAGCTCCTCGCGAAAGCCTGCGATGCGTTCTCGTGACGAGCCGTCGTACATGCCCGTCGGGTTGTACGGAATGAGGTTGACCTTGAAGTCTTCGCGGCCGAGCAGCGACGCAAGGGCTCGCGCCTGCGCCTTCGAGTCGTTGACGCCGGCGAGCATGACGTACTCGACGAAGACGCGGCGGCGCCGTTTCGCGACCTGGCGGCGGCACTCGGCGATGACGTCGCGCAGCGGATAGCGGTCGTTCACCGGCATGATCCGCGACCGGAGGTCGTCGTCGGGCGCGTGGAGCGAGAGTGCGAGGCGGATCGGCTCGTCCACCTCGTCCACGAAGCGGCTCAGCCCCGGGAGCCAGCCGACCGTCGAGATCGTCGTCCGCCGGTGCGTGATGCCGACGTCCGGCATCCGCCGGGCAGCGCCGAGCACCTCGTCGATGTTGAGCATCGGCTCGCCCATGCCCATGAAGACCGCGTGGTCGACCTCCGTCAGCCGCCGGAAGTACAGCGCCTGGTCGAGGATCTCGGACGCCGTGAGGTTCCGCCCGAACGCCATCCGGCCGGTCGCGCAAAACGTGCACGTGAGCGGGCAGCCCGACTGCGAGGAGAGGCAGAGCGACCGCCTGCCGTCTCGGTAGCGCATGAGCACCGCCTCGACCGGATGACCGTCGCGCGTGCGGAACAGCACCTTGATCGTGCCGTCTCGCGACTCCCGCTCCGTCTCGACGGTCAGCGTCGAGAACGGGACGCGCGCGTCGAGCTCCTCGCGCAGGGCCTTCGGGACGTCCGTCATCGCCTCGTAGCCGGCCGCGCCACGCGCGGCCCACGACCACGCCTGGCGGGCGCGGTAGGGCGGCTGCCCCAGCTCGGCAAGTGTCGAATCGAGGAGGACGAGATCCATGCGTAGTTGACCGTAGCCGGGATCGGCACCCCGTCGGATGCCGGCGGAGCGGGGTCCCGCGACGCTTGCGTCATGAACATCGAAACCCTCATGACGAAGCACGTCGTGACTGCGTCCCCCGACACGCCGCTCAAGCGGGTCGCGCGGATGCTCACGCGTTACCGCATCTCCGGCGTCCCGGTCTGCGACGACGACGGCAAGGTCCTCGGCGTCGTGACCGAGGCCGACATCCTCTGCAAGGAGCAGGGGCTCAGCCCGGAGCCAGGCGGGCTGCTCGGCTGGCTGTTCGAGAAGGCCGACGCGGAGGGGTCCCGCATCCTGGCACGCACCGCCGCAGAGGCGATGACGGCACCGCCTGTGACGATCGCACCGGACGCGTTGATCAGCGAAGCCGCGCGGGTGATGATCACGCGGCGCATAAACCGCCTGCCGGTGGTCGAGGACGGGCGCCTCGTCGGGATCGTCAGCCGCGCCGACCTCGTGCGGGCGTTCCACCGCTCCGACGAGGAGATCGAGCGGGAGCTGAACGAGGACGTCCTCCTGCACCAGCTGTGGCTCTCGCCGAGCGACGTGAACGTCGCCGTCGACGAAGGAGTCGTCGAGCTCGCGGGGATGGTCGAGAACAAGACGCAGGCCCAGCTCGTCGCCGCGTACGCACTCCGCGTCCCTGGCGTGGTCGACGTCATCTCGAACGTCACCTGGCGGGTGGACGACCAGGCGCGCCGCATGCCGCGCATCCCCCAGCGGATCTAGTTACTCGTACTGCAGGGCCTCGAGCACGTTGAGCTTCCCGGCGCGCCGCGCCGGGAAGATCGCGGCGACGATCCCCGCGAGGATTGCCGCGACGACGAAGCTGAGGAGCGTTCCCACCGGGATCGAGAAGGCGGAGTACTTGATCGCCTTGCCGACCATGAGCGCGAGGACGATCCCGACGGGAATGCCGAGCGCTGCGCCGATGAGCGCGGTTATGACGCTCTCGTGACGGATCATGCGACGCACCTGCCGACGCGTCATACCGACCGCTCGCAGCATGCCGAGTTCGCGCGTCCGCTCGAAGACCGTGAGCACGAGCGTGTTCACGATCCCGAAGAGGCTGATGATGATCGAGAGGGAGAGTAGGACGTAGAGCAAGTTGAGGAGCGTGTCGATTCCCTGCTCCTGGTTCTTCTTGAACTGGCTCTCCGTTGCGACCTTCGCGTCCGGGAACGGCTTCAAGGCATTCGTCAGTTTCGCGGTGTTCGCGGCGGTGACCCCGCCTGCAACGTCGACGAACGTGAAGACGTTCTGCGGGTTCTGATACTCGGCGTCGAAACGCGCCGTGGAGATCGTGACGTCGCCGTACGGCGAGCCGCCTTGCGGCGGTGCGAAGATTCCGCGCAGCACGAGGCGCATCGTCGCGCCCGAGGGTGTCTCGACCGCGATCGGCGACCCGACGGAGAGATGGTGCTTCTTCGCGTATGCCTTCGCGACGAAGGCGCCGTCACGGCCGAGCTCGGCGGGCACCGCCTGCGAGCCGGCCTGCCATTTGACCGTGATGACCTTGCTGATGTCGCCCGCGACGCCGGTGACGCCGATCCGGTGTCCGAAGGCCTTGCCCTCGCCGGCGCGGACCCCGGTGACGACCGTCACGCCCGGCACCTTCGTGAGCGCGTTCGCGGACGCGATCGAGATGGGTGAGAAGTTGTCCGTCGCCGTCACCGCGTACTGCCCGGTGAAGATGCTGTTCACGGCGTTCTCGAAGCTCGTCTTGAGGCCGGACGCGAGCACGGACACGAGGGTGACGAGCGCGAGGCCGATCATGAGCGCAGACGCCGTCGATGCAGTGCGCTGGGGGTTGCGCATCGCGTTCCCGCGGGCGAGCTTCCCGGCCGCGCCGCCGAAGCGGGCCGCGGGGAAGCCGAGCGTGCGCGCGAGCGGCGGGACGAGAGTCTTCGCGAGCATCGCCACACCGAGGAAGACGGCGGCGGCTCCGACGCCGATCGCGAGCAGGCGGTCCGTGGTCGAGATCCCGCCGACGAAGAGGCCGATGAGCATGAGCGCGACGGCGGCGCCGATCGTCGTCAACGCCGCCGCGACGCTGAACCGGGCGAAGCGCGACGTCGGGAGGACCGCGCCTTCGCGCACCGCCGAGATGGGCGGGACGCGCGTAGCGCGGATGGCCGGCCGGAGCGCTGCCAGCAGCGTCACGAGGACGCCGACGGCGAGCGAGACGACGATCGTTCGGGTCGCGAACACCGTCCCTGCCTGCGGCAGGTCGATACCGAAGTGGACGAAGAGTCGGTTGAGGCCCTTGGCGAGCGCGAGGCCTAGGAAGAGGCCCGTCACCGCCGCGACCAAGCCGATCACGAATGCCTCGATCAGCACCGAGGCCAGCACCTGCCGCCGTGTGGCGCCGAGCGTGCGCAACGTCGCGAGCTCGCGGGTGCGCTGCGCGATCGTGATGGAGAGCGTGTTCGCAATGACGAAGCTGCCGACGAAGAGGGCGACCCCGCCGAACGCGAGCAAGAAGTCGTTGATGATGGACAGGAAGCCGTTCGTGTCCTTCGTCGCCTGCTTTGCCTGCGCCTGGCCGGTCCGCACCTGGGCGTTGGGCGGGAGGATCGGCCGCACCTCGCGGACGAGCTCCGCCGGCGAGATCCCGGACTTCGCCGCTATGTCGATGCCGTCGAGCTTGCCGACCTTGTTGAAGATCTTCTGCGCCGTCGGAAAGTCGAAGATGGCCATCGTCGCGCCGCCTAGCGACGACACGCCGCCGATCTTGACGACGCCGGAGATGGTGTACGTCTGCTCGGGCCCGCGCGCGATCACTCCGATCGTGTCGCCCGGCTTGTAACCCTTCTTGCTCGCTGTGTTCGCGTCGATCGCCACCTGATGCGGGCCGACCGGCCAGGTGCCGCTGACGACCGTGAGCGGGTTGAAGTGCTGGTCGCCGTGCGGGTGGACGCTGAAGGCGAGCGGCGGTGCGCCGTGCCCGGAGATGACCTTGCCGTCGCGCCCGACGAGGTGGGCGTAATCGTCGATGCCGCCCTGCGCCTCCGCGACACCGGGTAGGGCGCGCACCTTCGCGAGGAGCGACTCGGAGAACGACGGCGGGAGGGCGTTGCTGTTGTTGTTGTTGCCGAGCGCGCTCTTCGACGTGATGATCGCGTCGGTGTTCTTGTAGACCGTCGTGAAGACGGTATTGAACGCGGACTTGATCGTGTCCGTGAGGACGTAGGTGCCGCTGATCATCGCGACCCCGAGGACGATCGCGAGCGCGGTGAGAATCGCCCGCAGCTTGCGCCCGAGCAGTCCCTTCAGGGCGACGACGGTCACGAGGAGAGAGTGCTCATCACGGTGAGCACGTCCTCGGTGCTTGCACCGGTGAGCTCTTTGACGATGAGGCCGTCGGCGATGAAGAGAATGCGATCGGCGATGATCGCCGCCCGCGCCTCGTGCGTGACCATGACGATCGTCTGGCCGTACGCGTTCACCGAGCTGCGGATGAGATCGAGGATCTCGCCGCCGGTCTTCGAGTCGAGGTTGCCCGTCGGCTCGTCCGCGAAGAGGATCGTCGGC
>CAZXZX010000045.1:0-14362 GCA_964645445.1 uncultured Gaiellales bacterium
GGGGCTGACGGGGATGCCCTTCGACCCGATGTACACGGCGACGAAGCACGCGGTTGTCGGCTTCGTGCGCGGCGCAGCCGAGGGGATGCGCGCGCACGGCATTCGCATCAATGCGCTCTGCCCCGGCTTCACCGACACGCCAATCGTCGAGGACGAGCTCCGCGACGTGCTCCCCGTTCCGCTGATGGAGCCGTCGTTCGTCGCCGAAGCGGCACTGACCGTCATGAACGACCCCGAGAGCGGGCGCGCATGGATCGTGCAGCCCAATCGGGTCGAGCCGTTCCGCTTCCCCGGAATCCCAGGGCCTCGCTGATGACGCGGATGCGCCGCACGCGGGGCGACGAGGCGCCGCCGGCGCCGCACATCTGGCGCACGCTCGGCTACCGGGGTATCGAGCAGGGCGGCGCCCGCTCGGCGATCGAATGGGAGGCGACGCCGGACTATTGCTTCCACGACGGCCGCGGCGGTTTCATCGTGCACGGCGGGATGGTGGCGACGCTGCTCGACACCGCGATGGGCGGAGCGTGCTGGTCGGTGCTGGACGCGAGCGAGAGCTTCCTCACCGCCGACCTGCATTGCGACTTCTTCCGATCGGCGCGGCCTGGCATCCTGCGCGCAGAGGGCCGGGTCGTGCAACGCAACCGCCGCGTCGCGTTCTGCGCGGCGGATCTCTACGACGCCGGTGGCGAGCTGCTCGCCTCGTCGCGGTGCACGCAGATCATCCGCTGAGACGCTCCTCCAGCCCGACCTTCACGAACCGCCAGTCGTCGTCGATGACGGCGTACCACGCCGAATCCCGGCGCTCGCCCCCACGCACGACCATGTGCTTGCGAAAGACTCCCTCGAACTCCGCCCCGAGAGCGGCGAGCGCCGCGCGGGCCCGCGCGTTCGTCGCATCCGTCTTGAACTCGACCCGCAGGAATCCCTCGTCCTCGAACGCGTGCTTCAGCAGCAGGTACTTCGCCTCCGTGTTCGCACCCGTCCCCCACGCGGACGGCGTGATCCACGTATTCCCGATCTCGACCACGCGGTCCTCCGGATGGACATTGAGGTAGCTCGTGTGCCCGACGAGCTCGCCGTCGAAGTAGTGCGCGAACCCGAGGTCGATCGACTCGAACCACGCGCGGAAGCGGTCGCGGCTCTCGTGCCCGCGCACCCTCATGAGCGTCCAGACGCGCGGGTCCTGCGCGATCTCCCACAGCGCCTGCTCGTGCAGCGGCTCGATCGGCTCGAGCCGCACGCGCGCCCCCTCGAGGGTCACGTGAAGCGCCAGGTTCCTCCGCCCTCGAAGTCCCGCAGGATCCGTCTCGCGACGACCATCTTGTGCACCTCGTCCGCGCCGTCATAGATGCGCGCGCCACGCGCCATCCGGTACATCACCGCGAGCGGCGTGTCGTCCGTCATGCCGAGCCCGCCGTGCACCTGCAGCGCGCGGTCGATCACATCGTGGAGCACCTTCGCCGCGTAGAACTTGATGAGGGACACCTCGACACGCGCCTCGTCGCCCTCGTCCAGCCGGTGTGCTGCCTGAAGCGTCATCAGCCGGCACGCCTGGATCTCCGCCGCAGACTCGGCGATCCAGTTCTGGATCGTCTGCTTCTCGGCGAGCGGCCCGCCGAACGCGCTGCGCTCGAGCGAGTACGAGCACATGAGCTCGAACGCGCGCTGCATCTGCCCGAGCCAGCGCATGACGTGGTGGATGCGACCGGGACCGAGCCGCTTCTGTGCGATGCGAAAACCTTCGCCGACGCCGCCGAGCGTGTTCTCCACGGGCACACGCACGTTCGTGAAGCGTGTCTCGCAGTGCGTGCCCCAGCCGCGGCCGGCGTGACCCATCACCGAGACGTTGCGGACGACCTCGTAACCCGGAGTGTCCGTCGGCACGAGGATCATCGATGCCCGCTTGTGCGGCTCCGCGTCGGGATCGGTGACGACCATCACGACGCCGAAGCCGGCGCCGTCGGCACCCGAGGAGAACCACTTGTGCGCGTCGATCACCCACTCGTCCCCGTCGCGCACGGCGCGGCCGCGCAGGAGCGTCGGGTCGGAGCCGGCGACTTCGGGCTCGGTCATGCCGAAGAACGACCGCGTCTCGCCGGCGACGAGCGGGCGGAGGAAGCGCTCCTTCTGCTCCTCGCTGCCGTACAGGTGCAGGATCTCTCCGTTGCCGGCATCCGGCGCCTGGCAGCCGAAGACGAGCTGCGCGATGAAGCTGCGGCCGATCTCCTCGTTCAGGTACGCGTACTCGATGAAGCCGCTGCCGCTCCCGCCTGCCTCCGGCGGCAAGTGCGGCGCCCAGAGCCCCCCTTCCTTCGCCTTGCGCTGAAGCTCGCCGATGAGCGCGTCCGCGGCCTCGTCCTCCCGGAAGAGCGCCTGCTCGTTCGGGTAGACGTGCTCTTCCATGAACCCGCGAACCAGCTCGCGGCGATCCGCGACCAGGTCCGGGATGACAACCGTGCTCACCGACAGCGATGATCGCATAGAGATGCGCGACGCGCTCGAAGCCGTCCTCGGCCCGGTGTCGGAGCCTGTCCTCCTGGCCGGCGGCGCCTCGAAGGAGGCGTGGGCGGTCGACGCCGGCGGCGAGCGTCTCCTCGTGCGGCGCGCTGCGGGCGGCGTCATCCACCGGCACACGCTCTCGCTCGCGGACGAGTTCAAGGTCCTCGAGGCCGCACACGAGGCCGGCGTGAAGGTACCGCGCCCGGTGATGTACATCGCCGATCTCGACGGCCGCGAAGCGTTCGTGATGGAGCGACTCGAGGGCGAGACGATCGGCCGCCGGATCGTGCGCATGGACGTTCCCGCAGCACTCCCGCTGCAGCTGGCGGAAGAGCTCGCCAAGATCCACGCCATCCCGCACGAGCGCCTGCCGTTCCTGCACGAGGCGAGGCTCGAGCGGATGGTGGACGAGCTCGACGACGTCGGCGAGCCTCATCCCGCGATCGAGCTCGGGCTGTGGTGGCTGCGCGAGAATCGGCCCACGCGGCGCGATCCGGTCGTCAATCACGGCGACTATCGCATCGGCAACGTCGTCGTCGACGCGCACGGCCTCGTCGGCATCCTGGACTGGGAGTTCGCGCATCTCGACGACCCGGTGCGCGACCTCGGCTTCGGGCTCGTGCGCGCCTGGCGCTTCGGCGCGGACGACAAGCGCCTCGGCGGGATCGCGGACGTCGACGACTACCTCGAGCGCTACAACGAAGCGACCGGCTTCGACGTGCAACCGCCCGAGCTCGACTACTGGGAGCTGGCCGGGAACGTCGCGTGGGCGATCGGCTGCCTCACCCAGGCGCAGCGACACCTGCGCGGACAGGAGCGCAGCGTCGAGCTCGCCATCCTCGGCCGCCTCGGCGCCGAGGTCGAGTACGAGATCTGCCATCTGCTGGAGAAGGCGGCCGCATGAGCGAACGACCCACCGCGCAGGAACTGACCGAGGCGATCGCCGAGTTCCTCGGCGGCGAGATCCTCCCCACGCTCACGGACCACCGGCTGCGCTTCCGTACGCTCGTGGCGATGAACGCGCTCGGCATCGTCCACCGCGAGCTCGACGCCCTGCCGCCGGCGGACGACACGGAGCAGCGCGAGCTCGCGCATCGCATCCGTGCCGGCGAGGTCGAGCCCGACACGCTCGCACGCGTGCAGGCGGAGCTGGAGGAGCGCCTGCGCATCGTGAGCCCACATTACCTCGGGCGCTACAAGTGAACCGCCGCCGTGCTGCTCCAGTAGGCTCCGCGCCGTGCCCGATCTGAACGGCAAGGTGGCGATCGTCACCGGCGCGGGCCGCGGCATCGGGCGCGCTCACGCGCTCGCGCTCGCGGACGCCGGCGCGAAGGTCGTCGTCAACGACCTCGGCGGGTCGCTCGCGGGCGAGGGCGAGGACCTCTCCCCCGCGGAACAGGTCGTCGCCGAGATCGCCTCGGCCGGCGGGGAAGCGGTCGCCGACGGCGAGAACGTCGCCGACTTCGAAGGCGCTCGCCGCCTCGTCCGGCACGCGATCGACGCGTTCGGCGGCGTCGACATCATCGTCAACAACGCCGGAATCCTCCGCGACCGCATGCTCGTGAACATGAGCGAGGACGAGTGGGACGCCGTTATCGCCGTCCACCTCAAGGGCCATTTCGCGGTCACGCGCCACGCCGCCGAGCACTGGCGGGAGCGCGCGAAAGCCGGCGAGCAACTGCACGCGCGCGTGATCAACACCTCGAGCCCGTCCGGCGTCTTCGGCAACGTCGGCCAGACGAACTACGGCGCGGCGAAGGCAGGCATCGCCGGCTTCACCATCATCGCGGCCCAGGAGCTCGGCCGTTACGGCGTCACCGTCAACTGCCTGGCCCCGAACGCACGCACGCGCATGACCGAGGAGACCTTCGAGATGGGCGAGCGGCCCGAAGGCTTCGACCCGCTCGACCCGGCGAACATCTCACCCGTCGTCGTCGCGCTGTGCGCGGACGACGCGCAGGAGATCACAGGTCAGGTCTTCCATGTCTGGGGCGGCGCGGTCAACGCGCTCCAGGGCTGGACGGGAGGCGAGCTGTTGCAGCGCGACGACGGCTGGGACGCCGACGGGCTGCTCGCGGCCATGCTCGAGCGGTTCCCCGACGGTGCCGCTCCCCCGGGGATGATCGCCGGGATGCAGAACGCCGGCGGGCAGTCGCTGCGCGCATCCTCGTAGTGCAGCGCCGACGCCTCTACCTGATGCGCCATGCGGAGGTGCGCTACTTCGAGGGCGTGCATCCCGAGCGCGTCGTCCTCACCGAGGACGGCCGCGCGCAGGCGGAGGCGGCGGCAGGCGCGCTCAAGGACGTGCGCTTCGAGCGCGTGGTCACGAGCGGCCTGGAGCGCACGCTCGAGACGGCGCGGATCGTCGAGCCGAGGCGCGAGCCCGAGGCGCGCTACGCGCTGCGCGAGATCGAGAGCGGCGACATCCGCGAGCTGTCGCCCGACGAAGTGCAGAGCATGATGAACGAGGCCTTTCGCGGTGTTGTGCCGGTCGACACGCGCTTCCTCGGCGGCGAGACCATCGGCGCCTTCCTCGACCGCGTCGTCTCGGCGGTGGACGAGCTCCTCGCTGCCGACGATTGGGACGTCATGCTCCTCGTGCTCCACGGCGCGGTCAACCGCGCCATCCTCAGCCGAGCCCTGACCGGCGAGCGCGTGTTCCTCGGCGGCTTCGAGCAGTCGCCCGGCTGCATCAACGTTCTCGACGTCGGCCCGGACGACCGCTGGGTGGTACGCGGCGTCAACCACGTACCGTACGACCCCTTGCACGTCGACGCTCCACGCTTGACGACCATGGAGCAGCTCTGGCAGGAATACCTCGACTCCCGGGCGTGATGGCACTCCTCTCCCTGCAGAACGCCACGATCCGCTTCGGCGGGATCGTCGCGCTCGACGACGTCTCGCTGGCGGTCGAGCCTGGGACGATCGCGGGCCTGATCGGCCCGAACGGTGCCGGCAAGACAACCGCGTTCAACGCCATCACCCGTCTGTACCGGCTCGAGTCCGGCGACGTCGTCTTCGACGGCCGCTCGATCCTGCACACGCCGCCGAGCCGGATCGTGCGCCTCGGGATCGCGCGCACATTTCAGAACGTCGAGCTCTTCCCCACGATGACGGTGCTCGAGAACGTACTCGTCGGCGCGCACACGACCTCGCTCTTCGAGCGGGAGGACAGCGTGCGCCGGCGTGCGCTGGAGACGATCGACTACGTCGGCATCGGCCCGGTCGCGAACCGGCCGGCCGCGGGACTTCCGTTCGGGACGCTGAAGCGCGTGGAGCTCGCTCGGGCGCTCGTATCGAGTCCGCGCGTCCTGCTCCTCGACGAGCCCGCCGGTGGGCTCAATCACGAGGAGGTGGAACAGCTTGCGAGCTTCATCCAGCGGATGCGCGACGAGCTGAAGCTCACGGTGCTGCTCGTGGAGCATCACATGAACCTCGTCATGCGCGTCTCCGACCACGTGCACGTCCTCAACTTCGGCCGCACGATCGCGAGCGGCGAGCCCGCCGTCGTGCAACGCGACCCGAGCGTAATCGAGGCGTACCTCGGCGGAGAGCTCGAGGGCGTTGCGTGAGCACGTTGCTCGAGCTCAGGGACGTGCATGCGCGCTACGGCCCGGTGAAGGCGCTGCACGGCGTCTCCCTCACCGTCGGGGAAGGCGAGATCGTCGCCGTCCTCGGCGCGAACGGCGCCGGGAAGACGACGACGCTCCGCGCGATCTCGAACACCGTCCATCGAGACGGCGAACTCCGGTTCGCCGGCGAACAGCTCGACGGCGGGCCCGATGCGGTCGCACGACTGGGAGTGGCGCACGTCCCCGAGGGCCGCGGCACGTTCTCGGAGCTGACGGTGTGGGAGAACCTCCGACTCGGCGCGTACACGCGTCGCGGCAGCCTCAGGGACGATTTCGCGCGCGTCGCGACGTATTTCCCGTGGCTCGAGGAGCGTCGGCACCAGCAGGCGGGGACGCTCAGCGGCGGCGAGCAGCAGATGCTCGCGCTCGCCCGCGCGTTCATGCAACGGCCGCGACTCCTGCTGCTGGACGAGCCGTCGCTCGGCCTCGCGCCGCTGCTCGTGACCGAGGTCTTCCGCATCGTCAAGGAGCTGAACGAGAACGAGGGCGTCACGGTTCTCGTCGTCGAGCAGAACGCACACATCGCGCTGCAGCTCGCGCAGACGGCGTACGTGCTCGAGGTCGGCCGGGTCGCGTTGTCCGGGCCGAGCGCCGAGCTGCAGGAGCACGAGTCAGTGCGCAGGAGCTATCTGGGCTACTGATGGTCGACCTCGCGCGCAGACTCCCGATTCGCCAGCGCCAGCTTCCTGTGAGCCCCGTCGTGCTCTTCCTCGCCGGCGCCTGCATCTTCCTCGTCGTCGGGTGCCTGCAGAGCAGCATCTTCGCGCAGCAGACCGTCGCCGGCCTCGCAACGGGCGTCGTGTACGGCAGCCTCGCTCTGGCACTCGTGCTGATCTACCGCGCGACCGAGGTCATCAACTTCGCGCAGGGCGAGATGGCAATGGCATGCGTGTACATCACGTACCAGCTCGTCCAGTGGGGGTTCTCGTACTGGGAGGCGTTCTTCACGACGCTTCCGATCGCGCTCGTGCTCGGCATGGTGATCCAGATCACGCTCATCCGGCCGGTGCAGCACCGCTCCGTGGTCGCTGTCGTCATCGTCACCGTCGGTCTCTTCATCCTCATCGACGGGCTCGTCGCGTGGAAGTGGGGAGCCGACATCAAGTTCCTGCCCTCGCCGTTCGGCAACCGCATCTACCACGTCGGAAGCGTCGCGATCGCGCGCCAGGACATCGGCACGATCGCCATCACCCTGCTGATGGTCGTCCTCCTGTGGGCGCTCTTCCGCTTCACGAAGCTCGGGCTCGGCATGCGCGCGGCCGCGCTGCGGCCGGCTGCGGCAGCACTCGCTGGCGTGCGCGTCGAATGGATGCTCGCGATCGGCTGGGGCCTCGCCGCCCTGCTCGGCGCGGTTGCCGGCCTCATGGCGGAGCCGTCGCAGTTCGTCCTCCAGCCCACCCTGATGCAGCCGATCCTGCTGTACGGCTTCGCGGCCGCCGTCCTCGGGGGGTTGGAGAGCCCGGTCGGCGCCGTCATCGGCGGCGTCCTGATCGGCATCTTCCTCAACCTCGTCGGCCAATACGTCCACTTCGTCACCTCCGAGCTGCGGCAACCGTTCGCGTTCGGCGTGCTCCTGATCGTTTTGCTCGTGAAGCCGACCGGCCTGTTCGGCCAGCGGAGGGTGCGGAAGGTATGAGGCCGAGCAACGCCGCCTTGGTTGCCACGGCCGCGACGGCGGGCGTGCTCGCGCTCCTGCCGTTCGCGCTGAGCGGCTACCACCAGGCGCTCGCGGCTCAGGTCGCGACCTTCTTCGCCGCCATCCTCGGCCTGAACATCCTCACCGGCTACACGGGACAGATCTCGATCGGCCACGGAGCGTTCATGGCGATCGGCGGCTACACGACGGCAGTCCTGTCGCGCGACCACCACATGAGCCTCATCCTCACGATGTTCGTCGCCTTCGGGATCTGCTTCTTCTGCGGCCTGCTGCTCGGCCTGCCCGCCCTGCGGCTGTCGGGCGTGTACCTCGCGCTCGCGACGTTCGCGCTCGCGGTGTCGGTTCCCCAGATCCCGCTGAAGTTCTCGACGTACCTCGGGGGGAGCGGCGGCGTCCAATCGGCGAAGACCGTGAGTCATCTCTGGCTCTATGCAGTGAGCTGGTCGGCGGCCGCGGTCCTCTTCGTCCTGGCGTGGCTCATCCTGCGCGGCCGGACCGGACGAGCGTTCCGGGCGATCCGCGACAGCGAGGTGGCGGCCACATCCTCGGGCGTCACCCTGCCGGTCTACAAGACGCTCGCCTTCGGCATCTCCGCCGCATTCGCGGGCGTCGGCGGCTCGCTTTTCGTCATGGGGACGAACGGGTTCGCGCAGCCGAGCGAGTTCGGCATCATCCTGTCGCTGCAGATCCTCATCGGCGCCGCTGTCGCCGGGCTCGGCTCGCTCTGGGGCGTCATCGTCGGGGCCGCCTTCGTCGGGCTCCTGCCCACGATCTCGAGCAGCGTCCCGGTGATCGGCTCGGCACACGGGCAGGACGTCGTCTTCGGGGTGATCGTCATCGCGATCATGCTCCTTCTCCCCACCGGGTTCGCCGGCCTCCTGTACCGCCTCACGCGGGGCCGGACAAGAGCTTGACTGGCGATTCAACTTTCTCTATCAAATCGGATCCAAGAGCGTCATACTCGGTGCCCGGCCGCGTTCGCCGGGCATGCAGCTAACCGTCGGCTAGGAGGGTTGATGGGTAGGAAGGGCAGATTTCTGACGGCTCTCGCGGTGCTCGCCCTCGGCGCGATGTCTGCGACGACCGCCTTCGGCGCACACAGCGCCGATCCCGGCATCACGAAGACATCGATCCACATCGGTGGGACGTTCCCACTCACGGGCCCCGCCTCCTCGTACAAGACGATCCCGGCCGCGGAGTCCGCGTACTACGCGTACGTGAACGACCACGGCGGCGTCAACGGCCGCAAGATCGACTTCACGGTTCTCGACGACGGCTACAACGCGGCTCAGACCGTTCCTGACGTCCAGCAGCTCGTCGAGCAGGACAAGGTCTTCGCGCTCGTCGGATCTCTCGGGACGGCGATGGGGCTGGCGACGTGGGGCTACACGAACTCGCACAAGGTGCCGCAGGTCTTCCTCGCAACGGGAGACTCGTACTGGGGCTTCTGCGCGCACAAGGCGTGCCAGGGCTCGCCGAAGCCGTACACGATCGGCTGGCAGCCGGACTATCCGAGCGAGGGGCGCCTGTACGGCAAGTACATCGCGCAGACCATGCCGAACGCGAAGATCGGCATCATCTATCAAAACGACGCCTTCGGGAAGAACTACATCGCCGGCCTCAGGCAGGGTCTCGGCGCGAAGAAGAGCCTGATCGTCGACCAGGAGGGCTTCAACGCGACCGATGCCACCGTGACGCAGCAGATTCTCGCGCTGAAGGCGAAGGGGGCTGACACGCTCTTCATCGTCGCCACGCCAGGACAGGCGATCGCCTCGCTCGTGACAGCGACGAAGATCGGATGGAGCCCTGCGACGTTCCTCTCCAACGTTTCCAACAACCCCTTCTTCGTCCATCTCGCCGGAAAGGCCGGAGCGAACCTCGACGGCATGATCTCGTCGGTCTACACCGCGAACCAGACCACGCAGGCCTCGCTTCCGGGCATCAAGCTCGGGCGGCAGATCATCCAGCAGTACGCCCCGGCCCTTCTCGACCAGTGGGACGCCGGCGACGGAAACCTCGTCTACGGGCTGGGCGTCGCGTGGACGTTCGTCTACGCGCTGCAGCATGCGGGCAAGAACCCGACGCGGGTGAGCCTGATGGACGCGCTGCACAGCATGAACACCAGCGGAAACCCATTCGTCTACCCGGAGATCAAGATCCAGACGTCGGCGACGGACAACTTTCCGATCGAACAGCTCGCGCTGGTGAAGTGGAGCGGCGGTGCGACCGGCAACTGGCAGGCGCTCGGCAAGCTCCAGACCGTCGGCCACTAGCACGACGAGCCTCTCGGCCGACGTCGTAGTCATCGGTGGCGGCGCCCTCGGCGCCGCCACCGCCTTCCATCTCCGAAGACTCGGCGTCGAGGACGTCGTGCTGCTCGAGCGCGACGTGCTCGGTTCCGGGTCGACGAGCAAGTCGGCCGGCGGGATCCGCGCCCAGTTCGCCGACGACCTCAACGTCCGCATCGCCCTCCGCTCGCTCGCCGAGTTCGAGGTGATGGCCGGCGAGATCACGTTCCGGCGGAACGGCTATCTCTTCCTGCTCGACCGCGAGGAGGACGTGGCCGAGTTCCGGCGGGGGCTCGAGCTGCAGCAGTCCCTCGGCGTCCCCTCCCGCGAGCTCACGCCGGTGGAGGCGCGCGAGCTCGTCCCGCAGCTGTCGCTCGAGGGGATCCTGGCGGCGACGTTCTGCCCGAGCGACGGGTACGCAACGCCGGAGGCCGTGGTGCAGTGGTATGCGCGCGAGTCGGGGGCGACGGTCATGCAGGGATGCGCCGCAACCGGCATCGACATCCGCGCCGGCAAGATCGAGGCTGTGGAGACCGAGCGCGGCCGCATCGCGACCGAAGCCGTCGTCTGCTGCGCGGGCGTGTGGTCGAAGGAGGTCGGCGCGCTCGCCGGCGTGCAGTTGCCGGTGGAGGGCGAGGCGCGCTCGATGTGGTTCACGCCCGAGGACGGGGGCCTGCCGGAGCGGCTGCCGCTGACGATCGACTTCGGCACGGGCTTCTACGTCCACCGCGAGGGGCCCGGCCTCGCGTTCGGCGGGCGGGACCGGGCGCTCGAGGACGTCGCCGAGGCGGCGGCGCGGCGGCTGCCGGTGCTCGCCGAGCTGCCGGTGCAGTCGACGTGGTGGGGCTGGTACGACGTCAGCCCGGACTGGAACGCGCTCGTCGGCGAGGCGGAGAAGCCGTCGCGGTTCCTGTACGCGACCGGGTTCTCCGGCCACGGGTTCCAGCAGGCGCCGGCGGTCGGCGAGCATCTTGCCGAGCTCGTCGTCGGACGGGAGCCGACGCTCGACCTGTCCGCCTTCTCCGCCGCGCGCTTCGCGGCCGGTGTGACGCGGCCCGAGACGTTCGTCGTCTAGCTCGGCCAAGCATGTGACTCAGGGCGCAGGTCGTACGCGCCGCCGTCGCGGCATTCGGCCGACCAGTACGCGGGCGTCTCGGTCCGGCGAAGCGGATAGATCCGATCGGCGAAGAGGTGCGCGAACGCCTGGGCCTCCGGCATGGCAGCTCCCAGGCGCGTGGCGACGAACCAGAGCGACTGCATCCCGTAGCAGTCCACCTGCGCCTCGTTCGTGTACCCGAGCAGGTGGTACGACTCGTGCGAGACCGTCTCCATCGCCATCGTCATGTCGACGACGTACCGGCAGTCGCTCGGCGCGCACGTGCGCGGATCCCAGCGCGCGGGCGACTCGCGGAACCACGCGAGATACGTGCACTCCGCGGGCTGCATGAGGAAGTAGTCGAAGGCGTGGCCGTTCAGCATCTCCGTCACCCCGAGCACGTTCTCGAGGGAGAGGTGCAGCGGCGTGCAACGGACGGAGACGCTCTTGTGGCCGGTGAGCCGCTCCGCGACACCCTCCGCGATCTTCTCCTCGGACGTCGCAGGCCGCGCGAGCAACGCCCGGTCCGCCGCCGTCACCGGACGCGCGGACGCGGACGCGACCGCGGCGAGAACGCCGCCCAGCGCGATCGCCGCGATGAAGGCCCCCAGCCGCACTCCTCAGCTATCGGCAAGAGCGTCCGGATCCGTTACCGGTGCTCGGCACGCGAAGCGCTCGCAGGTATAGACGGCCGGCCTGCCGTCCACCAGCGCCTTGCCCGCGAGCAGCGGCACCTCGTCCGCCGGACCGAATCCGACCACCGCGTTCGGGTCGAAGCCGCGCAGCGCGGCACGTGCGACCTCGCTGCCGGCTGGGCCGGCGATCGCAATCTCCCGCGGCGGCGAGAGGTAGAGGTCGAGCGCGCACAGCGCCCAGCCGAACGCCGACGGCGCCCGCGGCAACACGTCGCGGACAAGCCGGAGCACCCCGGCGGCCCGGCGCTCGAGCTCGTCATCTCCCCAGATCCGCGCGAGTCGGAGGAGGACGTACGCGAGCATCGAGTTCCCGGAGGGCGTGGGATTGTCGTCCAGCTCCTTGCGCCGTGCGACGAGCTCCTCGGCGCCCATCGGCCCGAGGAAGAACCCGCCGCGCTCGTCGTCCGCGAAGAGCTCCACTGCCTGCAGTGCGACGCGGTGCGCACCGAGGAGCCAACGCAGCTCGCCCGTCGCGACGTGCAGCTCGATGAGGCCGTGCGCGACGTTCGCGTAGTCGTCGAGGTACGCAGGACGTCGCACGCGCCCACCGCGCATCGTGCGCCACAACGGGTCGGCGTCGAGCAGCTCGCCGAGCTCTCGCGCGGCCTGTAGTAGATCCTGACGTTCCAGCCGTCGCGCTCCCTCGGCGAGCGCGGCGAGCGCGAGGCCGTTCCACGAGGCGATCACCTTGTCGTCGAGCGGCGGCTGTGGACGCTGCGCGCGGATCGCGAGCAGCCGGGCGCGGGTCTCATCGTCGAGGTCGCCGCGGATGATCGACCGGCCGTGCTCGAACGGCTGCAGCAGCTCCGGCGGCGCTCCCTCCTCCCCCGTCCACGTGTACGTCAGGCCCTCGACGCCTTCGGTGTCGGCGTCCTGCGACGACGCGAAGCCGCCTCCGGGGAGTCGCAGCTCGCGCGCCATGTAGTCCAGCGTCTGCTCCGCGACCTCGCGATAGCGCCCGTTGCCGGTGACGAGCCAGCCGTGGAGGTAGGCCGGAACGAGGAGCGCGTTGTCGTACAGCATCTTCTCGAAGTGCGGGACGAGCCAGGTCTCGTCGACCGAGTAGCGGTGAAAGCCGCCCCCGACGACGTCCCACATCCCGCCCGCGGCCATCGCATCGAGCGTCTTCGTCGCCATCTCCGGCTCGCCGATCCGCAGAAGGAGCTCGATCGTCGACGCGGGCGGGAACTTCGGCGCGTGGCCGAACCCGCCCCACTCCGGGTCGAACTGCCGGTGTAGCACGGCCACCGCTCCCGAGATGAGGCCGCGCTCGAGCGGCTCTCGCGACGGCGGCGTGGCCGCGCTCCGGCGCAGGGCGTCCACGAGGACGGCGGCCTGCTCTGCGACGTCGGCGCGGCGCTCGCGGTACGCGTCCGCGATCGCGACGAGCAGCTGGCGGAACGAGGGCAGGCCGTGGCGCGGCTCCGGCGGGTAGTACGTCCCGCCGAAGAAGGGTGCGCCGTCAGCGGTGAGGAAGACGGTCATCGGCCAGCCGCCCTGCCCGGTGAGCGAAACGACCGCGTCCATGTAGAGCGAGTCGACGTCGGGCCGCTCCTCGCGGTCGACCTTGACGTTGACGAACAGTTCGTTCATGAGCCGCGCCGTCTCGTCGTCCTCGAACGACTCGTGCGCCATCACGTGACACCAGTGGCACGCCGCGTACCCGACGGAGAGCAGGACCGCCTTGTCCTCGGCGCGCGCGTGCGCGAACGCGTCCTCACCCCACGGGTACCAGTCCACCGGATTGCCCGCGTGCTGCAGCAGGTACGGGCTCGTCTCCTGCGCGAGGCGATTCATCGCTCGTACTCCACGATCGTCCCGCGCTGCGCGAATCCAACGCCGCCGTACAGCGCGCAGGCCGCGGACGTCTCGCACAGGACGACCGCCCGCCGCATGCCCTCAGCGTGCAAACGACGCAGCGCGAACGTGCACGCGGCTGCGCCGAGCCCGAGGCGGCGGAACTCCTGCCGCGTCCCGACCGGCTCGAACAGGCCGACGCCGTTCTCGTCGTCCGGCCACACGAGCACGTACGCCGCGAAGCGGCCGTCCGGCGCCTCGACGACGCAGTCGAGCGAGCTGCGGTACGGCCACGACGACATGACGGCGCGGTAGCTGGACTCGGTCACTCGCGAGGGCGCCCAGACGTCCCGGTGGACGGCGACGCGCTCGGCGAGATCCGCGGGCTCGACGGTACGAAGGTGGAAGCCGCCGGGCAGCGGCGGCGGCTCGGGAGGCTCGGGCACGTCGCGCGCGTTCAGATGAAGCTCTTGGCCGGGACGCACGAAACCGTGGCGTGCGAGCACGGCGCGTCGGGCCTCGTCGTCCTCGAAGCCGGAGGCGATCCGCGCCTCGGGCTCGTCCAGGATCTCGTCGAGCAGATGCTCGTACTCCGGATGCACGTCGAGCTCCAGGACGCCGCGGTCGGACTTGAGCCACGACCAGGCGATGACGCGGCCGCCGTCCCGCCAGAGGCGGATCGTCCACTCGTGCTCGCG
>CAZXZX010000046.1:0-11831 GCA_964645445.1 uncultured Gaiellales bacterium
GGGCATGGAGGAGGGCGGCGAGGAACGGTTGCGCGACGAGCGCGAGCGGCTGCGGCACGTGTCCGAGCTGGCAGAGGCTGCGTCGGCTGCCGCGAATGCGCTGACGCCGGAGGACGGGGAGGGCGCGGCGGGCCTCGTCGCCGTCGCGGAGTGGGCGGTGGCGCCCCTCGAGCGGCTTGCGCCGGAGCTCCGGCGCGCGGGTGACGAGCTGCGGGACGTCGAGCTCCGGTTGCGGGAGACTGCGTCCGAGCTCCACTCGTTTCTCGCCTCGCTCGAGGCGGAGCCGGGGCGGCTGGAGGAGCTCGAGGCCGGGCTCGACCGGGTCGCGGAGGCGAAGCGACGGTTCCGCATCTCGACATACGACGAGCTGTTGGCGCAGGCGGCGGAAGCACGGGCCGAGCTGGCGGCGTTGGACGAGGGAGTCGATCCGGCGGCCGCAGCGGCCGCCGCGGTCGAGGAGGCGGAGTCGCGTGTTCACGCGGTCGCGCTCGATCTGCGGGCCGAACGGAACGCCGCCGCGCCCGCGTTCGCGGATGCGGTTGCTGCCGAGCTCCACGATGTCGGCATGGGCGAGGGCGAGTTCACGTGCGACGTGCGCGAGCGCGAGCCGGGGGCGACGGGTGGTGACGAGGCCGTCTTCCTCATTCGTCCGAATGCAGGCATGGCGTTCGGCCCCGTCGCCGACACCGCATCCGGCGGTGAGCTGTCGCGGGTCGCGCTCGCGATCGCGGCGGTGGCAGGCGGCGAGACGCTCGTCTTCGACGAGATCGACGCCGGCATCGGCGGAGAGACGGCGAACGCGGTCGGCCGCGTCCTGCGCCGCCTCGCCGAGCGAGCGCAGGTGATCACGATCACCCACCTGCCGCAGATCGCCGCGGTCGCCGATCGCCACTTCCGCGTCGAGAAGATTCCCGGCGACCCGACGCACACCCGCATCGACCTCCTGAGCGAGGACGAGCGAAAAGCCGAGCTCGAGCGGATGCTCGGCGGGCAGGAGTTCCTCGCTGCGGTACGCAGCTGAGCGGACCCTCCTCGCGCCGGTCGAGGATGTCTGGGGCTTCGTCGCAGAGCCCTACCACCTGTCCGACTGGTGGCCCGGCATCTCGGGGGTCGAGCCCGACCGGCGCGGGCTCGCGCCCGGCGCGCGCTGGAAGGTGCAAGGCCCGAGCTACTTCCGGAAGCCGGAGACGCCGGGGACGCTGCTCGTCCGCGAGGTCGTTCGCGGCGAACGGTTCTCGTTCGAGCTCGCCCGCGAGCGGCTTGGGGTGGTGGTCGCGCTTTCGCCTGCCGGGGCAGGCCGGACGCAGGTCACCGTGGCCGTCGAGGGCCGGTTCCTCGTCGGGCCGCGCCGGCGGATCGCACACGATGCCGTCAACCGGCTGTACGACCTCGTCCAGACCGCGGCCGGGCTCTAGCGTCGAAACGTCGTGAGACCTCTCGAGACGTGGGGCGCGCCGGGTGGCGCGCCCACGTCTTCGAGTCAGTCGCTCAGGTGGAACCGTTCAGATGGCAGCGGAGTATGGCCTCACCGCTCGCGCTGACCGTCTCGTCCCAATTGCTCGTCGACCCGCCGGCGATGCCGCAGGTGTCGCCGGTGTTCCCGTTGTTCCAGTGCACCGCGGAACCGGTCGAGTTGGGGACGTCCGAGGCCTTGCAGATCGTCACCGCGTTCCCGTTGGTGATTTCGACGGAATGCGTGCCTGTGGTCACGAAGACGAAGCCTCCGTTCCCGTCGAAGAGCCCGCAGCCGAAGTCCTTGTAGACCGACGCTCCGTTGCTGTCGGCGCGAGCGAGTCCAGCGCTGGCGCTGATGACGAGGAGCGCCGTGAGGGCGACCACGATGGCCGCGACACCGATCTTTCGCATCTCTCCCCCTTTCTTCTCCCAGTCGTGAAATGAGATGCGCCGGGACACGGGAACCTTTCAGGCAGGCAGCACCGAGCGCCGACTGGTAGGCCCGCTAGCATTGTTCTGCGTGAGCCAAATCACGCAGCCCACCCGAGGGGAGACGAGTCATGGGACGAAGTACGTCTTCGTCACCGGGGGAGTCGTGTCGGCGCTCGGGAAGGGAATCGTCGCCGCATCGCTCGGTCGACTGCTGAAGGCGCGCGGCCTCCGCGTCCAGCTCCAGAAGTTCGACCCGTACCTCAACGTCGACCCGGGGACGATGAGCCCGTTCCAGCACGGTGAGGTCTACGTCACCGAGGACGGCGCCGAGACCGACCTCGACATCGGCCACTACGAGCGCTTCGTCGACGAGAACTTCCTCCGCACCGCGAGCCACAGCGCGGGCGCAATCTGGGACACCGTCCTCCGCAAGGAGCGCAAGGGCGACTTCTTGGGCGCGACGGTCCAGGTCATCCCCCACATCACGAACGAGATCAAGGCGCGCATTGCGCGCGCGGCCGAGGCCGGCCCGACGGACGTCGTCATCTCCGAGATCGGCGGCACCGTCGGCGACATCGAGTCGCTGCCGTTCCTCGAGGCGATCCGCCAGTTCCGGCGCGAGGCCGGTCCCGAGAACGTGGTCTACGTTCACGTCACGCTCGTCCCGTTCATCGAGGCGGCCGGCGAGCTGAAGACGAAGCCGACCCAGCATTCGGTGAACGAGCTGCGCCGCATCGGTATCCACCCCGACGTCGTCGTCTGCCGGTCGCACGAGGAGCTCTCGCGGGACATCCGCGACAAGATCGCGCTCTTCGCCGACGTCGACCCCGGCGCGGTGATCGCGAGCCCCGACGTTCGCGATGTCTACCTCGTGCCGTCGGTGCTGAAGGAGGAGGGGCTCGACCGGCTCGTGTGCGAGAAACTGAAGATCGACGCGCCTGACGCCGATCTCGGCGAGTGGGACGAGCTCGTCCGTCGCATCGACGAACGGCACGAGCTCGTCGAGATCGCGCTCGTCGGCAAGTACGTGAAGCTCCAGGACGCATACCTCTCCGTGCACGAGGCCCTGAAGCACGCCGGCCTGCACAACGGCTGTCGCGTCGCCGTGCGGTGGCTCGATGCCGAGAACATGTCGTACGAGGAAGCGGCGGAGGTGCTCGACGGCGTCGACGGCGTGCTCGTCCCCGGCGGCTTCGGCTCACGCGGTTGGGAGGGGAAGATCCTCGCGTGCCGCGTCGCACGCGAACGCGGTATTCCGTACCTCGGCATCTGCCTCGGCATGCACGTCGCCGTGTCCGAGTTCGCGCGTCATGTCGTCGGCCTCGACGGCGCCAACTCGACGGAGATGGATCCCGAGACGCCGTTCCCCGTCATCGACCTGCTGCCCGAGCAGAAGGGCGTCGAGGATCTCGGTGGCACGATGCGTCTCGGCGCGCAGGCCGTCGAAGTCGCGGACGGGACGCAGGCCCGCGAGCTGTACGGCGAGGCGGTCATCTTCGAGCGGCACCGTCACCGCTACGAGGTGAACAACCACTACCGCGAGCGGCTCGTCGACCACGGGCTCGTCGTCAGCGGAACCTTCGACGGTGGGCGGCTCGTCGAGATCGTCGAGCTGCCCGGCCACCCGTGGTTCGTCGCCAGCCAGTTCCATCCCGAGTTCAAGTCACGCCCGACGCGGCCGGCGCCGCTCTTCCGCGGGTTCGTCGGCGCTGCGCTCGTCCGCGCGCGCTCGCGCCAGACGCAGCCGGTCGCGGCGTAGAGCGTTCTCCCATGAAAGTCACTGCTGAGGCGGCGCGTCGCTTTCTCGTCGCGCGGCACTTCCTCGCGCCTGCGCGGTCTCTCACCGGCGGCTTGGACGGGGTACTCGAGGTCTTCCGGAAGCTCGGATCGATCCAATTCGACCCGATCGCGGTCGCAGGCCGGAACCACGACCTCGTATTGCATGCACGCGTTGCCGGCTACGAGCCCGCCTGGTGCGACGAGCTCTACGAACGCCGTGAGATTTTCGAGGCGACGAACAAGGCGCTGTCGTTCGTCCTGACGAGCGAGTTCCCGTGGTTCCGTCGTGCCATGGGCCGCAAGGGGCTCCGGTTCCACGCCGCAGCCCTCGCCGACAACGCCGCGGCGGCCGAGCGCGTGTTGGGGCGAATTCGCGCCGAAGGACCACTGTCGACGCGCGACTTCGAGCGCGAGGCCGGTGCGACGAAAAACTGGTTCGGGCTGCCGGAGAACGCCGTTCGCTCCGTGCTCGAGGCGTACACCGTCACGGGCGAGATCGGCCTCGCGTGGCGCGACGGCAACATCCGGTACTACGACCTCGTCGAGCGGTTGCTCCCCGCCGATGTGCTCGCGTGCGAGGTGCCGGAGCGAGAGCAGCTCCTGCACAAGCTGCTATCCCGGTATCGCGCCCACGGCCTCCTCGGGGCCGGCGGCGCCGGGGGCACGTTCGACCGCATCGCCAATCCGGATGCGCGCAAGGCGCTACAGAAGGAGCTGGTCGAGCGGCGTGCGCTCGTGCCCATCGAGGTCGAAGGCGTACGCGCCAAGCGCTTCGTCCTCCCCGAGGAGCTCGGCCTGCTCGAGGCGCCGCCGGAGCCGGCGCCCTCCGTCGCGTTCGTCGCGCCGTTCGACTCGTTGTTGTGGGACACGGGCCTCCTCGCGAGCGTGTTCGACTTCGAACACGTGTGGGAGGGCTTCTTCAAGCCGGACAAGCGCCGTTGGGGCTACTACGTGCTCCCGATCGTGTTCCGCGATCGCTTCGTCGGCCGGGTCGAGCCGCGGATCGACCGGGACGAAGCCAAGGTGGAGGTGCTCGGCCTCTGGTGGGAGGACGGCTTTGCGCCCCGCCGCGCCGATGGGTTCGTCGACGCGATGCGCGACGCGCTCCGCGCGTACCTGCGATTTGCGGGCGCCGACCGCCTCGAGTGGGCGCCCCATCTCGCGACCGAGAAGCGGCTCTTCCTCGCCCGCCCGTAGATTTGGAGGAGTGACCGAGCCGGTCGACCTCTTCCTCGAGCTTGCGGCGATCGCGAGCCCGCCGGGCAAGGAGCGCCCAGTCTCCGACGTGGTCGTCCGCTACCTGCGCGAACTCGGACTCGACTCCGACGAGGATGCATTCGGCAACGTCTACGCCCGCATCGAGCCGACGGCGGATGGGACGCCGTTGTTCTTCTGCGCCCACCTCGACACCGTTCCGGCCGACGGACCGCTCGAGCCGGTGCTCGTGGACGGCGTCATCCGCAATGCGGGCGGAACGATCCTCGGCGCCGACGACAAGTCCGCAGTGGTCGCGATGCTGGAGGGGGCGCGCCGGGTGCTCGCCGAGGGACGGCCGCATGCAGGCATCGAGCTGCTCTTCACGATGCAGGAGGAGATCGGTCTGCTCGGCGCTGCGGCGTTCGACCACACCCGATTCCACGCGCAGCTCGGTTACGTCTACGACCAGGCCGCCCCGATCGGCGAGATCATCCTCGGCGCGCCGTGGGCGCAGGGCATCGAGGTCACCTTCCACGGCCGCGCCTCGCACTCGGGCATGTTCCCCGAGGAGGGGCGCTCGGCAATCCAGGCGGCGGCGAAGGCGGTTGCCGACCTGCGGCTGGGGCGCATCGACGAGGAGACGACCGCGAACGTCGGCGTCATCTCCGGTGGGACCGCTGGGAACATCGTCCCCGAGTGGTGCACGTTCCTCGCCGAGGCGCGCTGCCACGACGAGCGTAAGCTGAACGACCTCGTACAGGAGATGCTGGATGCGTTCACCTTCGCCGCCACGTCGACGGAGTGCGAGGTCTCGACCTCATTGAAGAAGACGTACCGCGGTTACCGATTCGCGAAGAGCGACGACGTCGTCCGCCTCGCCGAGACGGCCCTCGAGCGCTGCGGCTATACGGTCGCCTATGCGCTCTCGGGCGGAGCCGCCGATGCGAACGCCTTCAACGAGCGCGGCCTGCGCTGCCTGAACCTCGCGAACGGCATGACCGATATCCACACGCCGGGCGAGCGTATCTCGGTCGCCGACCTCGAGGGGATGGTCGACGTCACGCTCGCGCTCGTCGAGGTCGCGCGTGGAGCCTGACTCGGCCGAGACGGTCTGGCAGGGCAGGCTGATCGCCGTCACCGTCGAGCGGTGGGGAGACCACGAGCGCGAGATCGTTGAGCACCCGGGGGCGGTCGCCGTCGTCGCCGTCGACACCGAGGGTCAGATGGCCTTCGTGCGCCAGCTACGCGAGGCGACGCGCGGCACGCTGCTCGAGATCCCGGCCGGAACGCGCGAGCCCGGTGAGGAGCCGCTCGCCACCGCGCAGCGCGAGCTGCGCGAGGAGTGCGGTCTCACCGGCGGCAGCTGGACGCGGCTCGGCGGCTTCTGGACGACTCCCGGATTCTCGCGCGAGTACATGCACGTCTTCCTCGCGGAAGGTGCCGTTCGGGGGGAGGCCGCGCCCGACGCAGACGAGGAGCTCGAGCTCGTTCGCCGCCCCGCGACCGGCGTCGAATCGCTCATCCCCGAGATCGAGGACGCGAAGACGCTCGCGAGCCTGCTGCTCTACCTCACCGGCCGCGCCACGACGCGCGAGAGATGAAGATCCCATGCCCGCGTGCGCTGCACGTGAGGCCGGTCAACCGCGACGTGCACGTGAACGAGGCGAAGTGCCAGGTCTTGCCGTACGCGAGCGTCGTGTACTTCGGGTAGCCCGAATTGGAGTTGTAGAGGATCCCGCCCGAGCAGACCGGGACGGTCTTGCGTGTCGCATAGACCTCCCAGCCGTGCCAGTCGAGGCCGGCGCTGGCCATGCAGCCCGCTTGCTCCCGTTTGGTGTACGCGGCCTGGTGGATGTCGCAGAGCAGGTGGCCGGGTGGACCGGGCACGTAGAAGCAATGGATGTTGCCGCTTGGGGTGGCGACGCCGGGGAGAGGCGATTTCACGGCGAGCGCGAGGAGGAGGACGGCCAGCTTCATGGCGCGAGCGTACGGCCACGGTGTTGTGTTTCTGTTTGGAGTCGATATTGTCCGCGCGTCGTGCGGATCGGCGTCGCCAAGGAGATCAAGACCGACGAGTACCGCGTCGCACTGACGCCTGCCGGCGCGCGCGAGCTCGTGCTCAAGGGACACGAGGTGTTCGTCGAGACGACGGCGGGCGACGGGAGCTCGTTCCCCGACGCGGACTACGAGCGCGCCGGTGCCGAGATCGTCTCCGTCGACGACGTCTGGGGCCGCGCCGAGCTTCTGTTGAAGGTGAAGGAGCCGATCGCGGCCGAGTACCAGCGCCTCCGCGAAGGGCTCGTGCTGTTCACGTATCTCCACATCGCCGCAGACGCGCCGCTCACTCGTGCGCTCGCCGACAGCGGCATCGCCGCGGTCGCGTACGAGACGGTCGAGACCGACGACCGCAGGCTGCCGCTACTCGCGCCGATGAGCGAGATCGCCGGACGTCTTGCGTCGCAGGCGGGGGCACACTTCCTCGAGAAGCCGCTCGGCGGGCGCGGCGTTCTGCTCGGCGGCGTGCCCGGCGTGGCGCCGGGCCGCGTGCTCGTGCTCGGCGGCGGCATCGTCGGCTACAACTCGGCGATCATCGCGCTCGGTCTCGGCGCGCAGGTGACCATCCTCGAGCGGTCGATCGACCGCATGCGCCACCTCGACGAGATCCTGTCCGGACGCGTCAGCCTCGTCATGTCGTCGACGCTCCAGATCGAGTCGTCGATCACCGAGGCCGACGTCGTCATCGGTGCCGTCCTCATCCCCGGCGCGCGGGCGCCGAAGCTCGTGACCCGCGACATGCTCGGGCAGATGAAACCCGGCGCCGTGATCGTGGACGTCGCGATCGACCAGGGTGGATGTGTCGAGACTGCGCATCCGACGACGCACACCGACCCCGTCTACACGGTCGACGGGATCCTCCACTACTGCGTCGCGAACATGCCGGGCGGTGTGCCGATCACGTCGACGAAGGCACTCACGAACGCGACGCTCCCGTACGTCGAGGAGATCGCCGGGAACGGGCTCGCGCGGGCCGTCGCCCGTGACCGGTCGCTCGCGCGCGGCGTGAACGTGCTCGACGGGAAGATCGTCTACGAGGCGGTGGCCGAGGCGCACGACCTCGAGTTCACCCCGCTCGAGGACGTCCTCCCGCTCGCCCCAGCCTAGGCGGTTGGAGCTTGGGGCTTCTTCGGCGGGAAGAGCCGCACGACGACCCACGTGATGCCCGCGGCGAGGCCGACGATCGCCAGGATGAAGGACACGAATTCGATCAGGCCGAGGACGCTTTGCATCGCGCTCCTAGAATAGCCCCATGTCCAGAGCGTGCGTGATCGTTCTCGATGCCGTCGGAGCGGGCGAGCTGCCGGATGCCGCGCAATACGGAGACGAGGGCTCGAACACGCTGGGCAACGTCGCGAAAGCCGTCGGCGGCCTCGATCTCCCGAACATGGAGGCACTCGGCCTCGGGAACGTCGAGCCGCTCGAAGGGTGCCCCCCGCAGCCTGGCGCGCCGGCCGTCGCGGGCCGGCTGATCGAGCGCTCGAAGGGGAAGGACACGACCACCGGCCACTGGGAGATGATGGGCCTCGTCACCGCGCAGGCGTTTCCGACGTACCCGCACGGCTTCCCGCACGACGTCATCGATCCGTTCATGCACAAGACGGGGCGCGGCGTCCTCGGCAACAGGGTCGCCTCCGGGACGGAGATCATCCAGGAGCTCGGCGAGGAGCATCAAAAGACCGGTAAGTGGATCGTGTACACGTCGGCCGACTCGGTCTTCCAGATCGCCGCGCACGAGGAGACGGTGCCGCTCGAGGAGCTGTACGAGGCCTGCCGCGATGCGCGCGAGATCCTCACCGGCAAGGACGCCGTCGGTCGCGTGATCGCGCGTCCCTTCATCGGCGAGCCGGGCAACTACACGCGCACACCCAATCGTCACGACTTCTCGCTCGTGCCTCGCAAGCCGAACTACCTGACGCTGTTGCGCGAGGCGGGAGTGAAGGTGCACGGCGTCGGCAAGATCGGCGACATCTTCGCGCACCAGGACATCGACGAATCGAGCCCGACGAAGTCGAATATCGAGGGCATCCAGGTCACCGAGAAGCTCCTCCAGGAGCTCGACGAGGGATTCGTCTTCGTCAACCTCGTGGAGACCGACATGCTGTGGGGCCACCGCAACGATCCCGTGAACTTCCACCGCTGCCTGCAGGACTTCGACCGGCGGCTCCCGGACCTGCTCGAGGCGCTTCGTCCCGGCGACCTGCTCATCGTCACCTCCGACCACGGTTGCGATCCGACGACGCCGTCCACCGACCATTCGCGCGAGCACGCCATGCTGCTCGCGTACGTCGCAGGACGCAACGCCTCCGGGAAGATCCACGAGGGTGAGTTCTCCGACGTCGGGGCGACGGTGAACGCGTGGCTGAAGGGCAAGGCGCCGTCGCGCGGCATCCCCGGACAGCCCATCCTCACGCCTTGAAGCTGAACGACCCGGAGGTCGTCGCCGCCGAGTACGCCGACGAGTCGCGCTTCCTCGTGCGCCGCGCGGCCTTCGCGCACTCGACAGGGCCGAGCGCGCTCGACACGCTCTTCGCGGCCGTGGCGCAGTCGAGCCCGCGCCGCTACCTCGAGGTGGGGTGCGGCCCCGGCGACATGGCGGCCCGCGTCGCGAACGAGCTCGGGATCGAGGTCGTCGCACTCGACCTCTCGCCGCGCATGGTCGAGCTGGCACGGGAGCGCGGCGTCGATGCCTGCGTCGGCGATGTGCAGGAGCTCCCGTTCGCTGACGAATCGTTCGACTGCGCGGTCGCCGCGTGGATGCTCTACCACGTGCCCGATCTCGATTGCGGGCTCGCCGAGCTCGCGCGTGTGCTCCGCCCGGGCGGCCGGCTCGTCGCGGCGACGAACAGCATCGACAACATGCACGAGCTCTGGGATCTCGTCGGCCGCGACCGTCACACCGAGAAGATCCAGTTCTTCGCCGAGAACGGGGAGGAGCCGCTCCGCAGGCACTTCGGATCCGTCGAACGGCGCGACGTCGTCGGGGAGATGTCCTTCACGCGCGAGGCGGTACGCGACTACCTCGCCAATACGATCAGCCACGCGCACCTGGCCGAGAAAGTGCCGGACTTCGAGGAGCCCCTTGCGATGACGCGGCACATGACGATCTTCGTAGCAACCAAATGAGCCGCGTCGTCGATCTCATCCAGCGGAAGCGCGACGGCGACGAGCTGTCCGCGTCCGAGATCGACGAGCTCGTCCTCGGCGACGTGCCCGACTATCAGCTCACCGCATTCCTCATGGCCGTCTTCTTCCGGGGGCTCTCCAGCCGTGAGACGTTCGCGCTGACCGACGCGATGGTGCGGAGCGGCGATCAGATCCACCTGAGCGAGGAGCTCGGGCGGAGGGTCGTCGACAAGCACTCGACCGGGGGCGTCGGCGACAAGGCCACGCTTGCGGTCGGCCCCATCGTCGCGGCGTGCGGCGTTCCCTTCGGGAAGATGAGCGGCCGCGGGCTCGGCCACACCGGCGGGACGCTCGACAAGCTCGAGTCGATCCCCGGCTTCCGCGTGGAGCTTTCGACCGAGGAGTTCGTCGCGCAGGTCCGCGACGTCGGCATCGCCGTCGTCGGGCAGTCGGCGAACCTCGTGCCGGCGGACAAGAAGCTCTACGCGCTGCGCGACGTCACGGCCACGGTCGACAACGTCTCGTTGATCGCGGCGAGCATCATGTCGAAGAAGATCGCCTCCGGCGCCGACGCGATCGTGCTCGACGTGAAGGTCGGAGACGGCGCGTTCATGAAGACGGTCGCCGATGCAACGGTGCTCGCCGAGGCGATGATCGCGCTCGGCCGTCATGCAAGCCGTGACGTCGTGTGCGAGCTCACGGACATGAGCCAGCCTCTCGGCCATGCCGTCGGGAACGCGCTCGAGGTGCGCGAGGCGCTTGCGACCGTGCGCGGCGACGGCCCCGACGATCTGACCGAGCTCGTGCTCGACGCCGCGGCGCATCTGCTCGCGCTCTCCGACCTGGAGGTCGACGTCGACGAGGGCCGCCGGCTCGCCGAGCGCGCGGTCGCCGACGGGTCGGCCGCCGACGCGTACGAGCGCTGGGTGCGCGCGCAGGGAGGCGACCCCGACGAGTCGGCGCTGCCCAAGGCGCCGGCCATCGCCGAGGCGTTCGCGCCGCGCGCCGGGTACGTCCAGAGCCTGTCGGCGATCCAGATCGGAGTAGAGGCGCTCCATCTCGGCGCCGGCCGCGCGGAGAAGGACGACGCAATCGACCACGCGGTGGGGATCGTCTGCCGCAAGAAGCGCGGTGAGCCCGTCGAGGAAGGAGAGCCGCTCGCAGAAGTGCACGCGCACGACGCGCAGACCGCGTCCGACGCAGCGGAGCGCGTCCGCGCCGCCTATGTCATCGCAGACGAGCCGCCGCAGCACGTCCCGATCGTCCTGCAGACCCTGAGTGCTGAGGCCGGTACCTAGTACCCCGACGTCTTCGTCACCGAAGCGTCACGCCCCCCATGGGAACTGAACACCGTGGCAATTTCGTTCGACTTCGGTATGCGTACTAAGTACCGGCCTCATGCCTGAGCTTCCCGAGGTCGAGACCGAGCGCGGCCGTCTCGCAGCCGCGGTCGAGGGCAAGCGCATCACGTTCGCGCGCATCGACGATCCACGCCTCACACGGCCCGAGGACCGACTGCTGGTCGCCGGCATGCTCACGGGGAACCGGGTCGCCGCCGTGGACCGCCGGGGCAAGTACATCGTCGTGCGCCTCGAGAGCGGCCACGCGCTGCTCGTGCACCTGCGCATGACCGGCGGCTTCCGGTACGCGCCGGCGACGCACGAGCGCGCCGTGCTCGAGCTCGACGACGGGAGCCGCGTCGCGTACCGCGACACGCGACGCTTCGGCACGTGGCTGCTCGCGGAGGAGGACGACGCGGAGCATCTCCTCTCCGTGAAGAACGGTCC
>CAZXZX010000047.1:0-4964 GCA_964645445.1 uncultured Gaiellales bacterium
TACGTCGCAAAGAACGTCGTCGCTGCGGGGCTCGCCGAACGGTGCCAGCTGCAGGTCGCGTACGCGATCGGCGTCGCGCACCCGATGTCGATCCTCGTCGAGACCTTCGGGACGGAGAGCATCCCGGTGCCGAAGATCGAGGCGCTCGTGCGCGAGCATTTCGACCTGCGGCCGGCAGCGATCCTGCGTGATCTCGATCTGAGGCGGCCGATCTACTCGAAGACCGCCGCATACGGGCACTTCGGGCGCGAGGACCGCGACTTCACCTGGGAGCGCACCGACAAGGCCGACGCACTGCGCGCCGCTGCCGGGCTCTCCGAGCCCGCAACTGTCTGAGTCGATACTGATAACCGGCGGCGCCGGCTTCATCGGCTCGCATCTCGCCGACGAGCTGCTCGCGCGCGGGGATCGTGTCCGCGTCCTCGACAGCCTCGTGGCGCAGGTGCACGAGAGCGCCGACAGCGTGAAGCCCGACATCGCCGGCGACATTCGGGATCCGGAAGCGGTCAGAGGCGCTCTCCAGGGAGTCGATGCCGTCGTCCATCTTGCGGCGCGCGTCGGCGTGGGCCAGTCGATGTACGAGATGGCGGAATACACCTCCGCGAACTCGCTCGGCACGGCAGTGCTGCTCGAGGCGCTCGCCGAGCGGCCGGTGCGGAAGCTCGTCGTGGCGTCGAGCATGAGCATCTACGGCGAGGGGCTCTATCGCGGCGGCGATCCCGGCGAACGGACGCGACAGCAACTCGAGCGTCGCGAGTGGGACTTCCCAGGGTTCGAGCCCATGCCGACACCGGAGACGAAGCCCCCGGCGTTGAGCTCGATCTACGCGCTGACGAAGTACGACCAGGAGCGCGCGTGCCTCGTCGCGGGTGCCGCGTACGGCATCCCGACCGTTGCGCTGCGGCTCTTCAATGTGTACGGGCCTGGGCAGGCGCTTTCGAATCCCTACACCGGTGTGCTTGCGATCTTCGCGGCGCGGCTGTTGAACGGGCGCGCGCCGCGCGTGTTCGAGGACGGGGGGCAGCGGCGCGACTTCGTCTCCGTGCGCGACGTCGCGCGTGCGTTCGCGCTCGCGCTCGAGCGCGACGGAGCGGACGGGCTCGCGGTGAACGTCGGCAGCGGCGAGAGCATCACCGTGAACGCGCTCGCGGAGCTGCTCGCGCGCACGCTCGGGACGGAGATCGCGCCCGAGGTGACGGGCGAGTTCCGCGTCGGTGACATCCGCCATTGCTTCGCCGACGTCTCGCTCGCGCGCGAGACGCTCGGCTTCGAGCCCCGGGTCTCCCTCGCGGACGGCATCGCCGAGCTGGCCGAGTGGCTCGCCGGGCAGACGGCGGTCGACCGGGTGGACGAGGCAACCGCCGAGCTCGCCCGCCGCGGCCTGACCGGCTAGGACACGTCGGGGCCGGACACGACTCGGACATGGCCGGCCCTGACACGACCGGGGCCAGGCCCTGTTTGGAAAGTGTTAGGAGGGACGCACGAAGTGGCCGGCGGCGGCCTTCTCGGAGATCGCGCGCTCGCCGCCGTTCACGCGGACGGTGAACTGATCGGCCGCCGGCTCGGCCGTGCGGACCTCGAGCGCCGTCCCCGGCACGAGGCCCTGGTCGTAGAACCAGTGCAGGAGCTCGCCGTCGTGCTCGGCCAGCCGGACGATCGTCGCCTTCGTCCCGGGCGCGAGCGTCGCGAGCGGTGCCAGCTCCAGGTTCTCCGCCTGCTCCACCTCGGGGTCGACCGGCCAGCCGTGCGGGCACCGCTCCGGATGCCCGAGCTTCTCGTCGATGCGCGCGACCATCTCGTCGTCGAACGTGTCGCCGAGCTCGTCCGCGCGCTCGTGCGCCTCGTACCCGGTGTAGCCCATGAAGTCCGTCAGCAGCCGCTCGATGATGCGGTGCTTCCGCACGACGCGCTCCGCCCGCTCGCGGCCGGCCTCGGTCAGCAGCGCCTCCTTCTTGGCGCCGCGCACGATCAGGCCCTCCGCCTCGAGCCGCTTCAGCATCTCGCCCGCCGATGCCCGCGAGACGTGGAGCATCTCCGCCACCCGCGACGCCAGCGGCGGCGCGCCCGCCCCGCGCGGCGTGTACTCGCCGATCGGGAAGGCGAGGAAATAGATGGTCTCGAGGTACTCGTCGACGGAATGCCGCTCGCTCATTTCGGTGTAAGGCTACCCTTACACCGCACGTGAGCACCGGTCACATCCTCCTGCTCGGCGCGATCGCCGGGTCGACGATCTTTCTCGGCCTCCCCGTGGGGAGGATGCGCGGGCTGAGCGCGAACGCCCGTTCGGGCCTCTCGGCCTTCGCCACCGGGATCCTCGTCTTCCTGCTCTGGGACGTGCTCACGAACGCCGTCGACCCGATCGACGCCGCCCTCCACGCCCACGACTGGGACCGCTTCAGCGGCCTCGCCGCGCTCGGCGTGGCCGGTTTCACCGCCGGCCTGATGAGCCTCGTCTACTACGACGCGTGGATGAAACGCCGCGCCAACCGGCGCGCCTCCACCTTCGTCGGCCCAGGGGCCGCGGCGGTGGACGAGTTCGCCGACCGGAAGTGGATCGACCTGACGACGCCGGCCGTCCGGCTCGCGTTCCTCATCGCCATCGGGATCGGCGTGCACAACTTCGGCGAAGGGCTCGCGATCGGCCAGGCGGCCGCGGCGAGCCAGATCAGCCTCGCCGTGACGCTGATCATCGGCTTCGGGCTGCACAACGCGACCGAAGGCTTCGGCATCTGCGGGCCGCTGACGGGGGAGGGGATCCGACCGAGCTGGAAGCTGCTCGGGCTGCTCGGCCTCATCGGCGGCGGCCCGACGTTCCTGGGGACGGTGCTCGGCCAGGCCTGGTCGAGCGAAGCGATCTCCGTTGTCTTCTTCACCGTCGCCGCCGGCTCGATCCTGTACGTCGTCGGCGAGCTCTTCGCGGTCAACCGCCGTTACGGCCACCCGGTGCTCATCACCTGGGTGATGCTGCTCGGAATCCTCGCCGGATTCGCGACCGACTTCGTCGTCACCGCGGCCGGTGTCTGACACCGAGCGGCTGCGCGAGATCGCATACGCCGCGAAGGCGCACTGGGGATACGACGAGCAGCTCGTCCGCGAGTGGGCGGACGCGATCCGGTTCCCGGCGGAGGAGAACAGGCTCGTCGAGGACGGCGGCTGGGCGTCGGTCGTCATCCGCGACACCGTGTGCTGGCTCGACGACCTCTGGGTCGAGCCCGCGGCGATGGGCCGGGGGCTGGGACGTCGACTGTTCGAGCGGGCCGCGGCGCTCGGTCGCGCCCGCGGCTGCACGACGATGGAGTGGGAGGCCGAGCCGAACGCACTCGGTTTCTACGAGCGCATGGGCGCGTCATACCTCCGTGACAGCGAGGTGACGGAGTGGGGGCGGGTGCTGCCCGTCATGGGCGTTAGCCTCGTCTAGTGCGCTACGCCTCCGTCTATCCGCTCGTCACCGCCCGCGCGGTCGCGCGCCCGTTCACGTACGAGGTTCCCGACGAAGCCCGCGTCGGCGACATCGTCGAGGTGCTCTTCGGGAACGCGCGCCGGCGCGGCGTCATCACCGAGATCGACACCGCGCTGCCGGACGGCGTCGACGCGGCCGCGATCGAGCGCGTCGCAGAGACGTTGCCACCCGCCCTCGTCGACCTCGCGCTCTGGGTCGCGGACTACTACGGGTCGACTCCGGCGCGTGCGCTCGCGCTCGTCGCTCCGTCCTTCCCGAAGCGACGCGGCGAGCGGCGCACGGTCGGGCGCGCGATCGCCGCCGAGCCGGCGCCGGCGCAGCTGTCGTCCGCGCAGGAGGCCGCGCTCTCCCGCATCGAGGAGCTGCTCGACAACGGCGGCGGCAACCTCCTCCTGTGGGGTGCGACCGGCAGCGGCAAGACCGAGGTGTACATCCGCGCGTGCGAGGCGGCTCTTCGCCGCGGACAGGGCGCCATCGTGCTCGTCCCGGAGATCGCACTCACCCCGCAGGCACTGGGGCGGTTCCGCGAGCGGTTCGGCGACCGCGTCGCCGTGCTCCACTCCGCGCTCTCCGAGGCCGAGCGCCGCGACGAGCGCGAGCGGATCGCGGCCGGGGAGGCGCCTGTCGTCGTCGGCGCACGCTCGGCGGTCTTCGCGCCGGTGCCGTCGCTCGGCCTGATCTGCGTCGACGAGGAGCACGACGCGTCGTACAAGCAGGAGTCCGACCCGCGCTACGACGCGCGCACCGTCGCGGCGAAGCGCGCGTCGCTCGAAGGCGCGGTGGCCGTCTTCGGGTCGGCGACACCGCGCCCCGAGACGTGGCAGTCGCTCGAGCGGCTCGAGCTCGGCGGCCGCATCGCGGCGCCGATGCCGCGGGTGCGTGTCGTCGACCTGCGCCGCGAGGCCGGCTATCCGCTGTCGGCGCCGCTCCTCGCCGCGCTCGGTGCGGTCGTCGAGAACGACGGGAAGGCGATCCTCCTCCTCAACCGGCGAGGTCTCGCACCCGCGGTCCATTGCCGTGCATGCGGAGAGACGCGCCGCTGCCCTAACTGCGACGTCGCGCTGACGCTCCACGGCGACGAGGCGCTGCACTGCCACCACTGCGGCCGCGTCGAGGAGATGCGGGATACCTGCCCCGCATGCGGCTCTGCAGAGCTCGCGCGGATCGGCGCGGGAACGCAGCGGCTCGAGCGCGAGCTCGCGAAGCATCTACCCGAGCTGGAGGTGATCCGCCTCGACGCGGACGTCGACGATGCGCACGAGGCCCTCGAGCGTTTCGCGCGCACGAAGCGCGCCGTGCTCGTCGGCACGCAGATGGTGGCGAAGGGCCATCACTTCAGCGGTGTCGAGCTGGCCGCCGTCGTCGATGCGGACACGGGCCTCGGTCTGCCCGACTTCCGCGCCGAGGAGCGGACGTTCCAGCTGCTGACGCAGCTCGCGGGCCGCAGCGGGCGCGACGCGCCGGGACGCGTGCTCGTGCAGACCTTCCAGCCGGACGCGCGCTC
>CAZXZX010000048.1:0-11807 GCA_964645445.1 uncultured Gaiellales bacterium
TCGCGGCCGCGATGTTCGCGTGCGGCCAGGTGCTCGCCGACGTGCTCATCTTCAGCTTCCACACCCTGTATCCCGCGTACCCCGGACGGACGGACCAGCAGCTCGCCGGCATCGTGATGATGGCCGAGCAGCTCGTCACGCTCGGCGTGCTCGCGTTCGTGCTCCTCCGCCCGAGGCTGCGCGCTACGCGACTCGTCGCCGCATGAGCCCGACCGACTTCAGCTGGGAACCGGCGTACATCGCTCTGGCGGCCGTCGCCGCGGTCGCGTATGCGCGGAGCAACCCGCCGAGGGGATGGCGACTCGCATCGTTCGCCGCCGGGCTCTTCCTCGTCGCCGCGCCCTTGAACTCGCCGATGGAGACGATCGCCGCGACGCGGCTGCTGCTCATCCACCTCGTGCAGAACGCGCTCATCGCCGACATCGCTCCCATCCTCGTCCTGCTCGGGCTGACATCGGCGATGAAGGCGTGGCTCGACAGCCATGGTGGACGCCGCATCCGCGCGCGCTGGGCGATCCTCGCCTGGCTCGCAGCGTGGTACGGGACGCACCTCGCCGGGTTCTACAACTGGGCGCTCGACACCGGCTGGGCGCTCAACGTCGAGCACGGCCTGCTCATCGTCGGCGGCTTCCTCTTCTGGTGGCCGCTCGTGTCGGGGAGGCTGCCGCCGCCGGCGGCACTCGCCTACCTCGGCGCCGCGTTCATCGCCTCGTCGTTCCTCGGGCTCGCGTTCATCTTCTCGAGCCATCCGTTCTACTCGTTCTACGTGCACACGCCACGGCTGTGGGGCTTCTCGGCGATCCGCGACCAGAACCTCGGCGGCATCGCGATGAATTCCGAGCAGACCCTCGTCTTTCTCGCGGCGATCGGGTGGTACGTGTCGCGGCTCCTCCGCGAGGAGTCGCTCGGGGAGAGATGACCATCATCCGTTCCGGGTGACGCGAACGGCCCACGCGCCGGGAATAGTCCGCCGATGACGAGCGATCACGGTCCGTCCTTCGAGCAGACGGCCTCGATCGCGACGATGTTCGCAGGCCTCTCCTCGGAGGCGCAGCGGATCGTCGGGCTCCTCTCGAAGCTTCCGTCCCGTCTGGCCGACCAGAACGTGCGGACCGAGGTCCGCACGTACCTGCTCGCCTGCGACGACGTCGGCGTCGACCCGATCGGTGTCGAGCGGGCCCGAGCGGTGCTCGCAGCCTACGAGGGGATAATCGGCGGGCAGCAGGAGCCCAGCGCGGTGCGGCGCGTCGCGTGACGCGACCTCACTTCAAGAGAAATAGCCGTCTTCGGTGCTAGCGTCGCCACGGTGCTCTTCAAGCAGTTCGTGGACGATGACCTGGGATGCGCCTCATACCTCGTTGGCGACGAGCACGCAGGCGCGGCCGTTGTCGTCGACCCGGCGTACGGGATCGAGCAGTACCTCGAGGAGGCGGAGCGGCACGGCGTCCGCCTGACCGCTGTCCTCGAGACGCACACGCACGCCGACCACGTCTCCGGGCACGGACGTCTCGCGCTCGAGCACGGCCTCCCCGTGCACGTGCACGAGGCGGCCGGCGCGGCCTATGCGCACGAGCCGCTCATCGACGGGTCGGAGATCGAGCTCGGCGATGTCGTCATCCGGACCGTGCACACACCCGGGCACCGGCCCGAGCACTGCGCCTTCGCGGTGATCGACCGGAGCCGCGGCGACGAGCCCTGGCTCGTGCTCACCGGCGACTCGCTCTTCGTCGGCGACGCGGCGCGGCCCGACCTCGCAGTCGAGGCGCGCGACGGCGCCGAGGATCTCTTCCATTCCCTGCGGAGGCTCGTGGAGCTCGGCGACGGCGTCGAGGTATACCCCGGGCACGTCGCCGGTTCGCTCTGCGGCGCGGCGATGAGCTCCAAGGCGTCGACGACGATCGGCTTCGAGCGCCGCTTCAACCACGCGCTGCTCGAGGATCACGACGAGTTCCTCGGTGCGGCGCTCGGCCCGCAGCCGCCGCGCCCTCCGAACATGGAGCGCATCGTCGAGATCAACCGCGGCCCCTTCGTCGGCGCACAGCCGCCACTCCAGCGGGTGTCGGACACCACGGACGCGGTCGTGCTCGACGTGCGTCCTGCGCCCGCGTTCGCCGAGGGCCATCGCCCCGGGGCGGTCAACGTCCCCGTGTCCGGGTCGAGCTTCGCGACGAAGTCGGCGTTCGTATTGCCCGACCGCACCGTCGTCATCCACGCGACGGACGAGAACGAAGCAGCGTCCGCCGTGCGCTCGCTGCATGCGGTCGGCATCTTCGCCGTTGCCGGCTGGCAGCCGGGCGGCGGCGCCGAGCGCGTCGACCCGGTGACGCTCGCCGAGCTCGAGCGCCTCCTCGCGTCCGACGAGATCGAGGTGCTCGACGTCCGCGAGGCGGACGAACGCGACGCCGGGTTCATCCCCGGCACCGACCACATGCCGTACCGGAACGTGCGGCAGGCGGCGGAGAACGGCCTCGTCAACGGCAAACAGGTCGTGACCATCTGCGAGAGCGGAGCGCGCGCCGCCGTTGCGGCCAGCGTCCTGAAAGCGACGGGTATCGACGCGCGGCCCGTCGCAGGCGGCATCGCCGACTGGCGTGCCCGCGGCGGTGAGGTCGCCTCGTTCCGCCGCTGCGGCGGGCACTAACCCGCAGCCGCGAGCAGCGTCTCGGCGCGGCGCACGATGCGCGAAGCCCCCACCGCGCGGAAGAACGCCAGCGCGCGCTGGAGCTGGACGTCGGCCTCGGCGCGGCGTCCCTCGGCCGCGAGCTGCTCGGCGGCGAGGAAACGCACCGATGCCTCGTCGTACGGCCCACCGATCTGCGGATACAAGTCTGCTGCTTCGACCGTCCGGCCCGCGAACACGAGCCGGGCTGCGCGCATCCGTGGTGTGTCCACCGCGTTCGAGAACCGCTCGGCCCACCGGTCCGCCCATCCGAGACGGACCATCGTCGCGAGGCTCGTGCCGGTGATCCCCGGAGTGACCGGGCGGTATTCGAGCGCGTAGGCCTGCGCGAGGAGCGCACTCGCGCCGGCGTCGTCGCCGAGGATCCATTTGATGGTCGCGCTCTGGACGAGCCGGGGTAACAGGGACTGCCAGTCCTGCGACATGTCGACGCGCGCAAGAAGCAGCTCGAGCGCCGTCTCCACTCCGGTCGCGCCGCGTGCGGCGTTGATCTCGGCGCGAAGCAGGTGCGCCGAGTCCTCAAGATAATGGCCGCCGAGCGGCTCGACCCGTGCGATGAAGGCGTCGGCGCGCGCCAGCGCCTCGTCCCAGCGACCGTCCAGCTGCGCACCCCACATGGACACGATGTCGAGCCACAGGACCTGACGTGTGTCGCCGATACGGGTGACGTACTCGTACGCAACTCGCTGGCGCTGCCGGTACTCGGCGAGGTCACCCTTCAACGAGGCGTTGACGACACGGTTCACGAGCGCCCGCGCGACCTCGAACGCGGCCGCCGGCGCCTCGATGGCCGCAACCTGGTTGTAGATGTCGTCCGATGCATCGAGCTCGCCCTTGAACGTATTGGCGACGCCGAGCGTGGTGAGGACGCTCGCGCGCAGCTCGTCCAGCCCGAGCTCCTCTGCGAGTCGCAGCGCCTCTCCACTCATCTCGAGCGAGGCCTCGCTGCCGGCCGCGAAGACCTCGAGCCTGAGCTGCTCGGCGAGCACGGCCGCGAGCGCCTTCGACGGCGGTCGACCGACGAGCCACTCGCGGACAGCCGCGATCTGCTCGCGCGCGTCGAGGTCACGGCCGGCGCGCCAGGCCGCGTGCGCGGCGAGCACCGCCGTCTCGGCAGCGGCCTCGACGTCGCCCGTGCTTCGCAGCGCCTCGACGGCCTCGTCCAGCTCGGTGCCGACACCCCCTTCCACGAAGAAGCGGGCCCGGGCGTGTGCGGCGAGGACGTAGCCGCGCTCGGGGTCGTCAGGCCACGACGCGAGTGCTTCCGCGAAGAAGCGCTCCGCATTCGTGAACGCATTCAGCCGCTGCGCGCGCTCGCCCGCCCGCCGGAAGGCGACCCGCGCGGCGGCCGCACAGTCCGCGCCGAGCTCCAGCGCGGCAGCGTAGTGGTGTGCGACGAGCTCCGCCTGGTCCTCTGCACGACCGAGGCCTTCGATCCACTCGGCGACGCGCACGTGCCGCTCGGCGCGCGCGGAGCGCGGGATCTGCCCATACGCCACGTCGCGGACGAGCACGTGCCTGAACGCGTATTCGTCCTCGCCGCCGACGGACGAGCGCCGCTCGCGGCGCACCAACCCGCGCCGCTCGAGCGCGTGCAGCGCACGCGTGATGTCGTCACGATCGCCTATCAGGGACCCCGCCCAGAACACCTTCCCGACGACTGCTGCGTCCTGCAACAGGTGCTTCTCCGCCGGCTCGAGGACATCGAGGCGCGCGGCAATGATCCCCTGCACCGTCTCCGGCATCGGCAGGTCCTCCGCGGTCCCGCGCTCGACGAAGAGGCGCGCGAACTGCTCGGCATACAAGGGATTGCCGCCGGCGCGCTCGAGCAGCGTCTGCTGCGTCTCGGCCGGGAGCAGGGCCTGCTCGAGCACCGCGCCGATGATCTGCGCCGCCTCCTCGTCAGCGAGAGGCGTCAACGCGAGCGTCGTCGCGTTCAGCTTCCCGCCTCCCCATCCCGGCCGCCGGTCGAGCAACTCCGGCCGCGCGGTTCCGAGCACGAGCAGCGGGACGCCGCCCGCCCAGTCGGCGAGATGGTCGACGAAGTCGAGCAGGCCGTCGTCGGCCCAGTGCAGGTCCTCGAAGACGAGGATCAGCGGATGCTGCTCGGCGAGCCCCTCGAGATAGCGCCGCCAGGCGGCGAACCGCTCGTCGCGACGGTCGCCCGAGTCGGGTTGCTCGATCCCGACGAGCGGCAGGAGGTGTTGCGCCACCCAGGCACGCTCCTCCTCCTCGACGATCGCGTCGACGCTTGCGCGTAACTTCTTCTCCGCGGCCTTCGCGTCGTCGTTCTCCTGGATGCCCGCCTGCGCCTTCACCATCTCGGCGAGCGCCCAGAAGCTCACGCCCTCGCCGTACGGGAGCGCGCGTCCCTGCCGCCACCACACGAGGTCGGGCTGCGCGTCCAGGCGAGCGAAGAGCTCCGCGACGAGCCGCGACTTGCCGATGCCGGGAACGCCGACGAGCGTCACCATCTGCGTGTCCCGCTCACCCCGCGCGCGCTCGAATGCGCCGAGGATCGTCTCGAGCTCGCGCACGCGGCCGACGATCGGAAGCGACGTGCGCTGCTCGAGGTCGGCACCGAAGCGCGAGCGCGCCTGCAGCGCCTCCCAGACGGGAATCGGCGCCGACTTTCCCTTCGCCGCCACCGGCTCCCGCACTGCGTAATCGATCGCCTCGCGCGTCGCGCGGTACGTCGTCTCGCCGACGAGGACGCCGTTCACCGGCGCGGCCGACTGCAGCCGCGCCGCGGTGTTGACGACGTCGCCGGCGGCCATCCCCTCGCCTTCCGCCGGGCGCGAGCCGAGCAGCACGAGCGCCTCGCCGGTGTTCACCGCGATGCGCACCTGGAGGTCCTCCTCCTCACGCGCCCAGTCGCGAATGGCGAGCGCGGCGCGGACCGCTCGCTCAGGATCGTCCTCGTGCGCGGTCGGCGCGCCGAAGAGCGCCATCACGGCGTCGCCGATGAACTTCTCCACCGTCCCGCCGAAGCGCTCGAGCTCGGCGCGCAGCCGCTCCCAGTAGGGCGAGAGCACGGCGCGCACGTCCTCCGGATCGAGCTTCTCCGCACGCGAGGTGAAGCCGACGAGGTCGGCGAAGAGGACGGTGACCACCTTGCGCTCCTCGCGCCGCTCGGACGCGGCGAGGAGCGCGGCGCCGCACTCCGAGCAGAACTTCGCGCCGGACGGGTTGTCATGCCCGCAAACGGGGCAAGGCGGCATGCGGGTCAGTCTAGGACAGCCGCTGCGCGGTGTAACCCCAGCGCGCCAGATTGGCGAGGATCTCGTCGCAGTGCGCCGCGTCGCGCGTGAGCAGCGTCAGCTCGACGCCGGTCTGGCCGACGGGGTTGCCGGTCTCCCGCTGGTGCTCGACCTCGACGATGTTGACGCGGTCGTCGGCGAGGAGCGTGAGGAGGCGCGCGAGCTCGCCGGGATGGTCGGGCACGCGCGTGCGCACGACGAGGTAGCGGCCGGCGGCGGCGAGGCCGTGCCGCATGACCGAGATGAGCAGCGTCGCGTCGATGTTCCCGCCGGAGACGATCGGGACGACTGTGCCCCTCCCGCCCGCCTTGCCGGTCAGGAGCGCGGCCACGCCGACCGCGCCCGCGCCCTCGACCACGAGCTTCGTCCGTTCGAGGAGGAGGACGATGGCCTCGCTGATCTCCTCATCGGTGACGGAGACGATCTCGTCGAGCGTCGCGTCGAGGATCGACATCGTCAGCTCACCCGGCTTCTTCACCGCGATTCCGTCGGCGATCGTGTAGCCCGGCCCGTCCGGAAGGGTGCCCGCCGCCTGGACGCCGACGATGCGGAGATCGGGGCGCATCGCGCGCAGCGCGAGCGAGATCCCGGACGCGAGCCCGCCGCCGCCGATCGGGATGAGCACCGTGTCGAGATCGCCCACCTGGTCGACGAGCTCGAGCCCGATCGTTCCTTGCCCGGCGATGATCGCCGGATCCTCGAACGGATGGACGAACGTCGCGCCCGTCATCACGACATACGCCTGCGCGGCCGCGAGCGCCTCCTCGAAGGCGGGCCCGGTGAGCTCGACCTCGGCGCCGTAGTGGCGCGTCGCGTCGACCTTCGCCATCGCCGAGTCCTGCGGCATGAAGATGCGTGCCTTCGCTCCCACCTCGCGCGCCGCCCATGCCACCGCCTGGCCGTGGTTCCCGGCGCTCGCCGCGACGACGCCGGCAGCGCGCTGCTCGGCGTTCAGCAGCGAGACGCGGTTGTACGCGCCGCGGATCTTGAACGAGCCCGTGCGCTGGAGGTTCTCCGCCTTCAGGTGCACATCGCGACCGCAGGTCTGCGACAGCGTCTCCGACCGGTAGACGGGGGTGACGCGCGCAACGCCTTCGAGGCGCGCGCGCGCAGCTTCGATGTCAGTGAGGCTTGGACCCATTGATGTGAAAGACCTTCTCGAGGATCTCACGCACCGCGCTGAGCGGGTCGAGCTCGCGGCGCTGCACCTCGTCCAAGAGCCGCCGTAGCTCGGGATCGTCCAAGACCGCATGCTCGAGGTGCGCCTTCGCACGTGCGGACGCAACCGCGAACACCTCGCCGGCGAGATTGCGACGGCGCCGCTCGTCGAGCTGCCCCGACTCCTCCAGATATGCGCGATGCTCGTCGACCTTCTCCCACAGCTCGGGCACGCCCTCGCCACGCGTCGCCTCGGTGAGCACGATCGGCGGCCGCCATTCCCGTTCGCGATCGAGCGCGAGGATCGAGCGCACCTCGTTCAGCATCGTCTTCGCGGCCGGGTGATCCATCTTGTTGATCGCGATCACGTCTGGGATCTCCATGATCCCCGCCTTCAGCGCCTGCACCGAGTCGCCGGAGCCGGGCATGAGCACGAGCACGACGGTGTCGGCGATGCCGATCACCTCCACCTCGCTCTGCCCGGCGCCGACCGTCTCGAGGAAGACGACGTCCTTGCCGGCGGCGTCGAGGACGAGGAGCGCCTGCAGCGTCGCCTCGGCGAGACCCCCGAGGTGCCCGCGCGTCCCCATCGAGCGGATGAAGACGCCGGGGTCGAGGAAGTGATCCGAGAGGCGAATGCGGTCGCCGAGGAGCGCGCCCTTCGAGAACGGGCTCGACGGGTCGACGGAGACCACTCCCACACCGGTGTCAGACACCCGCACGAGTCGCACGAGCGCCGAGATGAGGCTCGACTTGCCGACGCCGGGCGGGCCGGTGACGCCGACGGCATACGCGTTGCCGGTGAACGGGTAGAGGTCGGCGACCACGCCGTAGGCGAGCGGATCGCCGTTCTCGACGAGCGTGATCGCGCGCGCGAGCGCCCGCCGGTCGCCCTCGCGGACGCCGGCTGCAAGCGTTTCCCTCGTCCAGTCGCGACGCCCCGCCACGGGGCGTGACTCTAGTGACTCTCGTCAGTGGGCAGGCTCGACCGTTGCGGCGGCGGGGCGCGGGTCGCGGGCGAGGACGTAGCCGACGACGGCGGCCACGCCATACGTCGTCGCTGCGCCCGCCCAGATCCAGCGCGGGCTGACGCTGTGCAGCAACGCGCCCGCGACGGCATTCGCGGCCGCTGTCGCGAGGAACGTCGCGCTCATGACGAGCGTCAGCGCCCGGCCGCGCACCTCGTCGGCGGCCCCGCGCTGCACGAGCACCGCGTTGCAGACGATGGCCGCTCCGTCGCCCGCGCCGCCGACCGCCGCGCACGCGGCTGCCACCCAGATGTCGGGGCTGGCGGCGGCGCCCCCGAACCCGAGCGCCATGAGCGCGAGCCCGCCCGCGTACGTCCTCGCCGGCCCGATCCGCTCGAGCAGCGTGCTGCCGGCGAAGCTCCCGAGCACGAGGCCGCCGCCGATCGCCCCGTAGATGAGGCCGTAGCCGAAGTCGCCCGCGTGGAACGTGTTCTTCGCGAGGAAGATCTCGGCCGTGTTCGCGGCGCCGATGCCGAAGCATGCGACGCCCCAGGCCGCGAGGACGGCGAGGAGCGGGCGCGAGCGCACCACCGCGAGGAAGCCGTCGCCCAGGTCGCGCCAGTGCCCGCGCGTCAACGCGGTCTCGCTCTGGAGCATGCGCGACGGGATCCGCGAGATCAGCACGGACGAGACGAGGAACGACACACCGTTGATCCAGTACGCCGTGTGCGGCCCCGCAGCCGCCGTGAGGAGGCCCCCGATGATCGGGCCGATCGCCCAGCTGACGTTCTCCATCGCCTGGAGGAGCGCGTTCGCCGCCGGTAGCTCGTCGTCGGGGACGAGGTTCGGCACCCCGGCGTACACGGCGGGTCGGAAGAAGCCGTTCGCGAGGCCGGCGACGGCGGCGAGCGCGACGATCGCTCCCGGGCTGTCGATGAACGGCAGCGTGCAGAAGACGGCGGCGCGGAGGAGGTCGGCGCCGATCATCAGGTCACGCCGCCGCAGCCGGTCGAGGAGCGGCCCGAGCGTGAGCCCGACGACGACGGTGGGCAGGTAGGCGACGACGAGGACGGCGCCGACCCAGAGGCCCGAGTTCGTCCGGTCCTTGATGTCGATCGCGAGCGCGATCGCGGCAAGCAGCGTGCCGACGCTCGACCCGAGCGTGGCGATGGCCAAGAGGCGGAATGGACGATTCCGCAGAGGCAGCAGCTGACGGCTGACAGCTGTCAGGGCGCCTGCGAACCTAGCACCGTTCCCGGCGGGTTACGAGACGCTTGTCTGGACATGTCCGGAGAGGGCAGTCCTGATCGCGGCCCGACTAAACCGCAGCCGAAGCCCGCACGGCGCCGAGCGCGTCGGCGAAGAAGGTGTTCTCCTCCGGCGTTCCGACGGTGACGCGAATCGCCTCGGGCGCGCCGAAGCCGGCGAGCGGCCGGACGATCACGCCCTGCCGCAGAAGCCGGTCGAAGAGCGCGGCGCCGTCCCCCACGTCGACGTACAGGAAGTTCCCGAGCGCAGGGCCGGCCGGCTCGAGGCCGTGCGCCCGCAGCGTGTCGCCGAGCTCCTCGCGGCCGGCCGCGTTCAGCGCCCGCCGCCGCCCAAGCTCGGCCTCGTCGGCGATGCTCGCGACCGCCGCCGCCTGCGCGATCGCGTCCACGTCGAACGCACGACGCACCTTGCTCGTCGCCTTCACGACGTCAGAGGGCGCAATGCCGTAGCCGACGCGCAGCCCCGCAAGCCCGTAGATCTTCGAGAACGTGCGCAGCACGGCCACACGGCGCCCCTGGTCGAACAGCTCCGCCACCCCGTTCACGTAGCCGGGATCGTCGACGTACTCGAAGTACGCCTGGTCGACGACGGTGAGCACGTGCTCGGGGAGCGCGTCGACGAACGCGAGCAGCTCCTCCCGCGCGTTCGCCGTCCCCGTCGGGTTGTTCGGATGGCAGACGTAGACGAGCTTCGTCCTCGGCCCGACCCCGGCGAGCATCGCCTCGAGGTCGTACGTGTGCTCGCGCAGCGGCACCTTGCGGGGCACGGCGCCGAGCTTCAGCGCATCCAGCACGTAGCTGGGGAACGACGGCCAGCCGCACACGATCTCGTCGCCGGCGTCGAGCGTCGACTGCGAGAGCAGGTCGATGACGCCGTCGGCGCCGGCACCCACGACCACCTCCTCGAGTGCGACGCCGTGGTGCTCGGCGATGGCCGACCGCAGCGCGTATGCGCCGCCGTCGGGATAGCGGTTCAGCTCGAGGGTCGCTTTCTCGATCGCCTCGATCGCCGCGGGGAACGGCGGGAACGGGCCCTCGTTCGAGGCGAGCTTGACGACTCGCTCGAGACCGAGCTCCCGCTGGACTTCCTCGATCGGCTTGCCCGGCTCGTACGGGATGAGATCCGCGATCGAGCCGCGGAAGAGGCCGCCCGCCACTTACTCGCTGTCCGTGCGCTTTTTTCGCTTCAGCACCAGCAGCCCGCCCAGCGCCGCCAGCGCGCCCGCCACCGCGCCACCCGTGCGCGCGGTCGGAGCCACGCCCTGCGCCTTCTTTCTGGCCGCCCGCTTGCCGATCTTCACCACGAGCCAGCCGATCACCGCGTTTCGCCTGTTGACGATGCCCATGCTCGACCTCCTTTTCTCTGGCCGAGGCTACCCGATCGCCGGAGAAAAGCATCCTCCGAGGCCCGCGGGCGGCATGGCCCCGGAGGATGGGGACGAGGGCACGTCCTGATGAATGAGATGCCGCCTCCGCGGAAAACTTGCGCGCCGCCTCGACGACGACTACGCGGGAGTCTTGGCGCGCGGCTTGCGGTTCGGAATATGGATGGCGCGGCCGAGCGCCGCAAGGCCCGCCTCCTTGATCGCCTCCGACAGCGTCGGGTGAGGCGCCATGCCGTCCGCGACGGTCTCGACGGTCGACTCCGCGTCGATCGCGACGACGCCCGCCTCGATCAGGTCGGTCACGTGCGGGCCGACCATGACGATGCCGAGCAGCTCGCCGTAGCGGGTCTCGTGGATCGACTTGACCCAGCCCACCGTCTCGTCCTGCATGACCGCGCGCGCGTTCGCGACCCACGGGAACTGGCCGACGGCGACGTCGTCACCGTACTGCTCGCGCGCCTGCACCTCGGTGAGGCCGACGCCGGCGATCTCCGGATCGGTGTAGATCGGACGCGGGACTGCGCGGTTGTCGACGACGGCGTCGTGGCCGCACGCGTTCTCGGCCGCGACCTCGCCCTCGCGGAACGCGGTGTGCGCGAGCTGCCAGTACCCGGCGCAGTCGCCGACCGCGTAGATGTGGGGGACGCTCGTGCGCCGGTGCTCATCGGCCGCGATGCCCGTCCGCCTGTCGTACTCCACGCCCGCGGCTTCGAGACCGATGCCCTCGACGAGCGGCCCACGGCCGACGGAAACGAGCATGAGGTCGCCCTGGATCGTCTCGCCGTCGCCGAAGTGCACGGTCAGCTGCGCGCCGTCGTCGTCGACGCGCGTGCACTGCTTGCCGAGATGCAGCGTGATCCCCCGCTTCCCGAACTGCTTCGCGAGCTCCTTGCTCGCGTCCTCGTCCTCCTGCGGGATGAGCGTGAGCATCTCGATGATCGTCACCTCGGAGCCGAAGCGGCTGAAGATCGAGGCGAACTCGCAGCCGATGATGCCGCCGCCGAGGACGACGAGGCGCCTCGGCAGGTGCTCCTGCGCGAGCAAGCCGGTCGAGTCGACGCAGCGCGGCGAGTCGAGGCCCGGGATCG
>CAZXZX010000049.1:0-6198 GCA_964645445.1 uncultured Gaiellales bacterium
CGTCTCCGTGTCGGAGTGCGTGCGGTACTCGTGACCGCCCCGCCGCAGCTCGTGCATGAGCTCCGGGTGGTTGTAGATCTCGCCGTTCTGGACGACGACGCAGCTCCCGTCCTCGTTGAAGATCGGCTGGTCGCCGCCGGCAAGGTCGATGATCGAGAGACGCCGCGACCCGAGCGCGACGGGACCCTCGAGGAACTCACCCGAGGCGTCCGGCCCGCGGTGGACGAGCATCGCGCTCATCGCCTCGAGCCGCGCGCGGTCGGGCGCGCCCGCCATTCCACAGATCCCGCACACGGGGCCGAACTCTAGGGGCCGCTAGGCAGGGCAGCGGCGCGGAGCCCTCGCGAACGCGGCCGCGGCCGGCTTCAGCTTGCCGCCGCGCCAGATGAGGCCGGAGTGCCAGCCGGCGGCCCGCTTCTCGTCGACGAGCTCGAAGTTGAAGAACGCGTGCACGAGCGGCTGGCAGGCGGCCATGCCGATCGCAGAGGCGACGTCACGCGCCTGCTGTGCGGGCGTGATCTTCGTCGTCTGGAAGCCGTCCTCGAGGTACCAGATCGCCGGCGGCCGCCCGAACGCCCGGAGTGCGGTGACGAGCCGCGCGTAGTCACCCTCGCCGACGAAGTCGCCGCGGTGGACTGCGGTCGGGAGCTCGGTCGGGGTGAGCGGGTAGGGGTTGTGACCGAACCCGTCCACGATGGGTTGCGTGCGCCCGCTGGCGCGGTAGGCGGCTGCGACCGCCCGGAGGAAGCGGATCGGGTCGTGCCCCGAGGCTGTCGAGTCGAGCACCTGCATGTGAGTCGCGTGGAGGGCGTCGTAGCAGCGTGCGAGCAGCGACTCGTACTGCGCCGGCGTCCCCTGCCAGTACGTGCGCGAGTTCGCCTCGTTCCAGACGATGACCGCGTATGCATCGGGAACGAGCGCGACCGCAGCTCTCGCGTAGCCGCAGAAGCGCCGCTGCTGCCACGCGGCCGTCGGGGTCGAGGTGCCGAACCCGAAGAGGGCGAGCAGGACCATCGTCTTCCTCGCCGCCGTCTCCGCGCGCGCGAGCTCGACGCGGCGTACGGCGGTCGGCGCGACCTCGCCGCGCCACGGCACCCACACGCGCACGGCGTCGGCGCCCATCGACTGCTCTCGCCGCACGACGGTGAGCGGGAACGGCGTCCACTTGAGCGTATCGTCGTCGACGCCGACGATGAGCGGAAGCGCCGGATGCGAGTGATGCGTCACCTTCCAGACGCCGAAGCCGATGAAGACGAGCGCGACCGCGATCGCGGCGATTCTCAGGCGCTGGGAGATGTGAACCCCCGCAGCGACTGCTTGAGCACGCGCCAGCCGGTGGCGAACACGGTGCGCAGGTAGAGGCGTACCGAGCGGTCGGCGATCCACTCGAGGTCGTGCGCGAGCTTCTCCGCCATCGACGTCTCGTAGCCGCGCCGCACCTGCGCGAGGCCGGTGAGCCCGGGACGGACGACGAGCCGCTGCCAGTACGCGGGCAGCTCGTGCGCCAGTTCCTCGAAGAAGACGGGTCGGATCGGGCGCGGGCCGACGAGGCTCATGTCGCCGCGCAGGACGTTCCAGAACTGCGGGATCTCGTCGAGCTGCGTCGCCTTCAGCCGCTTGCCGAGCGGCGCGAATTCCTCCTCGGTCCGGCGCACGAGCTCCTCGCCGAGGTAGGGGCCGAGGCGCGACTCGGCGTCGGGCTTCAGCGTGCGGAACTTCAGCATCGTGAACACGTGCCCTCCGCGGCCGACACGCTCGCCGCGGTAGAAGATGGGGAGCCCGCTTGTCGCGAGCAGGATGAGCGCGATCGCCGCCGCGAGCGGCAGCGTGACGACGAGGAAGAGCGCGGAGAGGACGAGGTCGAGCACGCGGAGCAGCACGTCGCGCGGTCGGGCCGGCGTGCCGCGCGCCAGCTCGCGGTAGCCGCGGACGAGGGTGTCCTCGGTCACGAGTCGATGCTAGTGCCCTGGGCCGAGAAGGCAACGATAAGCTTGGCTTATATGGACACGCGCCAGCTGGCGGCCTTCTGCGCCGTCGTCGAGCGGCGGAGCTTCTCGCAGGCGGCGGAGCAGCTCGGGGTGACGCAGCCGGCGGTGAGCCTCCAGATCCGTTCGCTCGAGAAGCGGCTCGGGCGGCAGCTGCTCGACCGTTCCGGACGCCGCGTCGAACCGACGGAGGCGGGCCAGCGTCTGTACCGCAGCGCGCAACGGCTGCTCGCGCAGGAGGAGCAGCTCCTCGCCGAGCTGGGCGAGGAGGCGGAGGGCGAGCTCACGGGCAGGCTCGAGATCGGCGCGTCGACCGGCCCCGGCGGGACGGTCCTGCCGGTCGTGCTCGGCGAGTTCCAGCGGCGCCATTCGGAAGTGCGCGTCGCGCTGTCTGTGTCCGATACGCAACACGTGATCGAGCAGGTGGCTCGCCGCGAGCTCGAGCTCGGCGTCGTCGGCGCGCAGCGCCGCCATCGCGGCGTCGTCTTCGAGCCGTTCTTCCGAGACGAGGTCGTCCTTGCCGTCCCGCGCGACCATCGCTTCGCCGGTAAGCGCATGACGATCGACGATTTGCGGCAAGAGCCGCTCGTGCTGATGCAGGAAGGAGCGGGCGTTCGACAGGTGATCGAGGACGAGCTGCGCGAGCGCGGCGTCAGGTTGCGCGACCTCGACGTCCGCCTCGAGCTCGGCCTGCAGGAGTCGGCGCGAAGCGCCGTGCTCGCCGGCTACGGCGTGACGTTCATCTCGCGGGCGGCGATCGATCCCGACGTCGCAACGGGCGCGCTCGCGATCGCGCGCGTCGACGGCCTCGACCCTTCGCGGGAGATCTCTCTCGTGCGCTCGAGCGGCCGCGCGGAGACGCGCGTCGCGCAGGCGTTCGTCGATTTCGCGCGCGATCGGCTCGGATCATGATCGTCCGCTGGGGGCCGCTCGACCTCGTCGCCGAGGAGCTCGGCGAGCTCGGCGTCGGTGCGCCGCTCCTCGTTGCCGGCCCGCGCTGGGACGCGCTCGAGCTGCCGTTCCAGCCGGCCGCCCGCTGGACCGAGGTGCCGTCCGTGCGCGTCGAGGAGGCCGCATCGATGGGAGGCGACGGCGTCGTCGCGATCGGCGGCGGCAGCACCATCGACCTCGGCAAGGCGATCTCTGCGACGACGCGCGTCCCGCTCATCTCCGTCCCGACGACGTACTCGGGCGCGGAGTGGACGACGTTCTTCGGCGTGCGCGACCCGCAGCGCCGCATGCGCGGCGGAGGAAGCGGCGCGCGTCTCGCAGGCATCGTCTACGACGTCGGGCTCACCATCGGCCTCCCGCGCGAGGAGACGGTGGGGACGTCGATGAACGCGCTCGCGCACTGCGCCGAGGCGCTGTACGCGCACGGGCACAACCCGGAGTCGGACGAGAACGCGCTCGAAGGTGCGCAGCTCATCTCCGAGTTCCTGCCGCGGGTCGTCGACGATCCGCTCGACCGCGACCTGCGCACCGAGCTCCTGCGCGGCGCCTCCAACGGCGGCGAGGCGCTGGCCGGCTCGATGCTCGCGCTGGCGCACGCGATGGCGCAGGCGATCGGCGGCAAGTACGGCCTGCCGCACGGGACGCTGAACGGCATCTGCCTGCCGCCCGTGCTCCGCTACAACGTGCGGTACGCGCCGGCGGCGGTGCGCGCGTTCGGCGAGACCGTCGGCGGCGACGGAGCGGCGCGCGTCGAGGAGCTGACTGCGCTCGGCGGCATCACGCGTCTGCGCGAGCTCGGCGTCCCTGAGGAGGATCTGCCGGAGCTCGCGGCATCGACGGCACAACGTGGCGGGAACCAGGCGAACCCGCACCCGGCGACGCCGGCCGAGATCGAGCAGCTTCTGCGCTCGATCTGGTGACTCACCGATACCGCCGCAGCTCGTCGCGGCCGCGGCGCGCTCTTCGGCTGCGCGAGGATCCTCCCTTGTCGGAAGGGGCTCTACCCCTGAACTGCGCGACCCGGCCTGAATATCTCCTCCGGGTGGGAGCCGTTCCTTCCGGCCCGCACCTCACCACCCGAACCGCCACCGCTGCCATGCCCGAGGAAGACCCCCGTCAGGATTCCGAGCGCGAGCAGCGCCACCAGGATGATGAGCACCCAGTTGCGCATCAGTTGAACCGATCTGTCGTCGTGTAGGAGCCGATTCCGTTGATGTTGAACGTGATGGAGAAGACCTCGTGATTGCATCCGAGGGGGACACCGGGAATGGGGCAGCCGGTGAACGAGTCCGTCACCCGAATCCACGACTGCTGCACGTTCATCCCGACCGGCCCGACATCCCACCGTGGGTTGTTGTCGTAGTTCCACACGGGCTTGAACACATCGGCAGCCTCGCTCGTCTCACTGTCGTAGGCGAGGATCGAGTTGTGCTTGATGTCGATACATACACGCACCGTGGCGTAGTACCTCCACATCACGAGCCTGAACAGGTTTGTCCACGTCGCCCGCCCGTTGGCGACACCCCACCGCGTGTTCACGCCCCTGCACCCCGCCGACTGTGCGCAGGCGGCGGCCGGGCCTGCGGTCGATGTCGAGCTACACCCGCCCGGGTAGGAGAAATCAGTCGCCGGGACATCGCCGCTTCCCGTGCCTGCCGTCAGGTCCGCTCCTCCCTGCAAGCCGGTGACGGAGACGATGAGGTCGTTGTAGTCGAAGTCCCCACCGTCCTCCCACGCCAACGTCCACGCTCCGGTCGCGTCTTCGGACGTGAGGACGAACGCCTGTCCAGCGAGATTCGCCGCGACGTAGGAGTAGTCGCGCCCGCTGCACCCGTCGAACGCGAATGCGAGGATGTCTCCGCCCTGGAACGTCAGGTCGGCGGAGGCACCGGGGCCGGACGACGAGCTGCTGAAGACCACCTGCGGAGTCATCTGCGAAGGCCACGCAGGATCGCCGGGAAGGGCGCCGTTGATCGCTCCATCAGCGCTATCGACCTTGAAGATGCTGAGCGTGTCGGCGCAGATTGCGTCTCGGCTCACGTAGCCGAAGTGCACGGTTACCGGCCCGCTTCCCGGCGCAACCCAATACTGCTGCTGCGGGGTCGTACTCGCCACCGCCGGGCTCGGGCCGGCCGGGCTCGGCGTGGTGGTCGTGCGCGTGTCGGCTGCCGCAACGGGGACGAGCACGAGAAATGCGAGTGCGGCGATGATGCAGAGATGCCGCAGGTGGTTGGGGGACTCGATGTTCATTCGCGGCACCGTACCGTTGTCAGATCTGACAATCAAGATGGCAGCTTGCGCCATGGCCGGGCGGCAGGTGAATAGGGAAGACTTATTGTTAGAATTAGCATGGGACCGGTATCATCGGCACCGTCGTGTCCAAAGGCGCTGCATTCGACCTGCTCGTGATCGGAAGCGGGGCCTCGGGCCTCGCTGCCGCCGTGTCGGCACAGCGCGCCGGCGCGCGCGTCGCGCTCGCCACGAAAGGGTCACTGCAGTCGTGCAACTCCGCCAAGGCGCAGGGCGGCATCCAGGCCGCCTTCGCCGCGGACGACTCGCCCGAGCAGCATGCGCAGGACGTGTGGAAGAGCTCGCATGAGACGGCGAACATGGAGCTCGTCGAGGTGCTCACCTCGGAGGCGCCGTCGGCGATCCACTGGCTCGAGGAGCTCGGCGTCGAGTTCACGAGGGAAAACGGCGGCTACCGGCTCGCGCGCTGCGGCGGCGCGTCGCGCAAGCGGCTGCTCCAGGTCGGCGACAGGACGGGGCACGCGATCACGAAGGCGCTGCGCGACGCGGTCGAGAGCTCGAGCATCACCACGTTTTCGAACGCGCCGCTGCACGAGCTCGTGCCCGGCTGGCGGGCGCGCGTCGGCGAGCACGCGATCGAGGCCGACACCGTCGTCCTCGCTGCCGGCGGGCGCTGCTACGCCGAGGCGGAGGAGCGCGGTGAGCTCTCGACGAACCATCCCGGCGCGACCGGCGAGGTGACGAAGATCGCGCTCGAGCTCGGCGCCGAGTCGCGCGACCTCGACGCGCTCCAGTACCACCCGAACGGCGGCGCGTGGCCGCAGACGATGCAGGGCTACTCCATCCCCGAGACCACGCGCGCGTACGGCGCCGTCCTCCTCAACGCCGACGACGAGGAGTTCACCGACTCGCTCGGCCCGCGCGACGTCGTCGCGCAGGCGATCGTCGACGAGGTGGCGAAGGGCAAGGGCGTCGAGACGCCCGACGGCCGCCCCGCGGTGTGGCTCGACAC
>CAZXZX010000050.1:0-5685 GCA_964645445.1 uncultured Gaiellales bacterium
GCATGCCGACGCCCGCGCGCAGCACCGGGCAGACCGCCACCTTCTTGCCGGAGATGCGCTGCGCCGTCATCGACTCGAGCGGCGTCTCGATCTCGTAGTCCTCGGTCGGGAACTCCTTCGTCGCCTCGTACGTGAGGAGCAGCGTGATCTCGTTCGCGAGTTTCCGGAAGTGGACGGTCGGCGTCTCCTTGTCCCGCAGGTAGCTCAGCTTGTGCTGGACGAGCGGGTGCTCGACGACCGTGAGTCGATGCGTCTCGATGACGCTCATCGGAAGGAGGTGTACCCGCGCCACCCGGGGTAAAGCGGCCGCTTCGCGCACAGCGCGGCGACGCGCGCACGCAACCCGTCGACGTCCGGCGCCTCGACGAGCGCCTCGGCGATGATCCGTCCCGTCTCGCGGAAGTCGTCCTCGTCGAAGCCGCGCATCGTCATCGCCGGTGTGCCGACACGAACGCCGGAGGTGACGAAGGGCGAGCGCTCGTCGAACGGGACGGTGTTGCGATTCACCGTCACGTTAACCTCGGCGAGGCGCTCCTCCGCGTCTTTGCCCGTCCAGTCCGAGTTGCGCAGGTCGATGAGCAGCAGGTGCGTGTCGGTGCCGCCGGTGACGAGATCGAGGCCCGCCTCCTGCAGCGTGTCGCCGAGCGCATCGGCGTTCGCGCGGATCTGGCGCTGATAGGAGCGGAACGCGTCGGTGCCGGCGATGCGAAAGCACGTCGCCTTCGCGGCGATCGTGTGCATGAGCGGACCGCCCTGCATGCCCGGCATGACCGCGCTGTCGAGCGCTTTGGCGTGCTCTTCGCGGCACAGGACGAAGCCGCCGCGTGGACCGGCGAGCGTCTTGTGTGTTGTCGACGAGACGAAGTCGCAATGCTCGACCGGGCTCGCCACGACGCCGGCGGCGACAAGGCCCGCGAAGTGCGCCATGTCGCAGAGGAGGAGCGCGCCGACCTCGTCGGCGATCGCGCGGAAACGGTCCGCCTCGACGACCCGTGGATACGCGGATCCGCCGCAGACGATCACCTTCGGCCGCGACTCCTTCGCGAGCCGCAGAACCTCGTCGTAGTCCACCGTCATCGTCTCGCGCGAGACGCCGTAGTGGACGACGTTGTAGAGCCGTCCCGAGAAGTTGACCTTGTGGCCGTGCGTCAGGTGGCCGCCCTGGTCGAGCCGTAGTGCGAGCAGCGTGTCACCGGGCTCCATGGTCGCCGCGTAGACCGCCATGTTCGTCTGGGCGCCCGCGTGCGGCTGCACGTTCGCGTGCTCCGCGCCGAACAGCTCCTTCGCGCGCTCGACCGCGAGCTCCTCGATCTCGTCCACGACCTCGCAGCCGCCGTAGTAGCGCCGCCCGGGGTAGCCCTCGGCGTACTTGTTCGTCGGCACGGAGCCGACGGCCTCGAACACGGCGGGCCAGGTGAAGTTCTCGGACGCGATCAGCTCGAGCTGGCCCCGCTCGCGCTCCAGCTCCTTGTGGAGGAGGGAAGCGATGTCGGGGTCGACCTCGGCAAGGCCGGCAGTCTTCAGCTGCTCGAAGGTTTCCTGGGCGAGCGCCATCGGCCTGGATCGTATCCCGTCCTCCAGCCGTCGCCGCCTCGGGCCGATAGGGAGGTTGTGGGCTCTCTGCGGTTTCTCGCGATCGCTGCGATCGTGCTCGTCCTCGCCCCGGCAGCGGCCGCCGGGCCGTCGCTCTTCGTCGGCGCGGCCGAGGACGGCGCCGTCTGGGGCGATCCGACCACGCAGATGACGCTCGCGCAGCAGTCGGGGTTCGACTCGATCCGGATGACCGCCCAATGGGTGTCGGGCAACACGAAGCTCGACCCCATCATCGCGGCAAAGCTCCGGAACGCAACGGCCGCCGCCGAGGCACGCGGCCTGCGGCCGGTGGTCTCGATCTACAACACGAATTCCGTCCAGTCGCCGGGTGACCCGATTCTCCGGTCGGAGTTCGCGGCGTTCGCGCAGGACGTCGTCCTGACGCTCCCGGACGTGAAGACCTTCATCGTCGGCAACGAACCGAACTCGTCCTACTACTGGCAGCCGCAGTTCGACACGCGCGGCGCCGACATCGCAGCATCGAACTACGAGGCGCTGCTCGCGGACACCTACGACGCGATCAAGGCCGTCCGGCCCGACGCGACCGTCGTCGGCGGTGCGCTCGACTCGCACGGGACCGACAGTCCCGGCGTACGTCCCTCCCACTCGCCGATCGTGTTCATCCGCGACCTGGGCCGCGCCTACCGAGCGAGCAAGCGTGCGCGGCCGCTGATGGACGTCTGGGACCAGCACATCTACGGCGACAGCTCGTCGACGCCGCCGAGCATGCAGCATCCGAACTCCAACACGATCACGGAGGGCGACTATGCGCGGCTCGTGGCGGCGCTCGGCCAGGCATTCGACGGGACGGCGCAGCCGGGCTCGACCCTTCCGATCGTGTACGGCGAGTACGGCGTCGAGTCGATCATCCCGCCGAGCGAGGCAGCGCACTACGGCGGCCAGGAAGCAGCGTCGGCGCAACCTGTCGACGAGGCGACGCAGGCTGCGTACTACATCCAGGCGATGAAGCTCGCGATGTGCCAGCCGAACGTCGTCGGCCTCATGCTTTTCCACGTCGAGGACGAGAGCGGGCTCCCCGGCTGGCAGTCGGGTCTCTTCTACGCGGACGGCACGCCGAAGTCGTCGCTCGACCCGGTGCGCATGGCGATGGCTGCGGCGCGCGCCGGGACGCTGACCACGTGCCCCGACACGAGCGCACCCGTGGTGTCCGTGCCGGTGGTCGCGAACGGCAAGCTGACGGTGCAGGCATCGGATGACGTCGGCATCGGGAAGGTCGAGCTGTACGTGAACGGCGTCCTCGTCGGCACCGACTTCGCTGCGCCGTACACGTTCACGCTGCCTGCGCTCCCGAAGAGCCTCGCGACGCTCCTCGTGAAGGCGTACGACGCCGCCGGGAACGTCGGCCGAGCTACGGTCGCGTTGCGCCTTCGCGCAGCACTCGCGGCTCATCGCCGGTGAGGTCGAGCACGGTCGACGGAGTCCCGGGGAGCTCACCGATGTCGACGACGGCGCCGCACGCGTTCCGGATCTCCTCCGGGATCTCGTCGACGCGGCGGGGGCTCGGCCCGCCGGCGGCATTCGCACTCGTCGCCGCAACGACGCCGACCTCGCCGAGGACATCGGCGATCTCCGCCGGCAGCTCCGGCAGACGGATGCCGATCGCGTCCGCGTTCCCGCCGGTGAGCCACGGGAAGCGGTGCGCGGGATTCGGGACGATGAGCGTATACGGCCCCGGCAGTAGACCCTCGGTGAGCGTCACGTCGAGCTCGGGCAGCGCCTCGAGCAACGAGTCCAGATCGCCGGTTAGCAACGCGATCGGCTTCGACCGGTCGCGCCCCTTCAGGCGGTAGATGCGCTCGACCGGCTCGGGGCGGAACGGCCATGCGCAGAGCCCGTACACGGTGTCGGTCGGCAGGATCACCGGCCGGCGGGCGCGGATCGCGGCCACGGCTGTGTGCACGCCGGTCAACATTCCCCCTCGACGACTCTGGCAACCCCGCGCAAGTCCGCGGTAATTGTCACATTGTGGTAACCGCAGGCGTGGAGCGCCGCAGCGACGCGCTCGGCCTGGCCGTCACCGACCTCGAGGACGAGAGCACGCGTGCGGGCGACCTCGGCGAGGCGCTCGTGCAGCCCCGTACCGAGGAGCGCGACCTCCGGTTCGTGGCGCAGCTCGGGCTGCAGGCCCTCGAGCGTGTCGATGTACGGCGGGTTCGAGACGACGAGATCCCAACCGTTGCCGGCGGCTTCGAGGCCACCGAGTCGGAGGTCGACGTCGAGCCCGAGCCGCTCCGCGTTCTCGCGCGCGAGCGCGAGGGCGGCTTCCGACTCGTCCACCCCGATCACGATCGCGTCGGGCCGCTCGTCCTTGAGCGCGAGCGCGATCGCGCCGGAGCCGACGCCGACGTCGAGCACGCGCGGTGCCCGCGCGCCCTCGAGGAGTGCGAGCACCCGTTCCACCACGATCTCCGTCTCGGGCCGGGGGATGAGCGCGCGCGCGTCCGTTCTCAGGGTCAGGCGGCGGAACCCCCATTCGCCGAGGACGTACGCGAGCGGTTCTCGCCGTTCGCGCCGCACGAGGAGCGCCTCGAGCCCGTTCACCTCACGGTCGAGGTCGCCGTACAGCCGCGTCCGCGAGACGCCGAGCGCGTGGGCGACGAGGAGCTCCGCGTCCACGCGCGGCGTGTCGACGCCGGCGGCGGAGAGCCTTGCCTCCGCCTCGACGATCGCGGCGCGCGCGTTCACGCGAGCGCGCGCTGCCGCTCTTCCGCCGTCAGCGCTTCCGTGAAGGGCTCGAGCTCGCCCTGGAGCACGCGGTCGAGCTGGTGCTGCGTCAGCTTGATGCGGTGGTCGGTGACGCGGTTCTCGGGAAAGTTGTAGGTGCGGATCTTCTCCGCGCGCTCGCCGGTGCCGATCTGCGAGTTGCGCGTGGCGTCGCGCTCCGCGCGCTGGCGCTCGAGCTCACGCTCGTACAGGCGCGCACGCAGCACGCGCATCGCCTTGTCCTTGTTCTGGAGCTGCGACTTCTCGTCCTGCATCGAGACGACGATGCCGGTCGGGAGGTGCGTGATGCGCACCGCGGAGTCGGTCGTGTTGACCGACTGGCCGCCGGGCCCGGTCGAGCGGTAGACGTCGATCTTGAGGTCGTTCGGGTCGACCTCGACCTCGACCTCCTCGGCCTCCGGCATGACCGCGACGGTCGCCGTCGAGGTGTGAATTCGGCCTTGGCTCTCGGTCTCCGGCACGCGCTGCACGCGGTGCGTCCCGCCCTCGTACTTGAAGACCGAGTAGGCGCCGTCGCCCTTCACGGCGAAGGTGACCTCCTTGTAGCCGCCGCCTTCGCTCGGGCTGGAGCCGAGCTCCTCGACCTTGAAGCCGCGGCGCTCCGCGTAGCGGGAGAGCATGCGATAGAGGTCGCCGGCCCAGAGCGCGGCCTCGTCGCCGCCGACGCCTTGGCGGACCTCGAGGATCACGTCCTTGCGATCGGCGGGATCGGCCGGGACGAGCGCGACGCGGAGATCCTGCTCGAGCTGCGTGGTGCGCTCCTCGAGCTCGGGGACGAGCTCCCGCAGGTCGGCATCGTCGCGCGCGGCGGCGAGATCGTCCCGCGCCGAGCGCCACTCCCGGGCGAGCCGATACTGCGTCTCCAGCTCCTTCAGGCGGCGGCCGACCTCGGCCGCCTCGCGGCGGTCGTTGTACACGGAGGGATCGGACATGCGCTCCTGCGTCTCGGTATAGGAGCGCTCGATCTCGTCGACGAGGGTATCCAGCGTGGCGGCCATGCTGGAACCAGGGTAGACGGTTACTTCAAGCGCGCTTCGAGCGTGATCTCGGGCACGCCCGCGAGCGCCTTCGAGACGGGGCAGTTCGCCTTCGCGCCCTCGGCGGCGGCCTGGAATGCATCGGCGTCGATCCCGGGCACGGAGCCCTCGACGACGAGCGCGATCTTCACGATCCCCTCGCCCGGCTCGAACGTGACCGTGGCCGACGTCGAGAGCCGATCGGGCGGGTGGCCGCCCTTCGAGAGCCCCGACGCGAGCGCCATCGAGAAGCAGGAGGCGTGGGCGGCCGCGATCAGCTCCTCGGGGCTCGTGCTGCCGCCGGACTCGTCCGTCGAGCGCGCCTTCCAGC
>CAZXZX010000051.1:0-9631 GCA_964645445.1 uncultured Gaiellales bacterium
GTCGCGCGCAACCGCTTGAGGATGGCCTGCTCCCGCCGCAGCACGAGCGAGATGGCGAGGCCCGCGAACGCAACCATCGCGCAGCCGTACGCGATCAGCGCGGCGAGCAACGCCTGCGCGGCGGGCACGCCGTAGATGCGCCCCGAGTAGACCGAGCCGAGGAGCACGAACAGGAGCAGCGGGAAGATGAACGTGAACACCGCCGCCTCGCGCGATCGCCAGTACACGAGCTGCTCCACCCTCAACTGATGGAAGAACAGCCTCATTCGCTCTCCTCCTGCACGAGCGCGAGGTAGACCTCTTCGAGCGTCGGCCGGCGCACCTCGAGCCGCTCGAGCTCTTCGCCGCGGCCCACGGCGTCGGCCGTGAGCTCGTGGAGGACACGGGTCGGCTCGCTCGTCCGGACGAAGATCTCCTCGCCGTTGCGGCGGTACCGAATCTCCACTTCGGAGTCGCCCGTGGTGAGCTCGCGCGGGGTGCCGATGCGAACGATGCGACCTTCCCGCAGCACCGCGACCCGGTCGGCGAGCTGCTCCGCTTCGTCGAGGTAGTGCGTCGTCAGCAGCACCGTCTTCCCGAGCTCGCGCAACGACCGGATCATGTCCCACGCGGCCCGGCGCGCGGCCGGGTCGAATCCCGTCGTCGGTTCGTCGAGGAAGACGAGGTCGGGATCGCCGACGAGGGCGACGCCGAGGTCGAGCCTGCGCTTCTGTCCTCCCGAGAGCGTCTTCACGCGGGCGTCGCGCTTCTCCTGAAGCCCGACGAGCTCGATCACCTCGTCGACGTTGCGCGGATGCGGGTAGTAGCCCGCGAACACCGCATGCGTCTCGCGCACGGTGAGGTTCGCCCACAGCTGTGCCTGCTGCAGCACGACGCCTATGCGCTCGCGAAAGTCGCGGCCGGGCCGCTGAGGGTCGTGGCCGAGAACCGACACTTCGCCGGCGTCGCGGGAGCGATAGCCCTCGAGAATCTCCACCGTCGTCGTCTTGCCGGCGCCGTTCGGTCCGAGCAGCCCGAACACCTCCCCGCTCTCGATCTCGAAGTCGACGCCGCGCACCGCTTCGATCGCGCCGTACGACTTGCGCAGCCCGCGAACCGAGATGGCGCTCACAGCTCGAGCTCGTACGTGCCTGCGGGTGGGAACGGCACCTCGACGCCCGCGAGCTCGCGCACGGCCCGACCGCAGTCGGGCTGGTGGCCGACGACGACGACCGTCTCGCCGCGTCCGAACGCCGCGTCGCGCACGTCGTCCGGTGACGCGCCGGGTGCGAGCCGCTGGTCGACCTCGGGCTCGCCGAGCGCGAGCGCAGCTGCAGTCTCGCGGGCACGGAGCAGCGGGCTCGTGACGACGGCGTCCGGCGCGACGCCCTCGCGGCGAAGCCGCTCCCCGAGAGCGCGCGCGTGCTCACGCCCCTCGGTCGTGAGCGGGCGAAGCTCGTCGGGCTCGCCGGGTGCGGCCTCGGCGTGGCGGACGATGAGAAGTCGCACTGTCGGCGAACGATAGTCTGGCCCTCGTGGCGGGCTTCCGGTACGTCGTCGCCGACGTCTTCACCGATGTCCCGCTCGCCGGCAACCAGCTCGCCGTCTTCACGGACGCCCGCGAGATACCGGAACAGCAGCTGCAGAAGCTCGCACGCGAGATGAACTTCTCCGAGACGGTCTTCATTCTTCCCCCCGAGCAGGGCGGGCACGTGAGGATGCGCATCTTCACGCCAGCAACCGAGTTGCCGTTCGCTGGGCATCCGATCCTCGGCACGGCGTTCGTGCTCGCCGGTCCGCTCCAGCTCGTGGAGATTCGCCTCGAGACCGGCGCGGGGGTCATCCCCGTACGTGTCGAGCGCGAGGGGCCGCGCATCGTCTTCGGCTGGATGACGCAGCCTACGCCGGCCTTCGAGCCGTTCCAGCAGGGCGACGCACTGCTCGGCGCGCTCGGCGCCGAGGCGACCGATCTCCCGATCGAGCTCTACCGCCAGGGGCCGGGACACGTCATGGTCGAGCTGCCGTCACCCGAGGACGTCACGGCCTTGCGTCCGAACTTCGGCGCGCTTGCCGGTCTGCTGAGGGAAGGGGCCGACTGCTTCGCGCGAGACGGACGCCGCTGGAAGTCGCGCGTGTTCGTTCCAGGCGCCGGCGTCGACGAGGACCCCGCGACCGGCTCGGCCGCAGGCCCGCTCGCACTGCACCTCGCGCGCCACGGTCGCATCGCCTTCGGCGACGAGATCGAGATCTCGCAGGGCGCCGAGATCCTGCGGCCATCGACGCTATACGCGGTCGCGCACTCGACCGAACGAATCGAGGTCGGCGGCTCGGCAGTCATCGTCGCGCGCGGCGAGTTCCGCCTCTGATGCGCAGGGTCGCCGTGATCGGCGGCTCGTGCTCGGGCAAGACGACGGTGTCCAGCGCGCTCGCCGCGCGTCTGGGTGTGCCGCACGTCGAGCTCGACGCGCTCCATCACGATGCGAACTGGACGGAAGCTCCCGCGGAGCTGTTCCAGCAGCGAGTGAAGGCGGCGCTCGCCGTTTCGCCCGACGGCTGGGTTGTGGACGGGAACTACTTCGGGAAGCTCGGGGGCTTCGTCCTCGAGAGGGCTGACACGGTCGTCTGGCTCGACGTTCCGTACGCGACCGTCATCGGTCGCGTGCTGTGGCGCACGTGGTCGCGGCTCGTCAGGAGCACGGAGCTCTGGAACGGGAACCGCGAACGCCTGCGCGACCTGTTCGGACGGAACTCGATCGTCTGGTGGGTTCTGACGACGCACCGTGGCTTCGCGGCGAAGTGGGAGGAGCGCCTCGCGGAGCATCCCCATGTTCTCCGCATACGCGATGCGGATGCGTGGCTTCAGTCGATCCAGGCGACGCCGGAGATATCCGGAAGTTCGACCGGAAGCGACCGCCAGAAGACACCGCCGTTCGTCGACACGTAGAGCCGGCTGCGGCCGGCGAAGAGCATCCGGTCGGGATCGTCTTCCGCGACTGCGACGGCGAAGCCCGCCGGCAGGCCGCCGCCCGCCTCGCGCCACGTTGCGCCGGCGTCGTTCGAGATCGCGAGGGGCGGACGGCGGTCGACGACTGCGACGATCGTCGCACCCGCTCCCGCGGTGGCGACGACGCGGGGGAGGTCGACGCGCGGGGCATTCGTCGCCGGAAGCTCACGGCCAGTGCCGAGGAGCGACTCCTGCTCGACGTCGACGAGCACGACGCCGTCCACCGTCTCGACCGCGGCGATCACCGCAGCTGCTCCGACACGAGCGCCGCCGCGCTCCGCGCGGCACCGACCGGCTCGGCTCCTTCAGAGCGGAACACGAGGTACGCGGCGCCGAACATGTCGCCCGCGCCGGTCGGGTCGCGGTCGACGGGACGGGCGGCGACGTCGACACCGTTCACGGTCGCACCGCGCGCGCCGTGCGTGACGATCAGCTCGGGAACGTCGACCCGCCCGGCGGCCGTAGCCTCTTCCTCCGCGAGCTTCAGCATCTGCACGCCGCGCAGCTGCGACCGGTCGAAGCTTCCGTCGAGCCGCAACGGGCCGACCGCGGGCACGCGCACGAGGCCGTGACCGTCGAGAAGCACGTGCCGGCCCTCAGCGATCCAGCGCACGTCGATCTCGCCCCGTAGAAGCGAGCCGACGTAGATCCAGACGACGCCGTCGAGCTCGAGCTCGTCCCGGGACCACGGATCACCGACGGCGTCGACCGTCATCGTGCGCACGCCGTCGGCGTCGTACGAGAACGAGAATGCGGTCGTCGCCGCGCCGACCACGAGCTCGAACGGGAGGTCGAGCGTCTCGAGCTGCCGCGTGAACTCGGCTGCGTCGGCTTCGCCGCACTTGGCGAGAATCCGCGCCTTCACATCGAGCGCGCGGAGCGCGCGAGCCGCATGCCAGGGCGGCCCGCCGATGCGCGGGACGCCCCCGGCGACGACGTCACGCGAGAGCTGTCCGACGACGGCGAGTCGCATGGGAGGCCGATTTGAAGAGAAGGGTGAGCGCGAACGCGGCAGCGAAGCTCGGCAGCGACGCGGTGAAGCTGACGCTGTGCGGATGCGTGTGCGCGACGAGCTTCGTCCACCAGGCCGGTCCGACCGGCGACAGCCATTGGTAGAGACCGAACCCGGCAAGCCATGCAACGAGTGCCGCCCACCGCCACTCGACGTCGTTGAACACGTGGGCGGGCGTGTAGTGACCGTGCTCCGTCAGCCAGTCGGCGACGAGGACGCCGAAGAGCGGCACGAAGAACGAGCCGAGGAGATAGAGGAAATCCTGGTAGTTGCCGAGATTCAGCGCGAGTGCAAGTCCGGTCGCGAGCGCGGAGACGATCGTGATGAGCACGCGTTGCGACATGCGCGGCAGGAAGTTCTGGAGCGACACCGCGGTCGAGTAGATGTCGGCGAAGGCCTTCTCGCTCTCGTCCACCGTGATCGCGGCGAGCGCGATGAATGCGATCCCGCCGGCCGCGGCGACGGCGGCCGGCAGCGCCTGCGCGTCGGAAACGCCGCGGGCGAGCACGATGAGCACGCCGAGGCCGACGCACCAGATCGTCGGGACGAAGTAGCCGATCCCCGTGCCGAGCGCCGCGCCGCGCCGCGTCCGCGCGAACCGCGTGTAGTCGGCCGCGAGCGGCGTCCATGAGACGACACTCCCGATGACGAGGTCGACCGCCTGGCCGAAGGACGGAAACCCGCCTTCGCCCGGACGCGTCCAGAACGCGTGCAGGTGCGACTTCGAGATCGCCCAGTAGGTGAGGTACGCCATCGAGAAGAGCAGCGCCCACGACGCGAACTTCCGCAGATAGCGGCGCACGAAGCCGATCGGCCCGAGCATGCCGAGCGCCCAGCTGACGGCGCCGAACAGCAGCGTCCAGAGCCACTTCCCCTGCCAGTGGAAGAGGTGCTGTGAGAGCGCACCTGCGGCCGTCGCGATGATGATCAGCTCGAACGTCGACCAGCCGACGTTCTGGGCGACGTTGAGCCCGGTAGGCAGGTATGAGCCGCGGCGCCCCAGCGGCGCGCGTAGCAACACCATCCCCGGGACGCGCGCGTCGGCGCCGATGAGCGCCGCGGTCGCGAGGAGCGCGTTCCCGATGACTCCGCCGACGAGGATGGCGAGCAGCGCGTCCCGCAGCGAAAGCGCGGGTACGAGCAACGCGCCGATGACGATGACGAGCAGCGAGACGGACAAGTTGCCCCACAGGAGTGTCGAGTCGAGCCCGCTGAGGACGTGCAGCCGGTCGGGAACGGGGTCGACACCCCAGCTGGGAGTTGCCTCGCGCATCCGCGGTAGGCTACGCACTCGATGAAGCGTCTCGCGCTCCTCGCCGTCGCCGGTGCGCTGCTCGCCGGATGTGGGGGCAGCGGCCGCCTTTCGAAGTCCGCGTACGAGCAGCATCTACAGACCGACGGGAAGACGGTGCAGAAGACCGTCACGGCCCTGACGAAGACCGCCCCGACCTCGCTCGCGCAGTTCGCGCAGCGGGTCGACGCCGCCGAGGCCGCGGTGAAGAAGGCGGGCGACGATCTTGCGTCGCTGAAACCGCCGTCGGACGCGGCCGCCGACAACGCTGCTCTCGTTGCGGCGTTCGGCGCGATCCAGTCTGCGCTCGAGCGGGTGAAGGCCAACCCGGCCGGAGCGCAGGCGATCGTCACGAAGCTCGAGGCTTCGTCCGAGCTGAAGGCCGCCGAGCAGGCGACCGCCGACCTGAAGAAGAAGGGCTACAAGGTCGGCGTCATCGGCGCGCCGTAGCCCTCGTCGAAAAAGCGGCCTTCGTGCGCGATGGCCTGCTCGCGCGTCAGGCCCTGCTCCGAATGCGGCGCTGCGCCGATCGCGTCTGCGAAGCGGGTGATCATCTCGAACCCCGCCTGCACGTCCGCCGCGTCGCGCAGTGCCTGCTTCGACACGCCGGCCGCGAGCGCGCGGGCCGGGTCGAGCGTCGAGAGGAAGGCCAGCGTCCCGCGCAGCCGCTCGTCGATCGGCGCGGTCTCGAAGTCGTCGAGGATCGCGTCGACGAGCTCCGTGCTTCCGAACGCATACGACGCGACCGCGCCGTGGGCCTCCGTTCAGAACGGGCATTGCCGCAGCTTCGACACGAATGCGGCGAACAGCTCGCGCTCGGCCTCGCTCCACTCGGACGGCCCCTTCATCACCTCCTGGAAGTACGCGGAGATCGGCTCGCCGAACAGCTCCGGCCGGTAGCGGAGCGCGAGCGAGATGTCGGACACGTACCCGTCGCGCTCGCGTAGCTCCTCGATCCGCGCTGCCATCTCCGGCGAGTGCGTGAGCTCAACCAGCATCGATCGCCTCGTGTGCGCGACGCCGCTTCTCGTCCGCGGCCGCGTACGCAACCGGCAGCACCGCCTCGTACAGCGCGTCCGCGTCGAGCCCGGCAATGTCGGCTTCCGTGATCTTCCACGCGCTGGCGCGCACCTTCTCGAGCAGCGGCGTTAGCTCGCCGACGGGGCCGACACCCTCGCCGACGCGGCGCCAGAGCTCGTCAGTCCGCGAGGAGCCGACGGAGGACGAACTGGAGGATGCCGCCATGCCTGAAGTATTCACGCTCGCGTGGCGTGTCGAGGCGCACGCGCGCGCGGAACTCCGTGTCGTCCGCGCGAACGATGACGACCTCGGCCTCGGCGTTGTCGAGGCCGAGGATGGAGAACTCCTCGCGCCCGGTGAGACCGAGCGATTCGCGACTCTCGCCGTCCATGAACTGCAACGGCAGCACGCCCATCATCAGGAGGTTCGAGCGGTGGATGCGCTCGTACGACTCCGCGATCGCGGCGCGCACGCCAAGGAGGTTCGGCCCCTTCGCCGCCCAGTCGCGCGACGAGCCGGTGCCGTACTCCTTCCCGGCGAGCACGATCGTCGGCACGCCCTCGGCGCGGTAGCGCATCGCCGCGTCGTAGATCGTCGTCTCCTCGCCGTCCGGGAGGTGCGCCGTCCACGTTCCCTCGCCGCCCGGCACGAGCTGGTTGCGCAGCCGGACGTTCGCGAACGTCCCGCGCATCATCACCTCATGGTTTCCCCTCCGCGATCCGTATGAGTTGAAGTCGCGGCGCTCGACGCCGTGCTCCGTCAGGTACGTGCCGGCGGGCGAGTCGGGCCGGATCGCGCCGGCGGGCGAGATGTGGTCGGTCGTCACCGAATCGCCGACCATGACGAGGCAGCGGGCGCCGTGGACGTCCTCGACCGGGACGGGCTCGGCGGGCATTCCCTCGAAGTAGGGCGGGAGGCGGACGTACGTCGAGTCGGGGTCCCACGCGTACAGGTCGCCGTTGGGAGTGTCGAGCGCATTCCAGCGCGCGTCGCCCGTATAGACGTCCGCGTACGTGCGCGAGAACATCTCGCCGTCGACGGAGCCGGCGATGGCCGCGTCGATCTCTGCGCGCGTCGGCCAGATGTCGCGCAGGTAGACGTCGCCGTCGATCGGCTCGGTGGTCAGGTCGATGTCCATGCGTCCGGCGAGGGCGTACGCGACGACGAGCGGCGGCGACATGAGGTAGTTCGCCTTCACCTCGCCGTGGATGCGCGCCTCGAAGTTGCGATTGCCCGAGAGGACCGAGCAGACGACGAGATCGCCCTCCGTCACTTCGGCGGAGATGTCCTCCGGGAGCGGCCCCGAGTTCCCGATGCACGTCGTGCATCCGTATCCGACGGTGTTGAACCCGAGCTCGTCGAGATACGTGTCGAGGCCCGAGCGCCGGTAGTACTCGGTGACGACCTTCGAGCCCGGCGCGAGCGAGGACTTCACCCACGGCTTGCGTGTGAGCCCGCGCTCGACCGCCTTCTTCGCGAGCAGGCCCGCGGCGATCATCACGGACGGGTTCGACGTGTTCGTGCACGAGGTGATGGCCGCGATCACGACCGAGCCGTGCCGCAGCCGGCCGGTGGCCGGCTCGGGCGGAGCGGCGACCGCAGTTCCGCGGACGCGATCGGTGTCCGTCGCGCCGTCGAACGTCGGCGGGTCGCTTGCGGGGAACGAGTCCGCCATCTCCTTGTCGTAGGTGCCGTTGTCGTAGTCGACGCCGAACGAGCCGAGCGACTCGAGGAACGCGGCCTTCGCGTTCGCGAGCGGCACCCGGTCCTGCGGACGGCGAGGCCCGGCGAGCGACGGCTCGACGTCGCCGAGGTCGAGCTCGACGACCTGCGAGTACTCGGGGTGCTCGTGCGGCTCGTGCCAGAGCATGTTCTCCTTGCAGTACGCCTCGACGAGCGCGACCCGCCACTCCGGGCGCCCGGTCAGCCGCAGGTACTCGAGCGTCACGTCGTCGACGGGGAAGAACCCGCACGTCGCGCCGTACTCGGGGCTCATGTTCCCGAGCGTGGCGCGGTCGGCGAGCGCGAGCGACGGCACGCCCGGCCCGAAGTACTCGACGAACTTCCCGACGACGCCGGTACGGCGCAGGATCTCGGTCGCCGTCAGCACGAGGTCGGTCGCCGTCGCTCCCTCGCGCAGCGCGCCGCTGAGCCGGAAGCCCACCACCTGCGGTACAAGCATCGAGAGTGCCTCGCCGAGCATCGCGGCCTCCGCCTCGATGCCCCCGACACCCCAGCCGAGCACGCCGAGCCCGTTCACCATCGTCGTGTGCGAGTCGGTGCCGACGAGCGTGTCGGGAAAGGCCGCGCCGCCGCGCAGCTCGACGATGCGCGCGAGGTACTCGAGGTTGACCTGGTGGCAGATGCCCGTATTCGGCGGGACGACCTCGAGCGTGTCGAACGCCTGCTGTCCCCAGCGCAGGAACGCGTAGCGCTCGCGGTTGCGCCCGAACTCCAGCTCGACGTTGCGCTGGATCGCGAGCCGCGACGCGAACTCGTCCACCTGCACGGAGTGGTCGATGACGAGCTCGGCCGGGATGAGCGGGTTGATCTTCGCGGGATCGCCGCCCTGGTCGCGCATCGCATCGCGCATCGCCGCGAGGTCGACGATCGCGGGAACGCCCGTGAAGTCCTGGAGGAGGACGCGCGCGGGCATGAACGAGATCTCATGCGCGGGATCGGCGGCCGGCTCCCAACCGAGGATGGGCGCGGTGTCGCCGCCGCCGCGCATGACGTTCTCGAGCAGGATCCGCAGCGTGTACGGCAGGCGGGCCGCGTTCGCGTCGAGGCGCTGGATCTCGTACGTCCGGTCGCCGACACGCAGTTGGGCCATGCCCCGATTCAAGCAGAGGGCGGCCATCGGCCGCCCTCTGCGTCAGGGCTAGCCGAAGACGGCGACGTAGAACGAGTGATCCGCCAGTGCCGCGTTCGCGGCGTTGTACGTCTCCACGATCACGTGGCTCGTGTCGTTGCCGGTCGTGCAGGCCTGGCCGGTGGCGGTGCCGCCGCACGGCCCTGCGACGACGTCACCCCGTGCTCCGGCGTCGTTGGCCATGCCCGAGCTCGCGAGGATGAGCTTCGAGTCCACGGCCGACCCGAAGTCGACGATGTACGTTCCGGTCGTGTGCGTCGTGATCGAGATTCCGCCCGACTGGGCCGCGATCGACCCGTTCGGGTTGACCAAGACCCACTTCGACGCGGCCGCGGAGCCTCCCGGTCCGGCCGGTCCTGCCGGGCCCGCAGGCCCTGCCGGGCCCGCCGGTCCGGCCGGCCCTGCCGGGCCGCGCGGGATCTGCCCGCGCTTGAAGTCCTTGGCCAGGAGCGA
>CAZXZX010000052.1:0-9762 GCA_964645445.1 uncultured Gaiellales bacterium
GACGGCCGGTGAGACGAGTTGGGGTTCGGGCCAGTAGACGCGAGCGTCTCTTCCCATCTTCGCGGTGTCGATGAGAGGCCAGAGCGGAATGGTTGCAGCGCCGAGGGCCATGAGCCCGCCTGCGATGAGGAAGGTGGCGACGAGCCCGGCAGGCGCGGCGACCGCTCCCCACAGAAGCGCTCCGACCGCCTGGCTTCCGAACAGGACCATGAGGTAGACAGAGATGCCGCGCGCGCGGACCCAGGCCGGCAGGAAGAGCTGAAGCCAGGCATTCATGCTCGAGAGAAACGCCATCCACGCGACACCCGCCGGGAGAAGAACAGCGACGGTGACCGCCGTGAGGTGAGTGAGCACCGCGACGACGAGAGCGACAGCGTAGACGCAACTTGCGGCCGCGATCAGGGCATTCGGCGAGAGCCTCGCGCGCAGCGGTGGAAGGATGAAGGCGCCGGCCACGGCGCCGATCCCGAGCGAACCGAGGAGGAGCCCGTAGCCGCTCGCGCCGAGCCTGAGCCGCTGTGTCGCGATCAGCGGCAGCAGTGCCCAGAGGGCACTTCCGGGGATGAGAAAGAGCGCGGTCCGGAAGAGCATCCGTCGCACGACCGGCGCGTACCGGACGTAGCGGGTTCCCGACGCGAGCGCGAGAAGAAAGGATCCGGGATCCACGCTCACGGCACGGGCGGGCAGTGGCCAAAACGCCACGACGAGTGCGTAGAGCAGGAGCGTTGCCGCGTCGAGCGCGAACACGCCGGAGACGCCGGTGAGCGAGATCAGCACGCCGGCGATCGCGGGGCCGACCGCGCGTGCGAGGTTGATGTTGATCGAGCCGAGGGACGAAGCGGCGGGTATCTCGGAACGCGGCACGAGATCCGGGATGAGTGATTGGTACGCGGGCCCGGTGAGCACCGACCCGGCCCCCAGTACGAACGTGAATGCGAGCAGGAGCGCAGGCGGCATGTGCCCGGCCCTGGTCAACAGGGTCAGCGTGGTGCAGACGCCCGCCATCACGAGCTGCACCGCGATCAGGAGCCGGCGACGATCGAAGATGTCGGCGAGGACCCCGCCGACGAGGCCGAACAGGAGGTCGGGAAGCGTGTCGGCGACCTGCACTAGGGGAACGAGGATCGCCGCGTGCGTTCGATGCACGAGCAGCCACTGCGCCCCCACGGTCTGCATCCACAGTCCGACGTTGCTCGCGAACACCGCGAGCCAGAGCACCCTGAAGGTGGTGTTTGCCAACGGCAACCACGCGGAGCTGCGGGTTCCGGCCACGGCGTCATGTAACGCGTCAACGCGAGCTCCGTCAATCTGACTCGGCGGCGCCGAAGAGTCGTCCTCGCCGCGACTCGGGGTGCGCGAGTAGGTGACCGCCGCACGGAGGTCGCTCCGATGTCATCCTGTACCCGATTCGACACGGTGCGGTGTCGGGGAAGGAGCCACATGAGCGATGACGCGCCGACGAAGCAGCTCGGTTTCGTCGGGCTCGGCAACATGGGCGGCAACATGGCCGCACGCCTGCTCGCCGCGGGCTACGTCGTTCACGGCGAGGAACGGAGTCGTGGCCATGCTCAGCACCTGATCGAGCAGGGACTGCACTGGTGCGACACGCCGCGAGAGGTCGCGGAGGCGGCCGAGGTCGTCTTCACATCGCTCCCCGATGACAGCGTGCTCGACGCGGTCGCGGCGGGAACCGACGGGGTTCTCGCCGGGCTCGCGCCCGGCAAGACGTGGGTCGACATGAGCACGGTCAGCCCCCGCGCAAGCAGGGAGATGGCAGAACGTGTGCGCGAGCACGGGGCCGCGATGCTCGACGCGCCGGTGTCCGGAAGCGTTCCGCAGGTGGAGTCGGGGACGCTCACGATCATGGTGGGCGGCGACGAGGACGCCTTCCGCCGCGTCGAGCCGATCCTGCGTGAGCTCGGAACGCCGACACACGTCGGCGGCAACGGCGAGGGCCTCGCGCTCAAGCTCGCGATCAACATCAGCCTGGCCGTGCAGATGCTCGCGTTCGCCGAGGGTCTCCTGCTCGCCGAACGGTCGGGCGTCGACAGGAAGACGGCACTCGACGTGATGGAGTCGAGCCCGATCGGCTCGCCAATGCTGCGCGCCCGCGCCTCACTTATCCTCGACCCGCCTGCGGACGCCTGGTTCGACCTCGGTTTCATGTACAAGGACATCGCTCTCGCGCTCGACACTGCGCGGGGCCTCGGGATCCCGCTCCCGACTGCGGAGCGTGCCGCGCAGGTGCTCGAGCGGGCCAACGAACTCGGGTACGAGCACCGCGACCTCGCCGTGTTGTTCCAGGCGCTCGAGGAGATGGCCGGCGGTCGCGCCGTGGGAAGGGAGATGCGTTGACGGCTCTCTCGAACGAGACCGAGGTCGCTAGGGGTCGCGCTATGGCACCCACGTCTCTGCGAGCGGCGTGAGCTGGAGCTCATGCGTCGCCGCCCGGGTTCCTTGGCCGGCGAGAAAGCGAACGGCATCCGCGATCTCGCTGGGGTCGGCGAGGGTTTCCGGTGCGACGCCCGGCCGGGCTTCGCCGCTGACGGGCTGGATGCCGGCGTCGACGATCAGCAGCGCGACGTGCATGCCGCGTGGGCGCAGCTCGAGCGCCGCGGCTTGGGTGATCGCGCGGACCCCGAATGCGCCGGCCGCCCAGAGTCCCCGGCCGGGCATCGCGCGCCGGGCTGAGCCGCCTGTCACCTGGATGATCGTTGCGGGACCGCCCTGCGCGGTGAGGAAGCTCCCTGCGCCGGAGAGGAACGCGAACGCGGAGCGAGCCGGCGCTATGGCCCACGAGTCGAACGCATCTGCGCTCGCCTCCGCGATCGGACCGCCACCAAACGGACCGGTGCGGGTCCCGCCGTATGCGGCGGCGGCATTGACCACGAGGTCGATCCGGCCGTTAGCTTCCGCCGCCTGGCCCAACGCTCGGGTAACGCTCGCCTGATCGGTCACGTCGGCCTCCAACGCGAGATCTCCGGCGTTGGCGATCTTCTCCAGAGTCGCCGCCGAGCGAGCGACGCCCGCCATCGCCCAACCGTCGGCGATCAGCGTGTCGATGATCGCGCCGCCGAGGTTCCGTGCACCGAACACGAGCCCGCTCTTGCCGCTCTTCCTCTGCTTGGACATTCGTCCTCCTCTTGGTTAGGCACCGTCGAGATGCGCCGACAGGAACCGTCCGGCTCGATCCAACGCCGCGGTCGCTTCGTCGAGCATCGGGCAATAGGCCAGGAAGGCGGACAGCGTTTCAGGAATCGATCGACGACCTGCGGCGACCACAATGCCTGCGATGACTGAGACCAACGGATCGGGAATCGGGCGGCCGCCCGCAGTCAGTGTTCGGGGCGTGGTCAAGCGGTTCGGGACGACAACGGCGCTGGCCGGTGTCGACCTCGAGATTCCGGAGGGCATGGTCTTCGGCCTCCTCGGCCCGAACGGCGCCGGCAAGACGACGCTCGTCCGCATCCTGGCGACGCTGCTCGAGCCGGATGCGGGGCAGGCCGAGCTGCTCGGTCACGACGTCGTCGCCGAGTCGTCGAGCGTGCGCGAGCTGCTCGCACTGACCGGCCAGTTCGCCGCGGTCGACGAGCTACTGACGGGCCGCGAGAACCTCGAGATGTTCGGGCGCCTGTTCCGGCTCTCTCGCGAGGAGTCTCGCCGTCGCGCCTCGGAGCTGCTCGAGCGCTTCGAGCTCGCCGACGCCGCCGACAGGACCGCGAAGACATACTCAGGCGGCATGCGGCGGCGGCTCGACCTTGCGTCGAGCCTGCTCACGCAGCCGCGTGTGCTCTTCCTCGACGAGCCGACGACGGGTCTCGATCCTCGGAGTCGCAACGAGATCTGGGAGATCGTCCGCGACCTGCGCCGCGAGGGCACGACGATCCTGTTGACGACGCAGTACCTCGAAGAAGCCGATCAGCTCGCGGACGAGATCGCCGTCATCGACCACGGCCTCGTGATCGCGGAGGGGACCGGCAACGAGCTCAAGGACCGCGTCGGCGGCCAGATCCTCGAGGTCGAGCTGACCGACGTGCGCCAGCGCGACGAGGCCGAGGCCGCGCTCCTCCGCGTCGGCTGCGGCGCTCCGGAGCAGGATGAGCGGCCGAACCGGCTGATCTTGCCGGCACCGAAGGAGAGCCTCGTCCTCGTCCAGGAGGCCGCCGCCGAACTGCGTCGCGCCGGGATCGGCGTCAGCGACATGGGCCTGCGCCGGCCGACGCTCGACGACGTCTTCCTCCAGCTGACCGGGCAAGCGCCGAGCGAGAACGGCAAACCGCAGATCGCTGATGCGGTGTCCGACGAGAGGGGCCCAGCGCGTCCTCGCCGGCTCCCGCGCCCGCACACGCCGTCGCTGCGAGAGGCGGAGACGAGCGTCGTCGACAGCGCCGTCGTGACGATGCGGAACCTTCGCCACTTCTGGCGTCAGCCCGACCTCCTCGTGTTCTCGACGATCCAGCCGATCATGTTCGTCGTCCTGTTCGTCTACGTCTTCGGCGGCGCCGTCGGCCTGGCGTTGCCGCCGGGAGTCACATACGTCGACTACCTGCTGCCCGGGATCTTCGTCCAGTCGGTGACGTTCCGCGCGTCGAACACGGCGGTCGGTCTCTCCGAGGACCTCCGCCGAGGTGTCATCGACCGCTTCCGCTCGATGCCGATGGCCCGCTCGGCGGTCTTGCTCGGGCGGACGACCGCGGACCTGGTGCGAAACATCCTGATCATCGGCTTGATGGTCGTCGTCGGCTACCTGGTCGGCTTCCGTTTTCAGGCGGGGGTCATTCCGGCGCTTGCATGCGTCGCCCTGGTCGCCGCGTTCGGGTTCGCGCTCAGCTGGATCTTCGCCTTCGTCTCCTTGGTAGTCCGCGGTGCGGAGACCGCTCAGACGGCCGGGTTCGTGCTGCTGTTTCCACTCGTCTTCGCGAGCTCGGTCTTCGTCCCGGTCTCGAGCTTGCCGAACTGGTTGCAGGTAATCGCCAAAATCTCGCCGGTGACACTTACCGCGGACGCGGCACGCGCCTTCGCGCTCACCGGCGGCGTGCCGCATTCGCTCTGGGGCTCGCTTGCCTGGATCGTGGGAATCGTCGCGGTCTTCGTACCGCTCTCGGTCTGGCGCTACCGGCGGATGAGTTAGTTCGGCGATCATCCGGCGTCCAGAGCCGAGCAGATCGTTGTGGGAGGGGTTAGACCACCCAGGCGCAGCCGTTCCAGTACGCCTCGACCCGGCGCGGGAACCGTCGGAGCTCGAGGTGCAGCTCGTCCGGGACGCGGGTCAGCGATACCGGCAGATAGAGCTCGAAGTCAGCGCTGTCGACGAGCCGAAACTCCTTGCCGGGAGGCGGGGTACTCGCGGTCGCAAGCGTCGTGACGTTGCCGCAGCAGCTACCGCGCTTCAACCAGACGTAGAGGCGGCCGCCGCCTTCCTCGATCGACCCGAGAGCCGAACCTGAGGCAACCACGCGCATAGCCGGATGATCGCAGACTCATCGCACCCCGAGCATCAGATCCGCTGCTGCAGGTATCGGAGAATCCCGGTTGCTCCGTCCTCGAGGACGTGGGCGGCGCTCAGCGCATACGCCTGCGACTTGCGTTGCGTAGTCGCGGTTGCGGAGGCTCCAAACGCAAGAGCGGCAACCGCGACGACCCAGAGCAGTACGACTCTGTTCATTGGCCGCAGTCCTTTGGCTAGTAGGTCTTGCCTTCTGATGAGAAGAGACCAAGGGACGGCCGATACCTGCGCAATGCCACGCAGAATCCCCCAATCGAGCTAGGCGGGCGCACGTGGTCGACCCCTCCACACCCTCCTCGGAAATACGCTGCTCATCGGGCCGCCGCGCCCTGGCACCAGCCGCACAACCATTAGGTTCATGCCGGACCCCGGGAACGTGATGATCGCTTCGCTGAGAGAGGATCGCTACATCGAGTCGTCGGCGCTCGGTCTGGAGCTTTATCGCAGCGTCGCAGACCTGCCGCTCGTCAGCCCCCACGGGCACATCCCGATCGAGCTCTTCGCGGAGCCGGGCGCGCGGCTCGAGCCGCCGGGACGGCTCTTCGTCACGGCCGACCACTACGTCGTGCGGATGCTCTATTCCCAGGGCGTCACGCTCGAGCGGATCTACGGCGCCGACGACCGCGCTGTCTGGCAGCTCCTCGTCGACCACGCCGATCTGTTCACACTGACGCCGTCGGGACTGTGGCTGCGCGAGACGCTCGCCGGCGTGTTCGGCATCCGCGAGATCACCGCTGACGCATATGACGCAATCGAGGAGCAGCTCGCGTCCCCGGCCTTCGCTCCGTACGCGCTCCTCGACCGCTTCGACGTGGAATGCCTGTCGACGACCGACCCGGCGGGCTCCTCGCTCGACCACCATCGCGGGCTCGCGCCGCGCATCCGGCCGACGTTCCGCCCCGACGCCGTCGTCGCTCTCGACGCGCCCGGCTGGCGCGAGGCCGTCGGCGAGCTCGGTGTCGACGACTACGCGTCGTTGCTCGAGGCGCTCGTCGCGCGGCGCGCCGCGTTCAAGGAGATGGGAGCGACCGCCACTGACCATGCGGCGACGAGTGCCGACACGACGCGGCTCTCCGACGTCGAGGCGGCCGCGCTGTTCACCGTCGCGCTCGCGGGCGAGGTCTCGCACGGCGAGGCTCGCCGCTTCGAGGCGCACATGCTGAACGAGTTCGCACGGATGAGCGCCGACGACGGCCTCGTCATGCAGCTGCACGTCGGGAGTCTGCGCGACCACAACGCTCCACTTGCCGCGCGATTCGGCGCGGACATAGGCGCCGACATCCCCGTTGCAACCGACTGGACGCGCGGTCTGCGCCAGATGCTCGGAGCGTACGGCAACGATCCCCGCTTCCGCCTCATCCTGTTCACGCTCGACGAGAGCACGTACAGCCGCGAGCTCGCACCGCTCGCCGGCCACTACCCCGCGGTCTCGCTCGGCTGTCCGTGGTGGTTCCACGACAGCCCGGCCGGCATGGACCGAGTCCTCGACCGAGTCGTCGAGACGGCAGGGATCTACAACCTCGCCGGCTTCGTCGACGACGCGCGCGCGCTGACCGCGCTGCCGGCACGCCACGATCTCTGGCGGCGACGCACGTGCGGATGGCTCGCGCGGAAGGTCGGCGCCGGCTTCCTCGACGAAGACGAGGCGCACCGCCTCGCCCGAGAGCTCGCATATGACCTCGTCCGGCGCGCGTACCGGTTGGACTAGACGCCGCTGAATGCGTCGAAGCCGCCGTCGACCGGGATGACGGCGCCGGTGACGAAGGACGCGGCGTCGCTGCACAGCCAGGCGACGACGTCGGCGACCTCGTGCGGTTCGCCGAATCGCCCCGCCGGCGTGGCGGCGATGATCCGCTCGCCGCGCGCGGTGAGCGCGCCGGACTCATCGAGCAGCAGCGTTCGGTTCTGCTCGCCGACGAAGAAACCGGGCGCGACGGCGTTCACCCGAGTCCCGCGGGGCGCGAGCTCGACTGCGAGCCAGCGCGTCAGACTCTCGACCGCGGACTTCGCCGCGCCGTAGCCCACGACGCGCGTGAGCGCGCGATGTGCCGCAGCCGACGAGATGTTCACGATCGAGCCACCGTCCATCGTCTCGGCGAAGACCTGTGTCGGCAGGACGGTGCCGTGGAAGTTCAGTCGCACCACCTCGTCGAGCGCCTCCAACGGCAGTTCGAAGAACGTGCGCTCGCCGACCGTGGCCGCGGCGACGTTCCCGCCGGCGGCGTTGACGAGGACATCGATGCGTCCCCAACGGGCGAGCACCGCCTCTCTGGCGCGCTCGAGCTGGGCGCGGTCGAGCGCGTCCGCCTCGAGGACGAGTCCGTCGTGCTTCGCGGCAAGCGATTCCAGGCGGTCGCGCCGGCGGGCGAGCAGACCGACGTCCGCGCCGGCGGCGGCGAGCTCGTCGACGATCGCCCCGCCGAGGACGCCGGATGCCCCTGTGACCACAGCGACTCGATCCATCAGGCCTGATACAAGCACGATGGTGCGCCTCAGCGTGATCACGGACGAGATCGACCCGACCCTCGAGCGGGCCCTCGACGTCTGCGACGAGCTCGGGATCGACGCCGTCGAGCTTCGCTTCCTCGACTTCGTGCACGTCATCGACTTCCCATCCAGCGGCCTCCGCACCATCCGCGCGGAGCTCGACCGGCGCGGCTTTACCGTCAGCGCGATCGCCTCGCCCTTCATGAAGTGCGACCGGGGCGAGCCGCAGGACGCCGTGCTCACCGCGACCTTGCAGGCGGCGGAGATCCTCGGTGCGCCGATCGTGCGGGCGTTCGCGTACTGGCGCGAGGGCGATCCCGGAGCCGCGCTGCCCGACGCCGGCCGCGAGCTTCGAGCCGCCGCCGAGCGGGCCGACGCCGCCGGAGTGACGCTTGCGCTCGAGAACGAGCACGAGTGCAACGTCGCCACGAGCGCGGAGGCTCGCGCCGCGCTCGACGCCGCCGCATCGCCGCACCTGCGGCTGATCTGGGACCCCGGCAACGCCGCGATGCTCGATCCCGCCGCGTTCACGGGCCTCGGCGGGTTCGAGGACATCCGGGAGCGCGTCGCGCACGTGCACGTGAAGGACGTCACCGGGTCGCAGGAGTGGACGCGAATCGGTGACGGCATCGTCGACTTCGCCGCGCTGCTGCGCCATCTCGACGAGACGGGTTACGACGGCTACCTCTCGTTCGAGACGCACTACCGGCGAAACGGGAGCGGGGAGCTCGCGACGCGGGATTGCGTCGCCGCGCTGCGTGAGCTCGGCGCGTGATGCTTCGGTACGGCATCGTCGGCGCCGGCGTCGTCGTCCCGATGCATCTCGAGGGTATCGCCGCGCTCGACGATGTCGAGCTCGTGGGGATCAGCGCGCCCGACGGGGCGCACGCGCTCGCGGAGGAAGCCGGCACGCAGGCGTTCACGGACAACGCCGAGCTGTTCTCGCTCGGCCTCGACGTCGCTGTGATCTGCACGCCGCATCCGTCGCACCCCGCGCTCGCGATCGAGGCGCTCGCGACCGGCGCGCACGTGTTGTGCGAGAAGCCGCTGGCGCCGGAGGCCCGCGAGGCGGACGCGATGATCGCGGCCGCCGACGACGCAGGGCGCCTCCTCGGCGTCTGCTTCCAGCAGCGCTTCCGCCCCGTCATCGGCGCAGCACGCGGGCTGATCGCCGACGGGCGGCTCGGGACGCTCCTGCATGTATCGATCGTCGACCCGCTCTACCGTCCGAACAGCTACTACAGGACGGCGAGCTGGCGCGGCACATGGCGGGGCGAGGGCGGCGGCGTGCTCATGAACCAGGCGCCGCACACGCTCGACCTTCTCTGCCATCTTGCGGGGCCGCCGGCGGCGGCGTGGGGGAAAGCCTGGCGGAGGTCGCAGCCGATGGAGACGGAGGACACGGCGACCGCGCTCGTCGAGTTCGCGAACGGTGCAGTGGGGACGCTCGCCGTCTCGACAACCGAGCCCGGGGTTCAGCGCATCGAGCTCGTCGGCGACCGCGGGCGCATCGAGATCGTCGGCGAGACGATCTCGTTCGAGCGCTTCGAGCCGCCGGTGTCCGAGCATCTCCGAACCGCGTCGGGAATGTTCGACGCGCCCGACCGGGTGCGCGAGGGCGTCGAGCTCCCCGCGGGACGCGGCGACCACGTGGACGTGCACGCCGACTTCGCCGCGGCGGTGCGCACCGGCGGAGCCCCGCGCGTGCCGGCCGACGACGCGATCTCGTCGCTGGAGCTCGCGAATGCGATCGTGCTCTCGACGCACAC
>CAZXZX010000053.1:0-3275 GCA_964645445.1 uncultured Gaiellales bacterium
CGGTCGGAGCGGGAACGAGCCCGTGGCGACGATCGCCTGCTTGAACGTGACGTCCTCGCCGCCCTCGACCGCAATCGTGTTCGCGTCACCGAAGCGGCCGACGCCCTTCACCCACTCGACGCCGTTCGCCTTGAAGAGACCGGCGACGCCCTGCGTCATCTGCTTGACGACGCCGGCCTTCCACGCGTTCGAGGTCGGGAAGTCGAGCTGCGCCCGGCCGACGTCGACGCCGAACTTCGCGAAGTGCTCCTCGGCCTCCTTGAGCGCGAATGCGGTCTGCACCCACGCCTTCGTCGGGATGCAGCCGACGCGAAGGCACGTGCCGCCGAGCTCCGGCTCCTTCTCGATGCATGCGACCTTGGCGCCCAGCTGCGCGGCGCGGATGGCGGCGGTGTACCCGCCGGGGCCACCTCCGAGAACTGCGACGTCGACGTCCATGCGGTCCAGCGTAACTATCGGGGCCCGATCATCGTCACTACAGGCGCTTGATCATCGTCACGGCGTGCGGCGTCTCGGAGACGGCTTCGAATCCGAAGCGCTCGTACCACGCGACCTGCGCCGCGTCGGTGCTCAGGCTGACCGCGTGGAAGCCGTCCGCGCGGGCCCGTCCGAGCAGCGCCTCGAGGAGCTCCTTGCCCGCGCCCTTGCCGCGGCGGCTCGGGACGACGGCGATGGTCAGTTCCGGCGTCTTCTCGTCGACGAAGCCGAAGCCGGGCTCGTCCGGCGTGAAGACGCGGTACCAGGCGGCGCCGTAGGCGTGCGGGCCTTCCATCGCCACCACGCCCGCGTCGCCGGTACGCCCCCAGTTGCGGACGTAGCGGTAGACCGGCCGTTCCGCGTCCTCGCTCAGACGCCAGTGGTACGCGTGGCGGAGCATGTCGCGGAGGAAGCGCGCGTCCTGTCGGTCCGCGGGTCTGAGCATCAGAGCTCTTGCGCCAGCTGCACGCGGTTGCCGTCGGGGTCGTAGACGTCGAGCAGGCGCATCTGGCCGCTGAGCTCGACGACGATCCCCACGTCGACGCCGGCGGCGCGCAGCCGGTCGCCCTCCTCCTTCACGTCGCGCACGTCGACGTGCGCGACGGCGCCGTCCACCTGGGGCTCACCCTCGGCGAGGCCGATCTCCATCATGCCGCGCTGGAGATGCGTCCAGCGCTTCGTGAAGTCGACCGCGTTCTCCTCGAAGCCGAGCACTTCGCGGTAGAAGCGCCGCGCGGCATCGAGATCGCGGACGTGGTACCAGACGGTCGGGCCTGCACTCACAACTACAGGGCGAGGCCGGGGTCCTCGAGGAAGGTCTTGATCGTCTTCAGGAACTCTGCGCCGGTGGCGCCGTCGACCGCGCGGTGATCACAGGTCAGCGTCATCGTCATCATCGGCAGTACGTGCAGCTCGCCGTCGACGGGCACGGCCTGGTCGCGGGTCGCGCCGACGGCGAGGATCGACGCCTGCGGTGGATTGAGCACGGCGACGAACTGGTCGACGTCGAACATGCCGAGGTTCGAGATCGTGAACGTCCCGCCGTCGATGTCGTCGGCGCGCAGCTTCGCTCCACGAGCACGTGTGACGAGGTCGGCGCGCACCTCCGCGATCTGGGTCAGCGACAGCTGCTCGGCGTTGTGCACGACGGGCACGACGAGACCCTGCGGCGCGGCGACGGCGATCCCGACGTTCGCGTTCGGGAACGAGAGCAGCGCGTCCTCCGTGTACTGCACGTTCATGCCGGGATGCCGGACGAGCGCCTGCGCGCACACGCGCGTGAGGAGGTCGGTAACGGTGACGCGAACGTCCGGCTCCAACTCGCGGCGGCGCGTGACGAGCTCGTTTGCGCGCGTCATGTCCGCCGAGACGGTGAGCACGAACGCCGGCACCGTCCACGCCTCGGTCAGGCGGCGCGCGATCGTCTTGCGAATGCTCGAAAGCGGCGCCGACGCGACTGTCACCGCCGGCGCGGTGACCGGGGCCGGCGCCTCCTCCCCGCGTTGCACGTCCTCGGCCACGATGCGTCCCTCCGGCCCGGTGCCGCGGAGGCTCGCAAGGTCGATGCCGCGCTCGCGCGCGAGCCGCCGCGCGAGCGGCGATGCCTTGACACGACCGTTGGTCGTGTCCACCGCCTGCAGCGGCGGAGGCGCAGCCGGTGCGGGCTTCGGCGACGGCTCTGCCTTCGTCGCAGCGCCGTCAGGCGCTGCGATGGTGACGCTCTCGCCCTCCTTCCCGATGAACGCGATCGTGCGCCCAACTTCCACCTCGCCCTCGGGAATCGCGATCTTCAGCAGGACGCCGGTCGCCTCGGCCTCGACCTCCTGCGTCACCTTGTCGGTGTCGAGCTCGTACAGCGGCTCGCCCTTCGCCACCTGCTCCCCCTCGGACTTGAGCCAGCGGACGATCGTCCCCGACTCCATGCCCTGCCCGAGCCGCGGGAGCTTGACCTCGGTGGCCATTACTTCCCGACCGTCCGCAGGATCGCCGCGAGCACGTCGTCGGCGTGCGGGACGACGAACTGCTCCATCACGGGCGCGAACGGCAGCGGCGCGAAGCGTGCGCCAACGCGCTCGACCGGCGCATCCAGCCAGTCGAAGGCCTGGTACTGGACGACCGACGTGACCTCGGCGCCGAAGCCCATGCGCGTCACCGCCTCGTGCGCGACGACGGCACGGTTCGTCTTCTTCACCGACGCGACGATCGTCTCCTCGTCGAGCGGTTGCAGCGTGCGCGGGTCGACTACCTCGACGGAGACGCCCTGCTTCTCGGCCTCCTCCGCCGCCTGCAGCGACTCGTGCACGAGGCGGCCGGTCGCGACGACGGTCACGTCCTCGCCCTCGCGGTGCACGCGCGCCTTGCCGATCGGGATCGGCTCGATCTTCTCGGGAACGTCGCCCTTGATCCCGTACAGCGTGCGGTGCTCGAAAAAGACGACGGGGTTGTCGTCGTAGATGGACGACCACAGCAGACCGCGCACGTCCTCGGGCGTCGACGCGAACACGACCTTGAGGCCCGGGATGTGCACGAACCAGGCCTCGAGCTGCTGCGCGTGCTGGGCGCCCGGCGACCAGCCGGCGCCGCCCTGGGTGCGGAAGACGACGGGAACCGTGAGTTGCCCGCCCGACATGTAGCGGAGCTTCGCCGCCTGGTTCACCACCTGCTCGGCGGCGAGCGTCATGAAGTCCTCGTACATGATCTCCGCGACCGGGCGCATACCCTGCATCGCGGCGCCGATCGCCGCGCCGGCGAGCGCCATCTCGGAGATCGGCGTGTTGCGGACACGCTCGGCGCCGAAT
>CAZXZX010000054.1:0-8030 GCA_964645445.1 uncultured Gaiellales bacterium
ATGAAGGACCGGATCGAGGGGGCCTCGACGGCGGCGGTGGCGGCCACAGCCGGCGTGGATGCCTTGTTCGACGTCATCCTCACCGTGGTGCTCGTCGGCGTCTCGGCGTGGCTCGGGGCCTCGGTGGTGGACTGGCACGCGCTTGCCGCCCATCCGCTCAAGCCGGCGCTCCTGGCCGCACTGGTTCTGTCTGCGATCGTCACCGCGGTTGTCGCCCTGCGCCGCAAGGCGCGGGGCCTCGGCGGCGAGTTGAAGCAGGGCGTGGTGATCTTCCAGCACCGAGGCGTGTACACGCGCACGGTACTCGGATGGCAGCTGGCCGACTTCGTGCTCCAGCTCGCGGCGCTCTATTTGATGCTCGTCGCGTTCGGATTTCGGGGGGCGACGCCCGTGAGCGTCGTCCTGATCCGGACCGCGCAGCGAGTCACGGTGAGCCTGCCCGGGTTCCTCGAGACCGGGACGCAGCAAGCGATGATCGTCGCAATCCTCGGCCAGGTCGGGTTCACCGCCGGCCAGGCGCTCGGGTTCGGATTCGGATCGAAGGTCACGTCCTCCGGCTTGAACATCCTCCTCGCGCTGACGGCCGCGCGCGTCATGGTCGGCCCGCTGCACCTCAAAGCCCGGATCGGCACGGTGCTGCACAAGAGCAGCACGGCAAGTGCGGTGGCCGGCGAGCCCTAGACGGTCTCGCTCCTCATGTGCCCGCGCTGCTCCGCCGAGAGGGGATGATGATTACGCGAGCCGCACCCCGTCGCCGAGAACGCGTCCTCGCGCGCGCGGAGCGAATTCGCCTTGGCGGTGTGGGAGTATGTGCGGCACTTGAGCCTCGATCTGTTCGATCTTCACGACCGCGTCGCGATCGTCACGGGGTCCGGGAGGGGCCTCGGGAAGGCGATTGCTCTGGGACTCGCCGATGCAGGCGCCTCCGTGGTCGTTTGCGCCCGGCACACCGACGAGGTCGAAGAGACGGCAGCCGCGATCAAGGCAGCTGGAGGCTCGGCGCATCCCACACACGTCGACACGAGCGACCGCGAGAGCTGTCGCCAACTCGTGGAGACGGGCGTCAAAGCCTTCGGGAAGGTCGACATCCTCGTGAACAACGCCGGCATCGACATCATCGAGCCGGCCGAAGACGTGAGCGAGGACGACTGGGACACCATCATCGCCATCAATCTGAGCGGGTACTTCCACTGCTCCCAGTTCGCTGCGAAGCAGATGTTCGCGCAGGGCAGCGGCGGGTCGATCATCAACAATTCATCCATCGCATCCGCGGTCGGCATCCGGGGGCTGGTCGCGTACAGCGCGGCGAAAGGTGGCGTCAACCAGCTGACGCGCGTGATGGCCGTCGAGTGGGCGACGCGCGGCATTCGTGTCAACGCATTTGCGCCTGGCTACTTCGACAACGTCATGCGCGACGCCACCACGACGCACGCCGACCCTGAGAAGCAGCGCCAGGTGATCGAGTTCACGCCTATGGCTCGACGCGGTCGCGTGGACGAACTCGTCGGGCCGGTGATCTTTCTCGCCTCCCACGCCTCGTCGTACGTGACGGGCGCCGTGCTCTTCGTCGACGGCGGCTACACGGCAATGTGATGGACGCACCCGTTCTCGACTACCTGCGGAAGTACAACTTCAAGAAGGTCCAGCTCGTCAACGACTCGGCAACGGGGCTCCGCGGCGTGATCGCAATCCATTCGACCGCGCTCGGGCCGGCGACGGGCGGCCTGCGCATGTGGACGTACGAGAACGAGCAGGCGGCGATCCTCGACGCTTTGCGGCTCGCTCGCGGCATGACGTACAAGTATGCGGCGGCAGGTCTGGACCTCGGCGGCGGGAAGGCCGTCATCATCGGCGACCCGGCCAAGGACAAGACCGAGGCCCTCCTGCGCGCGATGGCGCGCTTCATCGACCAACTCGGCGGCGAGTACATCACCGGCGAGGACGTCGGCACGACGCTCGACGATATGGAGGTGATCTTCAGTGAGACGGATCACGTCGTCACGCTGCCTGTGCACTGCGGCGGCGCGGGCGATATCTCCCCGGCAACAGCGCTCGGCACGATCGAGGCGATGCGCGCCTGCGCCGAGCGCGTCTGGGGTTCTCCGGACCTACGCGGCCGCAGCGTCGCGCTGCAGGGGCTCGGCGTCGTCGGCTCGAAGGCGCTCGGACTCCTCTCCGAGGCGGGCGCGAACCTCGTCGTGACCGACATAGACCCCACGAAGGTGCAGTGGGCCAAGGACACGTACGGCGTCGAAGCGGTCGAGCCGGACGCGATCTATGCGTGCGACGTCGACATCTTCGCCCCGTACGCGCTCGGCGGGATCATCAACGACGACACGCTCCCGCAGCTCACGGTCAAGGTGGTCGCCGGCGCCGCGAACAACATCCTGCTCGAGGAACGCCATGGCGAGGAGCTCGAGCGTAAGGGAATCGTCTACGCCGTCGACTACGTCGCCAACTCGGGCGGGACGATCTACGACACCGACCGGCTGCGAAAAGGCGGCTTCCAGCCGGAGCGCGCGCTCGCGAAGGTGCGCGAGATCTACGGGCGCACCCACGAGGTCTTCGCGATCGCGGAGCGCGACGGGATCCCGTGCTATCAGGCGGCCGACCGGCTGGCGGAGGCCAGGATCGCCGCGCTCACCGCCGTCAAGTTGCTCGGCTGAGCACCTACACCTATCTCGAGGCCATCCACGACGGTCTCGCCGACGCGATGCGCAGCGACGAGCGAGTGTTCCTGCTCGGCGAGGACATCGGCCATTACGGAGGCGCTTTCGGCGTCACCGCCGGTCTGTTCGAGGAGTTCGGCGCGGATCGCGTGATGGACACGCCGATCGCGGAGGAGGGCTTTGTCGGTGCTGCGATCGGCGCAGCCTGGCAGGGCGAGCGTCCCGTCGTGGAGTTGCAGTTCGCCGATTTCGCCAGCTGCCCCTTCGACATGATCGTGACCGTCGCCGCGAAGACGCACTGGCGGTCGGGAATCGCGGTGCCGATCGTCATCCGTGCGCCGAACGGAGGCGGCGTACGGGGCGGGCCGTTCCACGCGTCTTCACCCGAGGGGTGGTTCGTCGGCGTGCCCGGGTTGAAGGTCGTCTGCCCCGGGACGATCGAGGACGCATACGGGCTTCTACGGAGCGCAATCGAGGACGACGACCCGGTGATGTTCTTCGAGCACAAGGGGCTCTACCGGCGGCTGAAAGGCTCGAAGCCGCCCGAGGAGACACGCACCCCGATCGGGCGTGCGCGGATCGTTCGCAGCGGGTCTGCCGCAACCGTCATTACCTACGGCGCCGGCGTCGAGCTCGCACTCGGCCTCGAGCACGACGTCGAAGTCCTCGATCTGCGCACACTGTGGCCGTTCGATCGTGACGCAGTGCTGGAGTCGGTCGGCCGGACATCCCGCGCTCTCGTGCTGCAGGAGGCCGCTCGCTCGGCCGGCGTCGCCGGTCATATCGTCGCGCTCCTCGCCTCGGAGGCCTTCGAGCTGCTCGACGCACCGCCTGCTGTCCTTGCGCCGCCTGACACTCCCGTTCCCTTCGCGCCCGAGCTCGAGGATGCATACCTCCCGTCCGCACACACGCTCGCAGCCGCGATCGAGGACCTTCTTGACTACTGACGCGCGTCTCGACCTCTTCCGGCTGATGCTCCTGCAACGGACGTTCGAGGAACGAACATGGGCGCTCTACCGACAGGGGCGAATCAGCGGGTCGATGTACGACGGCCTCGGGCAGGAGGCGGTCGCAGCCGCCGCAGGGCTCGCACTGGAAGACGGCGACGTCGTCGCGCCGCTCAACCGCGAGCTCGCTACGCACTTCGCCCGCGGCGTCACGGTCGCGGATGCGTTCCGCAACTTCCTCGGCCGCGGCGATGGCCCGACGTTCGGCCGAGACGGGAACATGCACTTCGGTGTGCCCGCGCGCGGTGTCTTCCCGCTCGTGTCGATGCTCGGCAACCTCTGCCCCGTCGTCGTCGGTGCCGCGCTGGCGTTCAAGCGGCGCGGCGAGCCGCACGTCGCGCTCACCTTCCTCGGCGAGGGAGCGTTCTCGGTCGGCGACGCGCATGAGGGCTTCAACCTCGCCGGTGTCTGGCAGGTTCCCGCCGTCTTCATCCTGCAATCGAACGGGTACTCGTACTCGACGCCGAGCTCCGCGCAGATGGTGAATACGAATCTCGCCGAGCGGATTCAGGGAGGCTGGTCGATCCCCGCCGTGCGCGTCGACGGAACGGATGCGTTGGTCGCGTTCGACGCGATCAAGGCTGCGGTCGAGCGAGCGCGTGCCGGTGAAGGCCCTCAGGCGGTGGAGTGCGTCACGCTTCGCGGCCATGGACACGCCGCTCACGACGACGCGTCGTACGTGCCCGCGGAGCTTCGAGACTCGTTCGCCGGCCGCGATCCAATCGAGCTCCTCGCGGCGCAAATCGGTCCTGGAGCCAACGTCGTCAGACATGCGGTCGTGGAGGAGATCAGTGCTGCGTTGGCCGAGGCCGAAGCGTCCCCCGCACCCGATCCCGCCGCGATGGAACACGGCATCTACGCCAACCCACTCTAGGGAGCGAGTAGCGCGCGGATGCGACCGGCGCGCTCGAGTGCTTCATCCGGGTGCAACGGGTCCGTGAGCCACGGTGCGACGTCCGCCACGACGTCGCGTGCGCGCTCCGTGAATGTCACCGTGCCGTCGGCCCCGATCGACTCGACGCCGTCGTGACGCGCGATCGACGACTGCCACGCAGAGACCTCGTCGAGATCCTGACCGGTCGGTAGGTCGAGGGTGATCGTTCCCTCGTCGATGACGACGGGGTAGCCGCCCGGTAGGCCAAACGGCGCCGGCGCGGAGATGCGCGTCATGCCCGCACCGGGCAGAAGCGCCTCGACGACGCGGATGCATGCCGCGGCCGTGACCTGGTTGTAGACGACCCCGGCCGCGTACGGGTGACCGAGGTAGGCGAGGTGATCCGCCCGCTCGCCGTGCTCGCCGAGAAACACGCGCACGCGGTCGTTGGGGTCAGCGGGCGGCGCTGCCCGCATCACGGGATAGACCTGGTTGTGATGGCCGGCGACGCGAACGAGCGGAAGCTCGGCATCCGGACCGAGCTCGGCGCGAAGTGCGCCACGGACGCGGAGCAGTTGCATCGTCACGTTGCCGAGGCCGATCGTCGGCGCGAGGCCGAGACGGTCGAGGATCCCGTTGGTTACGTCGGGAAACGAGAGGTTCGCGACCGGCACGGCAGAACCCATCGCGCGGACGGCGGACATCACTGCGCGGACGACCGGCAGCTGCATCGGCAGCATGACGGCCAGCCCCGCCGACGCGATCGTTCGGGCGGCGTCGTCGGTGCGGCCGACGAGCGCCCACGGCGACATCAGCGAGGCGCACTGGACGATCACGTCCGGGTTGACGTCGGCGAGCAATGCTTCGACCATCGACTGGTCTGTGCAGTCGGCGACGACGAAACGCGCGGCGACGTCGGTGGTCGAGCGCACCATGCCGACGGCATCCTCACCGGCCGCGGCCGGCACTCCGGCGAGCACGAGCTCGTGGACGCCCGGGGTGAATGCGATCCCCGCCAGGACCCGCGCCCCCATGTCGCCGGGGCCGATGACGAGGACGCGGGCCACGCCGTGAGCGTAACGAGGAAGGAAAGTGGGGAGTGGTGGTGAGCCCTGTGACGTTCTCTCGGTCGATTCTTGTTCGCGGTGCACTCTCGGCGGCGGCCTGCCTTGCAGTCTCGGTGTCGGCTGCCGGCGCGGCTCGAGGCGGCGGCGATTCGATCGTGGTTCGTCTGCTGACGGACCCGACGCCCGCGGGCGTGGCGTGGTCGTATTCCGGGGTCGGGCAGGGCTTCCAGTTGCGCGCCTCCGGCACCACCAAGACGATCTCGGGGCTGACCGACGGGACGTACCGGCTCGTCGAGGCCGGCGCAGCAGCAGGCCAGCCCGAGACGTTGACCTCGATCACGTGCGTCGATCCTTCCGGCGACACCGCGGTCAACGCCGCCTCCGCCACCGCGACGGTCGCGCTCAGCTCCGGCGAGACGGTCACGTGCACGTTCACGCACCGCGCGCTCGGCCCGCGCCCGGCGGCGAGCGCGGTACAGCTCGCCGCGAAGTACGCGCCCGTCCTCCGCCTCGCCTCCGGCGAGCGTTACCGGCCTTTGCGGCTGGAGGACTACCTCTCGAAGACGGTCCTACGCACAGGCTCACCCCCGCACGGAACACTGGCGCAAACGCAGCCGACACTCTTCTCGCTGCCCGTCACGACTGCGCCGACCTACCTCGACATCCATGGCGCCGACCCCAACGCGCACCCCGCGAACTACTCGACCATCGAGCAGCAGCTCCAGGCGGCGAGACCACGGCCGACCGTCTACTTCCACCTCGCCTACCAGCCCGCGAAGGGACGCGTTGCAATCGAGTATTGGCTGCTCTATCTGTACAACGACTTCTACGACCAGCACGAGGCCGACTGGGAGGGCGTCACGGTCGTGCTCGAGAACGGCGCCCCGCTCGGAGCGGCGTACTCGCAGCATCAAGGCCGCAAGTGGATTGCCTGGTCGGCCCTCTCGAAGACCGGCGCGCATCCGATCGTCTACGTCGCCCGCGGCTCTCACGCCGACTATCCCAAGACCGGCCACTACTCGATCCGGGTCTGCTGGACGCTGTACGGACGCCATTGCTCCCCCACGCCGAGAGTCGATGACGTCGACGGCGCCGGCCCGATACTCGCGCCGGCGGCGTACGACCTCCAGCCGTTCGCCGGCATCGGCTACACGGGCTCGTGGGGATCCGGGAACTACGTGCTCGGAGTCGGGCTGACGAAGGACCGGATCACCGATCCCCGCCGCCGCTCCGAATACACCGATCCGTTCGCCGCCGTCCCGGCCTAATTCGCCGTCAACATCGACAACGAAGATGACCGGCCCTGTACCCCTGTGGTCACTGCGACGCGAGCAGCGCGAGCACGGCGTCGCCGTAGCGCTCGAGCTTGGCCGGGCCGACGCCGGCGATCTGCGACAGATCGCCGAGCGATTTCGGCCGCGCGTCCGCGATCGCGTGCAGGACCGTGTCGTGGAAGACGACATACGGCGGCACGCCGTCCTCCCGCGCCCGCGCCAGCCGCCACACGCGGAGCCGTTCCGCGGCCGGCGTCCACTCGCGGGCGGTCCTCTGCACGTCAGGCGTCTGCGTATGGCCGAGCTCCGCGATGAACCGCGAGCGTTTCCCCGACCACGTGAGCCACAACGTGCGCTTCGCGCGCGTCATGCCGACGTAGAGCAGCCGCCGCTCTTCGTCGATCTCGTCACGTGTGCGCGCCTGGCGCGAGGGCAGCTCCTTCTCCTCGAGGCGGGGGATGAAGACGGTGTCGAACTCCAGCCCCTTTGCCTTGTGCAGCGTCAGCAGGTTGACGCCGCGCGCGCCCTCGCCGCCGGCATCGAAGCGCCGCCGTAGCTCGGCGACAAACGCGGCAGCATCACCTTCGAACGCATCCGCCAGCGCGACGAGCCGCGCGAGGTCGGTCTGGCGGACGAGTTCGCGCTCGCCGAGCTTGTCCGGCAGCTCCTCGAGCCAGCCGGCCTCGAGCGCCACCGCGCGCACCGCCTCAGTCGCGCCGCGATCGCTGCGCTCGAGGCGGCGCACGAGCCGACGCGCCGCGTCGCGATCGAGAAGCGACGAGCCCTGGAATGGAATCGCAGCCTCGTGCAGCGCCTCCTCGAAGTCGGTCAGGCGCGCGTTCGTGCGGCAGAGGATCGCGATCTCCTCGAGCGGCACCTCCGCCGCGCGGATCGCCGCGACGATCGCCGCCGCCTCGGCGGCAGGTGATGTGAATGCGGCGACGACGGGTTCGTCTCCGGCCGGACGCGTCGGGCGCAGCACCTTCTCCGCCCCGCCGAGCCTCGGAACGAGTTGGTTCGCGAGCGCGAGCACCTGTGGCGTCGAGCGGTAGTTCTCCTCGAGCCTGACGACAGTTGTGTCCGGAACGCGCGCCGGCACGCCGAGCAGGTGCTCGGGCCCGGCGCCGGTGAAGGCATAG
>CAZXZX010000055.1:0-3930 GCA_964645445.1 uncultured Gaiellales bacterium
CTGGGGGTCGAGGTCGATCACGAGCGCCCGCTCCCCCGCCTCGGCCAGGCAGGCGGCGAGGTTGATCGCGGTCGTCGTCTTGCCGACGCCGCCCTTCTGATTCGCGAGTGCGTAGACCCTTGCCACCGGTTCCATTGTTGCGTTTGGCCCGGACAGGGGAAGATCCTGCAGGAATGCTCAGGCTGGCCGTTCTCCTGAGCGCCACCGCGGCCGCCGGAATGACCCCGCAGGCGCTCCTGACGACGCTCCTCAAGGCCCCGATCGAGGCGTCGGAGCTGCCGATCGGCTTCTCGCACGCACAGGCCGAGAAGCAGGCTCTGAGCGCAAACGCGCGCAAGCACCACGCGGTCGGCCTCGTCGACGTGGCGATGAGAGGCCCCGACGCCCTCGATGCGTTCGCCTGGATCGTGTTCACGAAACACGGCGACGCCATCGCCGACCTCGACAACCCGGCCGTCGGGAACGGGGTCGAGGTCGTCGGCGTCGTTCCCGGGATCAAGGAGAGCCTCGTCCTCACCGGCACCCTGAACGGAAAACGCATCACCGATGCGGCCGCCGTCGAAGGAAACGTGCTCATCCAGGGCGTCGTCCTGTCCAGCGCGGTGCGGCAACCGACCGCGATCCTCCTCCTGAAGGCCGCGGTCGCGCACCTCCGGCGCGTTCGCTAGACGAGCGGGCGCTTCTTCGGCATGCCCACGCGGCGCGGGAAACCGGCCGGCGTCGGCGCGAGCTTGCGGATGACGACGAGGCCGCCGCGGTCCTCGGGAACGTCGCCGCCGAGGAGCGACGAGACGCGCGCGACGACGGAGAGATCTGCGCTCGGACCGACCCACAGGACGGCCGCGCCACCCGGGCGGACGAGCGTCAGGCAGAGCTCCGCGGCCACGGGCGGCTGGGCGAGCGCCTTCGCAAGAGCGACGCCGTACACGTCCGGCTCCTGGTCTTCGGCGCGGCCGCAGAGGACGTGCGCATTCTCGGGCGCCCACCGCTCGAGAAAGTCGCACTTGCGACGTGACGCCTCGAGCAGCGTCACGTCGCGCTCCGGCAACGCGAGGGCGAGCGGAATCCCGGGTGAGCCTCCGCCGGAGCCCACGTCGACGATCGGGCCTTCGAGCGAGCGCACGAGATCGACCGCCCGCAGAGCGTCCGCGACCAGCATCGCCCGCGCCGGCGCCTCCTCCTCGAGCCCGGTCATCCCCGGCGTGGCCACGACCGCTGCGAGCCAATCCTCGAGAGTTGGGCTCACCGCCGCGCAAGCTCGTGCCACAACAGCCCGCCTGTGGCAGTGAAGTCCACGCGCGGCCGTCCCGGCGACGTCCCGTCGTACACGGCCGCCCACTCGAACGGCGACTCGGCCACGACGGCCGTCCAGGTCTCCGTGGTCCAGAAGCTCATCTCGTGCACCTGCTCGTGCGCCTCGCCGGCGCGATCGCCCTCGAGCACCTCGAATCGCGAGCGGTGCGATTCGGTGCCGGCCACCGCGTCGCGCGACTCCACCGTCCAATGTGCGCGGACGTGCTGCCCGTCGCGTTCGACCTCCCATCTCGACGCTTCGCCGACCGGCGCGCCGACCCCGAGCTGGACGAGATAGCGCGCACCCGGGACGAGCGCGCGCGACATCGCGCGCAGGTGCGTCGCGAGCTCGGCGTGTGCCAGATGACCCAACGTGTTGATCGGGCAGATCGCCCCGTCGAACACGCCTATGTCGAAGTCGATCATGTCTGCGAGCACGACGGTCGCACTCGTGCCGCGCCCGCGGGCGCGGGCGACCATCGCCGGCGAGGCGTCGATTCCGGTGACGACGAGACCCCGGCGCTCGAGCGCCGCGAACATGCGGCCGCTTCCGCAGCCGGGCTCGAGAACGGTTCGACACCCGGCCCCCAGGCGCTCGGCGAGCCAGGCGACTTCATCCTCGACGTTCCACTCGAAGACGACGTCGTAGAGATCGGCGAGCTCGGTGTAGAGATCACTCACTCGGTGGGCACGACGACGACGTACCGGTTCGGCTCCGTTCCCTCGGAGCGCGTCCCCACGCCCTCGCGCTCCTTCAGCACCAGATGCACCACCTTTCGCTCGACCGCCGTCATCGGTTCGAGCTCGACCTCCTCGCCGCTCGCACGCGCCTGCTCCGCCGTGCGCAGCGCAAGCGACTCGAGAGTCGCGCGGCGGCGCTCCCGGTAGCCGGCCGCGTCGACGACGACCTCCTTGCGGGGCTCGTCGCCCCGGCGATGGGAGATCGCATTCAGCAGGTATTGGATCGCGTCGATCGTCTGACCATGCCTGCCGATGAGAAGACCTGCGTCGGCGGCGAAGCACGTCGCGGTCACCGTCTCGTCGTCCTCACGAACGTCGATGCGACCTTCGACGCCGAGCGCTGCGGTGATGCGCAGCATCAGCCCGCGGACATCGGCGGTGAGATTGCTCTCGTCCACCGCGGCGACCGGGATCGCGGCCTCGGGGACGCTCGCGACCACACGCGCAGGCGCGTACCCGACACCGAGCAGCCCGCGCTCCCCCTCGGACACCACCTCGAACTGCACCGCCGACTTGTCCAGACCGGGATGGCGCAGCTCGAGCTCGCGGAGCGCCGCCCATTTCGCCTCGCCGACCGTCTCCCCCGTGGCTTCGACGGTCACGCTGCTCATCGGCGGCGGGCCGTTCCCTTCTTGCGTCGAACCCTGCGCGGTTGTCCCGTCGACCGCGGAGCGCCCGCCTTCGGAACCTCGGGCGCGGCCGGCTTCGCGCCGTTGTCGCCGGTGCCGTCGTCCTTCGGCGGCGTGCGCGAGCTCCGCTTGAACAGGTCGGGCGGCGGCGTCTTCGGCATCAGTCGCCGCGTGATCAGCCCCTGTCCGACCGTCCACAGGTTCGTCGTCACCCAGTACAGGACGAGCCCGGCCGGGAACCGCGCGATCACGAACACGAAGACGAGCGGCATGAACATGAACAGGATCCGCTGCGTCTTGTCCGCGGTCGCCGACATGTACAGCGTCGACACCATCTGGCTGACGACGTACACGACGAGCAGCACGTAGCCGCCCCAGAAGGACGTCGTGTGCGCCGCGATGTTCGGGACGAAGTGGAGGAACGACAGGTCGCCGGAAGGCGGATGCTTGGCGAAGTTCTTCAGCGAGTAGTAGAGCGCGATGAAGACCGGCAGCTGGAACAGCATCGGCAGGCACGAGGCAGCCGGGTTGATCTGGTTCTCCCGGTAGAACTTCATCAACTCCTCGTTCTGCTTCTGCTTGTCGTTCTTGTACTTCTTCTGAATCTCCTTCATCTGTGGCGCGAAGCGCTGCAGGTTCTGCATCGAGTGGATCTGCTTCACCGTCAGCGGAACGAGCAGCATCCGCACGACGACTGTGGTCGCGACGATCGCCCACGCCCACGGGAGATGCAGCGACACGTGGAACCAGTCGAGGACGTGCCGCATCGCGTGCTCGAGCGGCGTGATCGGTGAGAAGAGGAGCATCAGATGCGTCATCGGACCGGGTCGAACCCGCCGTGACTCCACGGGTTGCAGCGGAGAAGCCGCCAGCCGGCGAGCACGCTGCCACGGAGGAGGCCCTTCTGCCGCAGCGCGTCGATCGCGTACTGCGAGCAGGAGGGGTGGTACTTGCACGTCGTCGGGAAGAGCGCGCCCCACGTGATGCGGTAGAGCCACACGGCGGCGACGCCGAGCCGATACATCAGGCGGCCGCCTTCGTCATGTCGAGCACCTCGTCGATGCGCTCGCCGAGCCAGCCGAAGCCGTTCGCCGCAGTTGCCTCGGCGACTCCCGGTCGCACGATGAGCACGTAGTCGCGGCCCTCGGGCACGCGATCGAGGCGGTCCTGCCAGAGCTCGCGCAGTTGGCGCTTCAGCTTGTTGCGCGCGACCGCGTTCCCGACCGAACGGGGGACGGACATGCCGAACCGGGGGCTCGCCGGCTCC
>CAZXZX010000056.1:0-5870 GCA_964645445.1 uncultured Gaiellales bacterium
CCTGACGCTGCGCGCTTGCGCGCCCGCTCGAGGATCGCCTCGGCCTCGGAGCGGTTGCCCCAGCCGCGCGTCTCGGTCTTCTTCGAGGGCTCGAGATCCTTGTACCGCTGGAAGAAGTGCTCGATCTCGTCGCGCAGCTCGGCGTTGACGTCGTGCACGTCGCGGACGCGCTCGAACGACGGGTCGCCGAGCGGCACGCAGAGGAGCTTCTCGTCCGGCCCCTTCTCGTCGCTCATGTGGAAGACGCCGATCGTGCGCACCCGGATACGGCAGCCGGGGAACGTCGGGTCGCCGACGAGGACGAGCGCGTCGAGCGGATCGTCGTCCTCGGCCAGCGTGCCTTCGACGTAGCCGTAGTCGGCCGGATATGTCATCGACGTGAACAGGCGGCGGTCGAGGACGATGCCGCCCAGCTCGTCGTCCCACTCGTACTTGTTGCGCGAGCCGGACGGGATCTCGACGAGGACGACGAGGTCGCTCATGCGCGGACGGTCGCGACCGCCAGTGCATGCTCGAGGTCGGCGATCAGGTCCTCGGGCGCCTCGATCCCGACGGAGAGGCGGATGAGGTTCGGTGGCGCTGCGAACGGCGCGCTCGCGGTGGCGGCGTGCGTCATCCGTGCCGGGACCTCGATGAGGCTCTCGACGCCGCCGAGCGACTCGGCGAGCTGGAAGAGCTTCGTGCTCCTCGCGATCTCGGCAGCCGCCTCGGGCGTCTCCGCCAGGAACGACACCATGCCTCCGAAGTCGTGCATCTGGCGGGCTGCAACGGCGTGCCCCGGATGCGTGGGCAGGCCGGGGTAGTACACCTGCTCGACGTTGCGAGCGAGCCAGAGCGCGACCGCGGTCGCGTTCTCGCAGTGCTTGCGCATGCGCAGCGCCAGCGTCTTGATGCCGCGCAGCACGAGCCAGCAGTCGAACGGGCCGGGAACGGCTCCGAGCGACTTCTGCAGGAAGTACAGGCGCTCCGCGATCGTCGGGTCGTTGGTGGCGGCGAAGCCGCCGATCACGTCGGAGTGACCGCCGAGGTACTTCGTCGTCGAGTGCACGACGACGTCGCCGCCGAGCTCGAGTGGCCGCTGCAGGTACGGCGTCGCGAACGTGTTGTCCACGACGAGCAGCGCGCCGGCCGCGTGCGCGGCATCCGCGGCGGCGCGAATGTTGACGATGTTCAGCAGCGGGTTCGACGGCGTCTCGATCCAGACGATGCGTGTGGTGTCGTCGAGATGGTCCCCGAGGTTTGCGAACTCGTCTGCCGGGATGTAGTCGAAGCGATAGCCCTTCGGCTCGTACACCTGCGACGTCATCCGGTACACACCGCCGTACACGTCTGCGATCAGGACCACCCGCTCGCCCGGGTCGACGAGATGCATCAGCGTCGTCACCGCACCCAGGCCGGACGAGAATGCGATCCCGTGCTCGGCCGACTCGAGCGACGCGAGGCAGTGCTGCAGCGCTGTCCGCGTCGGATTGTTGACGCGCGCGTAGTCGAAGCCCTTGTGCACGCCGACCGCATCCTGGACGTAGGTCGACGTCTGGTAGATCGGCGTGATGATCGCGCCGGTGGCCGGATCCGGCTCCTGGCCCTCGTGGATCGCGCGCGTCTCGAAGTCCATCACGACGATGCTAACCAGCGGCTGAGATCCCGTAACGGCCTCGTCAGCGAAACGGGCTTCCGCTCCCACCAGACCCCGTTCACCGTCAACTCGCCGGTCTTGCGGTTGAAGACCGGCTCGATCCGGCCGACGAGGCGGTCGCCGCGGAGGATCGGGAGGACGTAGTACCCGTACTCGCGCTTCGCCTTCGGGACGTACATCTCGAGCCGGTAGTGGAAGTCCCATAGTGCCTCCGTCCGCGCGCGATCGTGGATCAGCCGGTCGAAGGGCGAGAGGAACGTGATGCGGTTCGGGATGGAGCCGTCGACGGCGTCGGGGTGGGCGAGGAAGCGGCCGCGCTCGAGCTTGACTCCGAGCGCGCGGAAGCGTTTCGCCGCGGTGAGCTTCTCCGCCAGCGTCGCCGTGATCTTCTCGGTCTCGGGGTAGACGCGCTCGGCGATGTCCCAGAGACGCTGGCCCCCGCGGCGCCCGGCGACGGCGACCTCGCCTCGCGAGTTGAGGACCTCGAGCATCAGGCCCATCTGTCGCGCGCCCCACCAGTCGTGGCGGTCGGCGCCCTTCCTGCTCGAATGCGTCTCGATCTCGCGCGACAACAGCGGGCCGCGCCGCTCGAGCTCGCGGAGGACGTACCGCCTGAACGCGGTGTTCTCCTGCAGGAACTCGTTGCCGCGCCGGCCGCCCGGCGAGCGATGGCGGTTGCGCATCCATGCGCGGAGGAGCGGCAGATCCTCGATCGGATAGATGAATGCGCGCCATTCGACGAGCTTTCGCTCCTCCCAGAGGAGCCGGTCGAGCTCGGCGCGGTCGTACGGCCCGAGCCGGCTCCACGGAACGAGGTACTGCGGCGGCGCAACGGACGAGATCGGATCGATTTGGAGGAAGCCGAGCCGACGCACCGTCCCCAGGAGGTCGGTGGCGGAGCCGTCCAGGAGCTGCGAGCGAACGGCGATGCGGCGCGCTTCTGCAACGCTGACCTCGATGGGCTTCACGGACTTCGTTCTACATCACCTGCCGCCCGCTCCGTCGCGCGTGCTCGAAGTCGGGTGCGGCGACCGCGGCGGTGTCGTCGCGACGCTCGTCGACGCGGGCTACGACGCGCTCGGCGTCGATCCGCGAGCGCCCGAGGGGCCGCGCTTCGTGCAGGCGGACTTCCGCGAGGTCGACGGCCGCTTCGACGCCGTCGTCGCCGGCCGCGTCGTCCATCATCTCGATCCACTCGGCGAGGCGGCGGACCGGCTTGCATCGCTCGCGCCGCTTCTCATCGTCGACGAGTTCGCGTGGGATCTCATCGACCCCCGAGCTGCAGGCTTGGTACGAGGCGGCGCGCGCCGTGCGGCCGGAGGCCGTCGGGCCGCCGTCGCTCGACGAGTGGCGCTGGCGGCACGCCGACCTCCATCCGCACGACGTGGTCCTCGACGCCCTACGCGCGCGCTACGACGAGCTCGTCCTCGAATGGGTGCCGTATTTCCACCACTGGCTCGGCGACGTCGAGTCGCCCGACCGGATCGGCTATCAGTGGATGGGAGTCAGGACATCGACGACGCGCTCCTCTGCGCCGTCGCGATAGTCCGCCCCGAGCTTCTCCTCGAGGATGCGCGTCAGCTCGCCGGTCTCCGCCAGCTCCTGCGCGATGTCGGCGCCGCCGACGAGCTCGCCGGCAACGAACAGCTGTGGGATCGTCGGCCAACCGGACAGTGAAGAGAGCTCCTGCCGGATGGCCGGGTCGGGGAGGATGTCGACGGCGGTGACGGGCGCGCCCGCCTCGCGCAGCGCGCGCAGTGCGCGGTCGGAGTTGCCGCACATGACGAACTGCGGCGTCCCCTTCATGAACAGCGTCACCGGCTCCTGCTCGATCACGCCTTTGATGCGATCCGACAGCTCGCTCATCCTGCGGCCTCCCTCGTCTTGATTCGAAGCTCGTGAATGGTGCCGTCGCGCAGCGGCTCGGCCAACGCGTCGTTGACGAGACGGTGCTGCTCGAGGAGCGACAGGCCGGCGAAGCGCAGCGTCGCGACGGTCACCTGGAAATGGTCGCCGCCGCCGGTGCGATCCTCGACGCGGAGCTCGTCCGCCTCCGGGAAGGCGGAGCGGAGCAATGTCTCGAGACGCTCGGCGGCCACCGGCCCAGTGTAGGCACGGGCCCGTACCCTGTGACGCCATGGAGATCGGCCTCTTTCCGCTCGGGATCGTCCTCCTGCCGACCGAGCGCGTGCCGCTGCACATCTTCGAGCCCCGCTACCGGGAGCTGATCGGCGAGTGCATCGAGCGCGAGTCGGAGTTCGGGCTCGTGTTCGCCGACGAGAACGGCGTGCGCGAGCTCGGAACGCGGGCGCGCGTCGACGAGGTGCTCGAGCAGTTCGACGACGGACGCATGAACATCGTTGTCGAGGGCGGCGAGCGTTTTCTCGTCGAGCAGCTGACGCGCGGGCGTTCGTTCATGACTGCCGAGGTTGCGCCGGTGGACGACGACGGCGACGCGCCGGAGCCGGGAGCGGTTGCGCGCGCGGCAGCGTCGTTCCGCGCGCTCGCCGCTGCGGCGGAGGCGGAGGCGGGCGAGCTGGACGAGGAGACGGCGCAGCTCTCGTTCCGGCTCGCCGCACAGGTCGAGCTCGCGCCGGAGTCGAAGCAGGAATTGCTCGAGCTGCGGTCGGAGCAACGGCGGCTGGAGATGGTCGCGGAGCTGCTGGACGGCGTGCGCGCGGTCCTGATCGCGACCCGCGAGCTCGGCGAGCGCGCGAAGAAGAACGGCAGCCGGCTGAGCTAGCGCCGGTGGGCGAGGAACTCGAGCAGGTCGCTTCGAGTCAATACGCCGACGGGCTTGCCGTCTCGGGCCACGACCACGGCGTTCGTTCCGCCCTGGAGCGTTCCGAAAATCTCCTCCATCGTCGCCGACGCGTCGATGGCCGCGAGCGGCGGCTGCATCGCGTTTGCGACGTCCTCGTGCAACACATCCGGGTTCACGAAGACGCGCTCGAGCAGCGCGCGATCCTGCAGCGAGCCGATCACGTCCGCGAGCGAGTCGCATTCGCCGTCTCGCACCACCGGTAGCTGCGAGATGCTGTAGCGCTGCATCGTGTCGATCCCCTCGCCGACCTTCTGGTGCGCGGAGATCGTGACGAGCGCGGGGATCTCGCCGACGTGCTTCGCGCGCAGCACCTCCTCCACCTTCGGAAGGGGCGCCTGGCGCTCGAGGAACCCGTGCTCGAGCATCCAGTTGTCGTCGTAGAACTTCGAGAGGTAATTGCGACCCGAGTCCGGCACGAGCATGAGCACGCGCTTGTCCGGCCCGAGCCGGCGCGCGACCGCATCCGCCGCGTACAACGTCGTGCCGGCCGAGCCGCCGGCGAGGATGCCCTCCTCGCGCGCGAGCCGCCGCGCCCACAGGAACGAGTCGCGGTCGCCGACGCGGAACCACTCGTCGACGACGTCCGGGTCCATCGTCTCGGGCCACGTGTCCTTGCCGATGCCCTCGACGAGATACGGATGGACGTCGCGCTCGTCCTTCGCCGTGTACACCGAGCCCTCCGGATCGGCGCCGACGATGAGCACCTCGGGCCGGTGCTCCTTGAAGTAGCGGCCGACGCCGCTGATCGTCCCGCCGGTGCCGACGGAGACGACGATCGCGTCGATCTGCCCACCGTCCGTCTGCTCCCAGATCTCCGGCCCGGTCACGTGGTAGTGGGCCTCCGGATTGTTCATGTTCGAGTACTGGTCGGGCTTGTAGCCGCCGGGGATCTCCTCCGCGAGCCGGTCGGAGACGGCGTAGTAGCTCTCGGGCGAGTCGTGGTCGACCGCGGTCGGCGTGATCACGACCTCCGCGCCGTATGCACGCAGGAGCGCGATCTTCTCCTGGCTCATCTTGTCGGGCATGACGAAGATGCAGCGGTAGCCCTTGATCGCCGCCCCGATCGCGAGGCCGACGCCGGTGTTGCCCGAGGTGGGCTCGACGATCGTCCCGCCCGGGCGCAGCTTCCCCTCGCGCTCGGCCGCCTCGATCATCGGGAGCCCGATGCGGTCCTTCACGGAGCCGCCCGGATTGAGGTACTCGAGCTTCGCGAGAATCTGCGCGCCGCCGCGCGGGCTGAGCTTGTCGAGCCGCACGATCGGCGTCGCCCCGACGAGCTCGAGGATGGTTGGATACTGGTCCGGCATCGGCGAAAGGGTATTTGATGAGGATCACCGTCATCGGCAGGGGGAACGTCGGCGGGGGCCTGGCGAAACGCTGGCGCGCCGCCGGCCACGACGTGCAGGAGCT
>CAZXZX010000057.1:0-18616 GCA_964645445.1 uncultured Gaiellales bacterium
ATGATTCCTGTGGTACGGTCCGGCCGACCGTGAGCGCCCGAAGGACACGATCCGCGGCGCTGCTGGCAGGCGTCTCCGCAGTGCTCGTCCTCGCCGCCGGCTCGCCGGCGACCGCCGGGACCGGCACGCGCGAGCGCGCGCTTCGCGCACAGGAGAACGCGCTCGCCACCCGTTTGCACGGTGCGACCCTCGATCTGTACGCACTGGATTCGCGCCTCGGCGCCTCGCAGGCGAAGCTCGCGCACCTGCAGCGGCAAGCCACGCTCCTACGCTCCGAGCAGCTGCAGCTCGCGAAACAGATCGGCGCTGCGCGACGCACGCTCGCGATGTCACAGCACGACCTCGGCGCCAACCTGCGGATGCTGTACGAGCAGGGTGACACCGATCCGCTCGCCGTCATTCTCGGCGCGGAATCGCTCTCCGACGCGGTGACCACGCTCGACGGAATGAAACAAGTCACCGACCAGAGCAATCGCTTCGTCGCCGCCTCCCTCATTGCTAGACATCGGCTGCAAACATTGCGTTTCTCGCTCTCCGCGCGCCGCGCGCGCATGGCGGCGTCGGTCCGTGCCACTGCGAGCACGACGCGAACGCTCGCGAACGCACGTGCGGACCGCTTGTCGTTCATCTCGGGATTGCGCTCGCAGCAGCAACTCAAGGCGTCGCAGATCCAGCAGCTCCAGGCCGCCGTGCACCGCGCGGAGGTCAAGTCGCAGACGCTGACGGCGGCGGTCGCCGCGAGTGGGCCGGTCCCCTCGGTCGTCGGCGACCCGAGCCCCACGCCGGCCGCGGCTCAGACGCAAGGTGGACGAACGCTGGTCGTCTCGTCCACCGGGTACTCGCTCCCCGGGCACACGGCGACGGGCCTTCCGGTCGGACCGGGCATCGTCGCCGTCGACCCGACCGTGATCCCGCTCGGGACGCGCATGACGATTCCCGGCTACGGCGAGGGTGTGGCCGCCGACGTGGGCAGCGGCATCCGCGGCGCGACCATCGACCTCTGGTTCCCGACCCTTGCGCAGGCCTACGCCTGGGGGCGGCGAACGGTCACCATCACGCTCCACTAGACTGGTGGCGCGCAAGGGGGGTGTGAGATCTGACTGAGCCGGTTTCGGCAGCCGATGAGCGTGGCCTCGAGACGCTTCGCGTCCTGATCGTCGACGACCACGACCTCTTCCGCACTGGGTTGCGGAACCTGCTCGAAGAGCAAGGCGTCCAGGTCTCCGGCGAGGCCGCATCGGGGGTCGACGCCGTGCGCTCCGTCCGCGAGGTCGCCCCCGACGTCGTCGTCATGGACCTGAACATGCCGGGGATGGGCGGCGTCGAGGCGACACGGCACATCGCGGCAATCGCGCCGCTCACCCGCGTCGTCGTGCTCACCATCTCCGACGAGGACGCCGACGTGATGGACGCGATCCTCGCTGGGGCGTGCGGCTACCTGCTCAAGGACGCCTCCATCGACGAGCTGATGGCCGGTATCCGCGCGGCCTCGCGTGGCGAGTCGCTCATCTCGCCCGGCATCGCTTCGAAGGTTCTGCAGCGCGTTCGTGCAACGAGCGCGCAGCCGGAGATCGCCGACACGATCCGTTCCGAGCTCTCCCAGCGCGAGATCGAGGTGCTGAAGCTGATCGCGAACGGCAAGGACAACGCCGTCATCGCCGCCGAGCTGCATATCAGCCCGAAGACGGTGAAGAACCACATCTCCAACATCCTCATGAAGCTGCAGATCGACAACCGGATTCAGGCGGCCGTTTATGCCGTGCGATCCGGGATCGTCTAGAACTACGCGATCGTCGCGTGCCGCAGCGCGCGTGTGCGCGCGTGCAGCCGGTGCAGGACGACACGCAGCCGGCCGATCTCCGCGTCCGCGTGCGTGAGGCGCTTCGCGAGCGCCAGGAGCTCGTCGCTGACTCCCGTCGCGACCGGCTCCTCGACCGTGCGGGCGACCTCGCCGAACCGGCGCTCGATCCGCGACCGCTCCGCCTCGAGCGCGAGCGCCTCGGCGTAGCCCTCGGTGAGGGTCGCCTCCAGGCTCGCGAGGGACGGCGCAGCCTCTCCGGTCGCCGGAGCGTCGAGCAGCGCTTCGATCCGCTGCAGCACGAGTCGTTCGTCTCCGCCCACGGGCTTTCGATTATCGGGACCGCCCGACAGGCACGGAAGGGCCGCCCGACCCATTTTCGGCGTCCGTGCGGCCCATCTCCCTTGACGATCCGCATACCGACCCAAACAATGAAACGGCACGTGGCCGCCCGTGTCCTCGCCCGCCTCGGGGTCGTCGTCGTCGCACTCGCCTCGGCTGCGCCGGGCGCCACGGCGGGCGTCTCGCTGCCTGCGCGGCTGTCCCAGGCGCTCCATGCGCCCTTCGTCAGCTACGGCGCATCGGCCGCGGTCGTCGTCGACCTCGCGACGAGCGACGTCGTGTACGCCCACAACGCGACGCTGCCGCTTCGGCCCGCCTCGAACGAGAAGCTGGCGGTCACCTATGCGGCCTTGACCGCGCTCGGCCCCGCATTTCGGATCGAGACCGACGTGCTCGGCGAGGGCGAGCAGGACGGGACGCGCTGGAACGGCAACCTCGTCCTCAAGGGCTTCGGCGACCCGACGCTCTCCTCTGCCGACCTCGCCGCCCTGGCGCAGCAGGTGCGTGCCGACGGCATCACGACCGTGAGCGGGCACGTCGTCGGCGACGAGACCTGGTTCGACACGCACCGCACCGCGCCGGGATGGAAGCGTGAGTTCTTCATCGGCGAGTCGCCCCCGCTGTCCGCCCTCATCGTCGACCGCGCGCGCGTCGGAAGGTTCACGTCCCACAACCCCGCGCTGTCGGCGGCGCAGCTCTTCACGAAAGCGCTCGTGCGCGTGGGCGTCCGCGTCGCGACAGCGGCCTCGCTCGGGGCGGCGGACGACGCGGCAGTCGGGCTTGCGTCGGTCGACTCGCCCACGCTCGAGTCGATGGTGCGCTGGATGGACCACGTAAGCGACAACTTCACCGCCGAGATGCTGTTGAAGGAGCTCGGCGCGGTACAGGCGGGCGCGGGCACGACCGCCGCCGGCATTCGCGTCGTGCGCGCCCAACTCGTCGACGCAGGCGTCCCGCTCGCCGGCGTCCGACTCGTCGACGGCTCCGGCCTCTCGCGGCTCGACCGGGTGACGGCGACCGAGCTCGTCTCACTACTGCGTGTGATGTGGAACGACGAGACGATGCAGCCCGAGCTGCTCGCCGCGCTGCCCGTCGCGGGCCGGACGGGGACGCTGCACGACCGTATGCGCGGCACGGCCGCGGCCGGCGTCGTGCGCGCGAAGACGGGGACGACCGACAACTCGACCGCGCTCTCCGGCTTCGTCGGCGACCGCTACGTCTTTTCGGTGGTCATCAACGGCGATCCGGTCTCGTGGACGTGGTCTCGCGTCGCGGAGGATCGCTTCGCGATCGCTCTCGCTCGCGGTTGAACGTGCTGCGCACGTTCAACCGCTTTGGGTTGCGTCCGCTTCGCGGGAGCGCTCACGGGCTGAGCCCACGAGCTCCTACGGGTGTTGCCGACTGTTTCGTTCTCCGCGAGGTTCAACCGCCTTCGAGCAGCCGGACAAGGTCGTCTTCGGACAGGATCGGAACGCCTGCTTTCGCCGCCTTCGTCAGCTTCGACTTGCCCGGCTCCTCCCCGACCACGAGGCCGGTGGTCTTCGACGACGGGGCGCCTGCAACCTTCGCACCGCGCGCCTCGAGCGCGGCCGTCGCCTCTTCGCGGGTCATGCTTTCGAGCGTCCCGGTAATGACGTACGACTGTCCCGTCAGCGGCCCCTCGACGCGACGCTCCTCCTCCCCCGCCTCGAAGCGCAGGCCGAGCTCGCGCAGGTCCTCGACGAGCCGGCGGTTGTCGTCGTCGCGGAACCACTCGGCAATCGCCTCGGCGCGTTCCGGGCCGATGCCCTCCGCTTCGACGAGCTCCTCCTGCGTCGCGTTCATGAGCCGGTCTACCGTGCCGAAGTGGCGCGCGAGCGTCTGCGCCGTCACCCAGCCGACGTCGGGGATGTTGAGCCCGAAGAGCACGCGCGAGAACGGGATCTCCTTCGAGGCCTCGACGGCGGCGATCGCATTCGTCGCGCTGATCTCGGCGTAGCCCTCCACCTCCATCAGCTTCTCGCGCGTCAACCTGTACAGCTCGGGAATCGAGCGGACGAGCCCGAGCTCCCACAGCCGTCGCACGGACTGCTCGCCGACGCCGTCGATGTCGGCGGCCGCCATGACCCAGTTGATGAGCGACTCGAGCCCGCGGGACGGGCAGGAGCGGTTGGGGCAGCGGTGCATCGCCTCTCCCTCCGGCCTCACGACCTCGGTGCCGCACAGCGGGCAGTGCGTCGGCATGCGAAAGTGCTTCGTCCCCTTCCGGTGCGGCCCTGCAGGCCCGACGATCTGCGGGATGACATCCCCTGCGCGCTGGACGATGACGTCGTCGCCCTCGCGAATCTCCTTCCGGTTGATGTCCTCCTCGTTGTGCAGCGTCGCGCGCGAGATGGTCACGCCGCCGACCTCGACCGGCTCGAGCACCGCCCACGGGTTCAGCGCTCCCGTCCGGCCGACGCGGATGAGGATCTTGTTCAAGCGCGTGACCGCGGTCATCGGCGCCCATTTGAACGCGCGCGCCCAGCGTGGCCGCTCGTGCAGCGAGCCCAACCGCGCCTGCTGGTCGTACGAGTCCACCTTGATGACGATCCCGTCGATCTCGTAGTCGAGCTCGGCACGCCGCAGCTCCCACGCCCGGCAGCGCTCCGCCACCTCCTCGATCGTCTCGACGCGCTCGGCGAACGGGTTGATCGGGAACCCGTGACCCTTCAGCCACTGCAACGTCTCCCAGTGCGTCGTCAGCTCGACCCCGTCGTGGGCGCCGACGCCGTACGCCCAGAACGAGAGCGGACGCGAGGCGGTGATGGACGGATCCTTCTGGCGCAGGGACCCTGCGGCCGCGTTGCGCGGGTTCGGCGTCGGCTTCTTGCCCTCCGCGACGAGGCGCTCGTTCAGCGATCTGAATCCGGACAGCGGCATGTACACCTCGCCGCGGACCTCGAGCGTGCCGGGGACGTCGCCGCCCATCATCGCGAGCGGGATCGCCCGAATCGTCCGCAGGTTGGCGGTCACGTCCTCGCCCACCACTCCATCGCCGCGGGTCGCGCCGCGTGCGAAGACGTTGCCCTCGTACGTGAGATTGATGGCGAGGCCGTCGATCTTCGGCTCGAGGACATAGGCGACAGGCTCGTCGGTGCCGAGCCGCTTGCGCACGTCCTCCGCCCACTTGGCGATCGCTTCGTCCGTGGTCACCTTCTCGAGTGAGCCCATCGGAGACAGATGCCGGATCTTCTGGAACTGACCCGACAGCGGGGCGCCGACGCGCTGCGTCGGCGAGTCGGGCGTGACGAGCTCCGGCTGCGCGGCCTCGATGGCGACCAGCTCGTCGTAGAGGACGTCGTACGCGGCGTCCTCCATGATCGGGTCGTCGTCGACGTGGTAGGCGATGAGCGCGCGGTTCAGGAGCACGCGCAGCTCGGCGGCGCGCACATCAGAGGACGGCAAGCAGCTCCTCCGCCGTGTCGACGATCGCGTCCGGCTGCTCCCGCTCGAGGCGGGAACGGTCGTGAATGCGGCCCCACGTCACCGCGACCGATCCCATCCCCGCCGCCTTCGCCGCCCGGACGTCGAAGGGGGAGTCGCCGACGTAGGCCGCCTCCTCCGGCCGTACCCCCAGCCGCTCCGCGGCGAGGAGCAGAGGCTCCGGGTCGGGCTTGTGCCGCTCCGTCTCGTCCCCGCCCACCATCGTCTCGAACACGTGGCCGACCGGCACATGCTCGAACGCGAGCTCGAGGGTCACCCTCCGCTTCGCCGTCACCACTCCGAGCCGGCGTCCCTCGGCATGGAGCCGCTCGAGCACCTTGTCCATCCCGGTGCAGCACACGAGCTCCTCGTGCAGCGGCTCGTTGTGGGCCCGGTAGACGGTGACGAGCTCGTCGACCCGTTCCGGGTCGAGCGCCGCCATCTGCGCCTCGAGACCCGGGCCGCCGACCGCCTGCATGAGCTCCGCGTCCGCGACGACCCGCCCGAGCACCTCCCGGGTCGCATGGCGCATCGAGGCGAGGATGATCCCGCCGGAGTCGATCACCGTGCCGTCGAGATCGAAGAGGACGACCGCGTAGCGCGCCACCGTGCGATGGTATCGGCGTGCCGGACGCCTCCGAGTTCAGTTACCTCGTCGTGCCGCACACGCATTGGGACCGAGAGTGGTACGTCCCGTTCGAGGTCTTTCGCCTGCGCCTCGGCTCGGTCGTCGACGAGGTGCTCGACACGCTCGAGGCGGACGACGCCTTCCGGTCGTTCACGCTCGACGGCCAGGCGATCGTCCTCGAGGACTACGCGGACATCCGGCCGGAGAACGTCGGGCGGCTGCAAGCGCTCCTCGCCGCGGGCCGCTTGGAGGCAGGCCCGTGGTACGTCCTTCCGGACGAGATCCTCGTCGGCGGCGAAGCGCTCGTCCGCAACCTGCTGCTCGGGCGACGCGTCTGCCGCCGCTTCGGCGTCGAGCCGAGCACGGCCGGCTACGAGCCGGACAGCTTCGGGCATCCGGCACAGATGCCGCAGATCCTCGCCGGCTTCGGACTGCGCACGTTCCTCTTCTCCCGCGGGCTCGGCGACCAGCTCGACGACGTCGGCGTCGCATTTCGCTGGCGGGCCGCCGGCGCGGAGGTGCTCGCATGCCAGTTCCTCCCGCACTACGACAACTTCGCGCGGCTGACGGCCGCCGACGACGCCGAGGCGCGCGTGCGCGCGATCGTCGAGCGCTTCGGGGCACTCGTCGCCGGCGGGCGGACGATCCTGCTCGCCAACGGGTCCGACCACCTGCGCATCCAGCCGATGCTGCCCGAGCTGTGCGCAGAGCTCGAACGCCGGCTCGGCACAACCTTCACGATCGGGCGCTTCTCCGACTTCCATCCCGAGCCGAACGGCCTCCCTGCGTACGAGGGAGAGCTCGTCGGCAGCCGGCTCCAGAACGTCCTGCGTGGCGTCAACTCCGCGCGGATCTACCTGAAGCAGGCGAACGAGCGCGCCGAGCGCCGGCTCCTCGGCGTCGAGACCGTGGCCGCGCTGCGCGCCCTGCGGGAGGGCACACGGTTCCCGCACGAGGACGTGCGCCTCGCTTGGCGCGATCTCCTCCGCAACCACCCGCACGACTCGATCTGCGGCTGCTCGTGCGACGAGGTGCACCGCGACATGCTCGTCCGCTACGAGCAGCTCGACCGGACGCTGGACATCGTCGGGCGCGAGGCACTCGGCGTCGGCGGGGCGCTCGTCAACCCGCTCCCGTACGCACGGGCGCGGCGCGTCGGCGATGCGATCGTCGAACTGGGCGGGTTCGAGGGGCGCCGTCCATCGCCGAGCGCGCCGGTCGAGGAGCTCGTCGACTTCGAGATCGCGTTCGAGGACGAGCCGGACGTCGGCGACCTGTACACCTTCTGCCCCGGCGGCCCGGTGCGGCGGGCCGAGCTCGTCGGGTCGCACCGCGATCCGGACGGCGCCCTCGTCCTCGAGCACGAGCTGCCCGGCATTCGGATCTCGACCGTCGCCCGGCCGGTCGCCGGTCGAATCGAGCTGCGCACGACCGTCGTCAACGAGACGTCCGACCACCGCCTGCGCGTCCACGTGCCGGTGGCCGACTCCGGAGACGAGGTGCGCGCCGAGGGCCAGTTTGCGATCGTGCGGCGGCGCGTCAATCCCGTCGCGCCGCGAGCAGCCTGGGTCGAGCCGCCGGTGGCCGCCCAGCACACCCTCGGAACGGTTGCGCTCGGCCGCGTCGCGCTCCTCGCCAAGGGGCTTCCCGAGTACGAGGCGGCGCGGGACGGGCTGCGCCTGACGCTCCTGCGCTGCGTGGGCACGATCTCCCGGCCGCCGGGCCTCCCCACCCGCCCGGTCGCCGCCGGGCCCGACATCGCCACTCCCGACGGCCAGTGCCACGGCGTGCACGTCTTCGAGTACGCCCTCCGCTTCGACGCCGACCGGCTGTCCGACGCGGGCCTCATTCGCGCCGGCCAGGACTACCGCACCGACTTCCTCGCCGGCGATCCGTTCGAGGCGCCCCTGGCGGTCGGCGGCGACGTCGTCTTCTCGTGCCTCAAGGGGGTAGAGGACGGCGACGGCCTCATCCTGCGCGTGTTCAACCCGAATGCGGCAGCCGAGCCGGTGCGGATCGAGGGCGTCGCGGCAGTGCGGGTCAGGCTCGACGAAGAGAAGAACGCCGCCGCCGGCGACGCCGTGCTCGCGCCGGGCGAGATCGCCACGTTCGGAATCTTCTGAAATCTGCCGTCCCCCATCCTGGGGATGACATCGACGCGGGAAACGTGAGGATGCGACGTGCGAAACGGGACTTACTGCGGACATCTCGTGGGAGGTGAAGATCTCGTGATTCGGTGGTATGCACGCGCATGGAATGCGGCCACGCTCCTCAAGGGGGCAATGGCTCTTGCCGCACTCGTCGCGCTCGTCGTTGGTGCCGGCGCTGATTGGCGCTGGGACTGACCCTCAGCCGGAATTGAGCGGGGCCGACCGCGCGGCGGTCGGCCCCGCTTCTCGGCCACTCCAACCCAACCAAGCCATGACCGGAAACCTGATCTGCGGCATCCCAACTCGTCTCTTCGTCTACATCTCGACGACGACGGCCATTGCCGCGCCGATGATCGTCCTGTCACTCGTCACGATCGCCGTCTATCCCCCGACGATCGCCAAGGCGGCCAGCGTCGCGCTCTTCTTCGCACTCGCGCTCATGGCCGATCTTCAGCCGATGCCGATGGGCGAGGGCGGCAAGACGGACGTCACCATCACGACGGTCTTCATCGTCACCGCAGCGGTTCTCTTCGGCTGGCACTACGCGGTTCCGGCGGCCGCGGTCAGTATCGCGATCTCCATGATCGCCGCGAAGCGCCCACTCGAGCGGATCGCCTTCAACGTCGCGAGCTACTCGATCGCGGCGTTCGCCGCGAGCACGCCGGTGATCATCTTCGGCTCCTCCGACGGGGTCGGCGCGGGGCGCCTGACCGGGTACATCCTCGCGGGCGCCGCCCTGCACGTCAGCACCAACGTCCTGATCGTCTCCGGGGTCATCGCCGTAGCGCAGGGCGTACGCTTCCGCGACGTCTTGTTCCCGGGCCTGAAGCGAAACGGCCTCGTCTTCCTCATGATGTGGGTGCTCGCCGCGCTGGCGGCGAACCTCTGGGCGACGCACCCCTGGATGCTGCTGCTGCTCGCAGGCCCGCTCTTCACCCTCACCCTGTACCAGCGGAGCCTCTACCACTCGCATCAGGCGGCGAAGGACGCGCGCACGGACAACCTCACCGGTCTCGGCAATCATCGCGCCTACCAGGCTGCGCTGCGCAACGCCATCACCGACGCCGAGCGCGACGGAACGGAGTTCTCGCTGTGCATCGTCGATGTCGACGACTTCAAGCGGATCAACGACACCTACGGGCACCAGGTCGGCGACGACGTGCTCGTCGCGCTCGCCGAGATTCTGTGCAACGCCCGCGACGGTGAGGCGTTCCGCTGCGGCGGCGACGAGTTCGCGTTGCTCTTCGCCGGCGACGGGACGGGCGCGTTCGAGCGCATCACCGACGTGCAGGAAGCCGTTGCCCGCCTCGGCCTGACGCCGGTCACGATCAGCGTCGGCATCGCGAGCTACCCCGGCCAGGCGGACGACGCCGACGGGCTCCAGCGCATGGCCGACGGCGCGCTGTACTGGTCGAAGCACCATGGCAAGAACCGCTCTTTCGTGTACAGCCCGAAGGTCGTGCGCATCCACTCCGCGAAGGAGCTCGAGTGGGAGACGGAGCGCGTCGCCCGCCTCCGCGCCGCGAAGAACATCGTGCGCTTCGTCGACGCGAAGGATCCCTCGACTGCGAACCACTCCGAGACGGTGTCGGCGCTTGCGGCCGCGATCGGCGCCGAGATGGGCCTGGACGAGAACACCGTCGACCAGCTCGCCCTCGCCGGCCTGCTGCACGACATCGGCAAGATCGGCGTTCCCGACTCGCTCCTGCAGGCGCCGCGCGCGCTCACGGCGGTCGAGTTCGAGACGATCAAGGCGCATCCGGCGCTCGGCTACTCGCTGCTCGAGGGCCTCGGGATCGCGCCGATCGACGAGTGGATCCTCCATCACCACGAGAACTGGGACGGCACCGGCTATCCGGACAAGCTCGCGGGAGACGAAATCCCGCTCGGCGCGCGCATCATCCGCGTCGCCGACGCCTTCGAGGCGATGACCGCGAACCGCCCGTATCGCGCGGCGCAGTCGGTCGAATACGCGCTGGCCGAGCTTCGCGCAAATGCGGGATCGCAGTTCGAGACCGCCGCCGTCAGGGCGGTCGAGGCGTGCGTGGCCCACAGCCTGCCCAGCCGGCGGAAGAGCGCCCTGTCCCTGGCCTACGCCTAGCCGATGGCCCTCGCTCTGCCGCTCCTCGCCGGCTTCGCGCTCGCGCCGCTTCTCGGAGGTAGCTGGAGCCGCCTCGGGACGCTGCGCATCCGCGCCGTGTGGCTCTTCTACGTCGCGATCGTCCTCCAGCTCGTCGCCTTCCCGGTCAAGGTGCTCCCGTGGCACACGTCCGACAGGATCGGCATCGTCCTCTGGCTCATCTCGTACGGCATCTTCGCCACCGGCGTCGCGGGCAACTTCCGCATGCCCGGCATCCCGCTCATCGCCGCCGGGCTCGTGTCCAATCTGTCGGCGATCCTCGCCAACGGCGGGCACATGCCGGCGCTTCCGTCCGCGCTGCGCGGCGCCGGACTGCACTTCACGAAGAGCCGGAACAGCGCCGAGCTCGCATCCCCGCACCTCTCGTGGCTCGTCGACCGCTGGGCGGCGCCGAGCTGGGTGCCCTGGGCGAACGTCTTCTCCGTCGGCGACGTCCTCATCGCCGCGGGCGGCCTGCTGTTCGCCCTCGGCGCGACCGGCGTCCTCCGGCGGCTGCCGTCGCGGCGTCAGCCGCCCGAGTACCTGACGGCGACGAGGTAGAGGCCCCACGGCGGGGCCGTCTGGCCCGCCTCGGAACGGTCCGCGCCCCGGAGGAGCGGCTCCAGGTCGACGCCGTCGAGCATCGTCCCGACGAGCGCTCGCACCATATGGCGGAGATAACTGCCGGCGGTGATCTCGAAGTCGAGGTGGTCGTCGCGGCGGATCCACGCCGCCGACTCGACAACGCGGGCGAAGTCCTTGTGCTGCGTCTCGGTCGGCGTGAACGCACGGAAGTCGTGCTCCCCGGGGAGGACCGCGGCCGCGGCCGCGAGTCGCTGGACGTCGAGCGGACGAGGCACCCACCAGCTGCGCCGGAGCTCGAACGGTGACGGCGTGGCGCGCGTGAAAATCCGGTAGCGGTACGAACGAGCGCGGGCAGAGTGGCGCGCGTGGAAGTCGTCGGCGGCCTCGTCGGCGGCGACGACCGAGATCTCGTCGGGCAAGCGCGTGTTCAACGCGGCCGCCGCACGCTCGGGCGGCGGCCCGCCCGCGACGTCGACGGAGACGACGTTGCCGAGCGCGTGCACGCCCGTGTCGGTACGGCCGGCGACCGCAAGCCGCGCGACGGAGGCGAACGTCGCTCCGAGCGCCTCGCGAAGGGCGCTCTCGACGGTCGGCTGCCCCGGCTGTGCAGCCCAGCCGCGGAAGGGCGAGCCGTCGTACTCGACCGTCAGTCTGAGACGCACGTCAGGACAGCCTGACGGTCTTTGTCAGGTTTGCCTTATGCTCTACTGACTTGCACACTGCCTGATATACTCTACTCGATGTCCGACGACCATGTGTTCCTCCTTCAGCGCGTCCAGCCGGCGATGGTCGGGCTCATCGACGGGTCGCTGTCGACGCTCGCGCCGATCTTCGCAGTCGTGCTCGCCTCGCACGACACCCGCTACGCCTTCATCGCCGGTCTCGCGACCTCGCTCGGCGCTGCGATCAGCATGGGCTTCTCCGAGGGGCTCTCCGACACGGGAGAGCTGACCGGGCGCGGCAGCCCGTGGGCTCGCGGCGCGATCACGGGCGGCGGGACGTTCCTGGGCGGGATCCTCCACTCCCTCCCATTTCTGATCTCGAACTACCACGTCGCCCTGATCCTCGCGGTCGGAGTCGTCGCGTTCGAGCTGCTGATGCTCGCGTACTTCCGCTGGCGCTTCTTCTCGGACACATTCATCCGCGCCCTGGGCATCGTGACGTTCGCAGGCATCCTGATCGCCGCAATCAGCGCCGGCTTGGGAAGCCTGCTCGGCGCCCCCGTCGGCAGTTGAAAAGCGCCCGACGGGCAACCCCACCACGGGCTCAGAACCGAACAGCCGCCTACGGACGCAAAGGGCGCCGGCTTGGCCGGCGCCCGATTCCCGCGAAAGCGGCGAACCTCACCCTGGTCGACTACGGAACGTAGTCGACCAATTCAAGGTAGACCATGTCGGCCGCGTCGCCCTGACGGGGGCCGAGCTTGACGATGCGCGCGTACCCGCCCGGACGGTCGGCCATGCGCGGGCCGACGTCGGAGAAGAGCTTGTGCACGATCTCCTGCGACCGAAGCTCGGCGAGCGCCTGCCTGCGTGCGTGCAGGTCGCCCCGGCGGCCGAGCGTGATCATCTGCTCCGCGAACGGCTTCACCGCCTTCGCCTTCGCCTCGGTCGTCCGGATGCGCCCGTGCTCGATCAACGAGCACGCGAGATTCGCGTACAGCGCCCTGCGGTGGGACGCGTCGCGGCCGAGCTTCTTGCCGGTCCGAGCGTGACGCATGGCGCTACTCGAGGCTCCCGCTGTCACCCCGCAGCGTCAGGCCGTGCTGCGAGAGGGTCTCCTTGACCTCTTCGATCGACTTCTTGCCGAAGTTCGGGATCGCCGCAAGCTCGTTCTCCGTCTTCATGACGAGATCGCCGATCGTCTCGATGCCGACGCGCTTCAGGCAGTTGTACGAGCGGACGCCGAGCTCGAGCTCCTCGATCGGGAAGTTCTCCATCCCGCGGGCGAGGCCCGTCTCGGGGCTCACGCCGTCGCCGGCGACGACCGCCTGCTCGCCGAAGCCCTCGATCTTGTCGATGTCGGTGAAGATCGCGAGCTGGCGGATGAGGATCTCGGCCGCCTCGGCGAGCGCGTCCTTCGGGTCGACCGAGCCATCGGTCGTGATGTCGAGCATGAGCTTGTCGTAGTCCGTGCGCTGGCCGACGCGCGCCGCCTCGACCGCGTACGAGACGCGGCGGACGGGCGAGAAGATCGAGTCGATCGGGATGACGCCGATCGTGTGCTGCAGCCCCCGGTTGAGCTCGGCCGGGTTGTAGCCGCGGCCACGGCCGATCGTCAGCGTGAGCTCGAGCCGGCCGCGATCCGAGAGGTTCGCGATCTCGAGCTCCGGATTGAGGATCTCGAGCTCGGCGGGCGCCTCGATGTCGCCGGCGGTGACAATGCCCGGCCCCTTCTTGGCGATGTGCACCTCCACCTCGGGCGAGTCGCCGTGGAGCCGGGCGACGAGGTTCTTGAGGTTGAGGACGATGTCGGTGACGTCCTCGCGGACGCCCGGCAGCGTGGTGAACTCGTGCGCGGTGCCCTCGACCTTGACCGAGGTGACCGCGGCGCCCTCGAGCGACGAGAGCAGCACGCGGCGCAGCGAGTTGCCGAACGTGTAACCGAAGCCGCGGTCGAGCGGCTCGATCTGGAAGACGCCGCGGTGCTCGTCCACCTCCTCGTGGACGATGCGCGGAATCTGGAAGTCCATAGCGCGTGTAGCCAAATTAGGTTCCTTACCTTTCTTCAGCCCTGAGACCAGGGCGCGTGGCGCATCTAGTTACTTCGAATACAGCTCGACGATGAGCGATTCCTGAACCGGCGTGTCGATCTCGCCGCGCTCGGGCTGCTTCAACACCTTGCCGGTGAGCCCGTCGTGGTCGGCCTGCAACCACGGAGCGACGGTGGACACGAGGTCGGTGGCGTCCCGGATCACCTGCTGCGCCGACGAATTCGGCGGGACGGTGATGATGTCGTTGGGACGAACCTGGTAGCTCGGGATGTTCACGCGGCGGCCGTTCACGTGGAAGTGGCCGTGGCGCACGAGCTGGCGGGCCTGCGCGCGCGAAGCGGCGAAGCCGAGGCGGTAGACGACGTTGTCGAGCCGCGTCTCGAGCATCCGCAGCAGCTCCTCGCCGGTGACGCCGGAACGGCGGGACGCCTTCTCGTAGTACGTGCGGAACTGCTGCTCGAGCAGGCCGTAGTACCGCCGCGCCTTCTGCTTCTCCCGCAGCTGGAGCAGGTACTCGCTCTGCTTGATGCGGCCGCGGCCGTGTTCACCCGGCGGGTACGAGCGGCGCTCGATCGCGCACTTCTCCGTCAGGCAGCGCTCGCCCTTGAGAAACAGCTTCAGGCCCTCGCGGCGGCAGATGCGGCACTTCGGTCCGAGATCGCGGGCCATCAGACCCTCCGACGCTTTCTTTGGCGAACGCCGTTGTGGGCCTGCGGCGTCACGTCCTTCACGCCGAGGATCTCGAGGCCGGCGGCCTGGAGCGAGCGGATCGCCGTCTCGCGGCCCGAGCCGGGCCCCTTGACGAACACCTCGACCTTCTGCAGGCCGTGCTCCATGCCCTTGCGCGCACACGCGTCGGCGGTGACCTGCGCGGCGAACGGCGTCGACTTGCGTGAGCCCTTGAAGCCCGCCGAGCCCGCCGACTCCCACGCGATCACGTTGCCGTCCTTGTCGGTGAGCGCGACGATCGTGTTGTTGAAGCTCGTCTTGATGTGTGCCTGCCCGATGGCGATGTTCTTCCGGACCTTGCGACGAGTGCGGCCGCGCGTGGCCGCTTGACGGCGGGGCGGAGCCACTTACTTCGCCGCCTTGCTCTTGCCGCGGCCGACGGTCTTCTTCGGGCCCTTGCGCGTGCGGGCATTCGTCTTCGTGCGCTGCCCGTTCACCGGCAGGCCACGGCGATGGCGAACGCCGCGATAGGCGCCGATCTCCGACAGGCGCTTGATCGCCTGCTGCCGTTCGCGACGCAGGTCACCCTCGACCTCGAGCTGGCCGTCGATGTACGTACGGAGCTTCGTCACCTCGTCGTCGGTGAGGTCTTTGATCTTCGTGTCGGGCGAGAGGCCGAGCTCGGCCGCGACCTTCCGCGCTGTCGGCTGGCCGATGCCGTAGATGTAGGTCAGCCCGATCTCGAGCCGCTTCTGGTTGGGGAGGTTCACTCCGGCGATACGGGCCACTTACCCCTGCCTTTGCTTGTGCCGAGGATTCGAACAGATGACCATGGTCGTGCCGTGCCGCTTGATGACGCGGCAGCGTTCGCACATGGGCTTGACGGATGGGCGTACTTTCATGTCAGCGGTGCCGGTAGGTGATTCGACCGCGGTTCAGGTCGTAGGGACTCAGCTCCACCTTGACCTTGTCCCCCGGCAGGATGCGGATGTAGTGCTTTCGCATCTTCCCGGAGATGGTCGCCAGAACGGTGTGGCCGCCGTCGATCTGCACCCGGAACATCGTGCTCGGGAGCGCCTCGACGACCTCGCCCTCAACCTCGATCTTCTCTTCCTTGGTCGGCATTTCCTTTCTACTCCAGAGGGATTCGCGCGCACGGCAAAGCCGGTGCGCGGCGAACGGTCATCGTAGCAGAGCGGCCCCGGCTTTCGTGAGGATTCTCGGCCCTTCGGCGGTCACTGCCACGGTGTGCTCGAAGTGCGCCGCGAGCGACGAATCGACCGAGGAGATCGACCAGTCGTCGTCGTGGACGTACACGTCCGGCGACCCTGCCGTGATCATCGGCTCGATCGCCAGCGTCATCCCCGGCTGAAGCACCGGGCCGCGGCCGGGCGGCCCGTAGTTCGGGATCTGCGGGTCCTCGTGGTAGCTACGGCCGACCCCGTGCCCGACGAGGCTGCGGACGACCGAGAAGCCGGCCTCCTCCACCACCGTCTGGACGGCGTAGGAGATATCCGACAGGTGGTTCTCCGGCCGGGCCTCCATGATGCCGGCGGCGAGCGCCTCCTGACAGACGTCGAGGAGCCGTTGGGCTTCCGGGTCGATCTCGCCCACCGGCAGCGTCACGGCGCTGTCGGCGACGAGGCCGTGGAGCGTCACGCCGAGGTCGACGGAGATGAGATCGCCCTCCTGCGCCCGGTACTCGGTCGGGATGCCGTGCACGACCATCGAGTTCGGGGAGATGCACAGCGCCGCGGGGAATCCCTTGTAGCCCTTCGAGGTGGGCCGGCCGCCGTTGGCGAGAATGTGCTCCTCGGCGATGCGGTCGAGCTCGAGCATCGAGACGCCCGGCTCGAGGTGCTCGGCGACCAGCTGCAGGGTCTCGTGGACGAGCTCGCCGGCGCGCGCCATCCCCTCGATCTCGGCTGGGGACTTGCGGATGATCACGCTCTGGCCTCGACGGCGTGCAGCGCATCCTCGATCTCGCGGAAGACCTCTTCGATGCTGTGGCCGGCGTGGACGCCGACGACGTTGCCGCGCGACGTTCGGTAGTACTCGACGAGCGGCGCAGTCTCGCGCTCGTACACCTCGAGCCGGCGCCGGATCGCATCGGGCGTGTCGTCGGAGCGGCTTTCCTCGGCCGCGCGCTTCAGCATCCGCTCGAGCAGCACGCCCCGGTCGCCGACCTGGAACTCGAACACGACGTCGATGGAGCGACCGAGCTCGCGAATGAGGTCGTCGAGCGCCTCGGCCTGGGCCATCGTGCGTGGGAAGCCGTCCAGCACGAACCCCGGCAGCGTGTCGCCGCGCGACAGCCGATCGCGGATGAGCCGGATCATGAGCTCGTCGTCGACGAGGTCGCCCCGGTCGTAGACCTCCTTGAGCTCCCGCCCCAGCGGAGTCGGCAGCTCCTTCATCTCGCGAATCATGTCTCCCGTCGCGATGTGCGCGAGCCCGTAGGTTGCCGCGAGCTTCTTGGCCTGCGTCCCCTTGCCGGACCCCTGCGGACCGAGCAGCAGGATGTTCATGCCGCCTATCTCAGGAAGCCTTCGTAGTGGCGCATCATCATCTGCGACTCCATCTGGCGCATCGTGTCGAGCGCGACGCCGACGACGATCAGCACCGACGTGCCGCCGAGCGCGCGCGCCGTCGCCTGCGAGAACCCGAAGTAGTGGATGAAGATGCTCGGCGCCACCGCGACGGTCGCGAGGAACAGGGAGCCGGGCAGCGTGAGCCGCTGGAGCACCCGGTCGAGATAGGCCGCCGTCGGCGGGCCCGGCCGGATGCCGGGGATGTAGCCGCCGTACTTGCGCAGGTTGTCGGCCTGGTCGACCGGGTTGAACTGGACCGAGGTGTAGAAGTACGTGAACACGATGATCAGCACCGCCTCGGTCGCGAGGTAGTACCAGCTCGTGTACTGGAAGTTCGTGTTCACCCAGCTCGACCATGCGGGCACGAAGCCGGCAACCGTCTGCGGGAGCGCGAGCAGCGCGGCGGCGAAGATGACCGGAATGACGCCGGCCATGTTCACGCGCAGCGGCATGTAGGTCGAGCCTCCCGTCGTCTGCCGGTTCCCCAGTTGCCGTCGCGCGTATTGCACGGGGATGCGCCGCTGCCCCTCCTGCACGAAGACGACCGCGACGACGACCATGATCGCGACGATCGGGAAGAACAGCCGTTCGGTGGTGCCGCCGTTGACCCAGGCGCTGATGCCCGTCGGGGCGTACGCGAGGATCGACGCGAAGATGAGCAGCGAGATGCCGTTGCCCACGCCGCGCTTCGTGATCAGCTCGCCCATCCACATGAGCAGCACGCAGCCGGCGGTGAGCGTCAGGACGATGATCACGAGCCGGCCCGAGTTGACGCCCGGCAGCGCGCCCTGGCGCTTGAACAGGAACGCGTACCCGGTCGACTGCGCCGCTGCGAGGCCGACCGTCGTGTAGCGCGTGTACTGGGTGATCTTGGCGTAGCCCGCCTCACCTTCCTTCTGCAGGCGCTCGAGCGTGGGCACGACGGCCGTCAGCAACTGCAGGATGATCGACGCCGTGACGTACGGCATGATCCCGAGCGCGAACAGCGAGAAGCGCGACAGGGCCGAGCCCGAGAACAGGTTGAGCAGCGTGAGGATGCCGCCGCCCGCGCCGTTGAAGTACTGCTGGATCGCGCTCTGGTCGATGCCGGGCGCCGGCACCCACGAGCCGAGCCGGTAGAGCGCCAGGATTGCGGCGGTGAAGAGCACGCGCCGGCGCAGCTCGGGGACACGCCAGGCGTTTGCGAGCCAGGAGAACACTTACTCCTCCGTGGCCTCTTCCTCCGCAGGCGCCTCGGCCGGCTCCTCCGCCGTCGGGTGTGCCTTGTGGCGGTAGCGGGCCTTCTTCACCTTCGGCTCGCGCAGGAGCTCGACGGTGCCCCCGGCCTTCTCGATCTTCTCGCGTGCGCTCGCGGAGATCGCGTGCACGCGAACGGTCAGCTTCTTCGAGATCTCGCCGGTGCCGAGCAGCTTGACGTCGATCTTCGTGTTCTTGAGGATGCGCTTCTCGACGAGCGACTCGGGCGTCACCTCGGCGCCGTCGTCGAAGCGGTCGAGATCGCGCACGTTCACCGGAACCGTCTCCGTCCGAAACGGCCCGACCGGCATCGCGTCCTTCGAGGTGCTGCCGCGCTCCTT
>CAZXZX010000058.1:0-5876 GCA_964645445.1 uncultured Gaiellales bacterium
CACTCCCTCCTCAGGCCGCAGACTGCTCCGGCTTCGTGCCGAGCTGCTTCGCCCACCAGTCGCCCTCGTTGGCGAACTGCACCTGCAGCTCGCCGACGTATGTCTGCAGATCGGACTCGCGCGACTTGAGCCGCTCCTCCAGCTCGGCGCTGACGCGCTCGCGCTCCTCGAGCCGCTGCTCGCGGACCTCGTGCTCGGCGATGAGCTGCGCCTCACGCTTGTCGAGCTCAGCGGCGCGCTCCTCGAGCTTGTTCAACACGACCCTGAGCTCCTCGTCGCGCGAGTCCGACTTCTGCTCCTTTTCCTCGAGGCGCTGCCGCGACGCGTCGGCCAACGCCTCGAGCTTTTCGAGTCGCGCCTCGCGCTCGGCGAGCGAACGCTCTCGTTCCTGCACGCGCTTCTGCGCGACCTCGTCGACCGGCGGTGGCATGGACTTCGCCAGCTGCATCTCCGTCTCGGCGCGGCGCAGCGCGGACTCGAGCCGGTGCACCTCGGCCTCGCGCGCGGCGATCTCCATCTCGCGGCGGTCGAGCTCATCGTTCCGCGACGACGACTGCGGCGCCGGGGCCGCGGCCGCCGTCGCGCGGAGCGACTCGACCTGGATCTTCTGCGCCTGCACGCTCGCCTGCTCCCGCTCGAGCTCGACGCTCAGGTTGTGGACGCGCGCCTGGTCCTGCTCGAGCCCAACGGCTCTCTTCGCGAGCTCGTCGCCCTTCTTCGTCATCTCGGCCTGCGCCGCGGTCAGCGCCCGCTCCGCCGCCTCGATCGACTTGCGGCGCTCGTCGAGGTCGTGCTCGGCGGCGTCGAAGCCGCGCTCGCGCTCGGCGGCGAGCTGGTCGAGCTTCTCGGCGTCCTTCGCCAGCTCCTCGCGGCGCGCGACGTTTCCGGCCTCGGCCTTCGCCAACAGCCGCTCGCGCTCCGCGATCCCCTCTAGCTGCTGCGTCAGATCCGTGGTCGCCGCGGCCCTCTGCTCGTCGGCCGCCTTCAGCTCGTGCACCTTGAGGATCACGGACTGCTCGCGCTGTGAGATGCGGGCACCGGCCGCGTCGATCTCCGCGCGCGCACGCTCGAGCTCAGTGTGCCGCTCGTCGAATTCGGCGAGGCGCGCGTCGAGCCGCGCCTCCTGCGCGCGGAGCTCGAGCTCGTGCGACGCGAGCGCTCCCGCCCGGTCCTCGAGCTCGGCCATACGCCGTGCGACTTCCTGCTCGAGCTGCACTTCGCGCTGCTCGAACTCTCGAGCGCGCTGGTCGAGCTGCGCCTCGCGCGCCGAGCTCTCGAGCCTGTCGTCGAGCGAGCCTCGAAGCTCGAGCTCGCGCGCGCGCGCCGCGTCGAGCTCGGCGCGGAGCTCGTCGACGTCCGTCCCTTCGGCCGGAGGCACCGGCGCCGTCACAGCGGCCGCGGTGACCGCCTCGCGCGGCGACCGGGGAGCCTCGAGCTCGCCGTTCTCCACCATCGCCGCACGCGCCTCGAGCTGGCGGCGCAGACCGGTGCCGAAGCCGCCTTCTGTCGTCTCTTCGGATTGCTGTTCGGTCACTGCCATCTCAGAAGTTGAAGATCTTTCCGAGGCTGAGCATGGCCGGCCCGAGCACGACGATGAACATCGCCGGGAAGATGAACAGGACGGTCGGGAACAGCATCTTGATCGGCGCCTTCATTGCGCGCTCCTCCGCCGCCGCCTGCCGCTTGTTGCGGGTGTCGGTCGCCTGGACGCGCAGGATGCGGCCCAGGGAGGTGCCGAGCTGGTCGGCCTGGATGATCGACCGGACGAACGACGCGATCTCCGGTGTGCCGGCACGAAGGGCGAGCTTCTTGAGGGCGTCGGGGCGGCTCTCGCCGATACGCATCTCGCCGAGAGCGAGCTCGAACTCGTCGGAGAGCGGGCCGTGCATGTGCTGCGTGATCTTCGCGACGGCCGCGTCGAAGCCGAGACCCGCCTCGACGCTCACCGCCAGCAGATCGAGCGCGTCCGGGAGCGCCGCGACGAGTTGCGCGCCTCGGCGGCGGGCCCGGCTGCTGACGATGACCGCCGGCGTGATGTAGCCGAGTGCGGCAAGGCCCAGACCGAAGAAGAATGCGAGCCCCCCGGAAGAAGCCGAGCCGAGCAGGAGTCCGAGGACGAGCCCGCCGATCGCGCACGCCGCCTTCGACGCGAGAAACGACTGCGGCGACGTGTCTCGCATTCCCGCCGACATGAGCAGCGCCGCAATCGACTCGAGGTTCTGCTTCGGGGTGAGGCGGAGCATCGTGCGCGAGAGCGACGCTACGAGAGGTGTGATCACGCGCTCGCTGAAGCGGAGGCGCTCGGGACCGCCGCTGACCTTGACGTTCCCGTACGTCGCGGCGGAGCGGATGCGTGCGCGGCGGTTGCGCGCCGGAAGCGTCGCCAGGTTGGCGACGGCGAAGACGGAGGCTGAGAGACAGACGGCGGCGGCGATCAGAAGCATGTCATCACCCCTTGAACGAGACGATCTTCTTCACGATTGCCGAGCCGATCGCCATCATCACGAGCCCCATGCCGATCAGCAGGTGTCCGGTGGATGTGTTGAACAGCGGACTCAGGTAGCTCGAGTTGAGTAGGGAGATGGCGAGGATGAGGAAGAACGGCAACCCGAGCAGCGTGTAGGCCGACATACGTCCCATCGCTGTGAGCGAGCGGATCTTGCGGGCGAACTGCTGCCGCTGGCGAACCGTGTCGGCGACGAGGTCGAAGAGGTTTGCGAGTGACCCGCCGACCTGCCGCTGGATGGTCACCGCCGTGATCGTGAACTCGAAGTTCTTCGAGCTGACGCGGTCGACCATGTCGGCCAGCGCGTCGTCCATCGGCCGTCCGAGGCCCATCTCGGTGAGGACCCGCTTGAACTCGACGGACGCGGGCTCCTGGCCCTCGTCGACGACCGCCTGGAGGCCCTGCTTGAACGAGTGGCCGGCCTTCAGCGACGCCGCGATCGTGATCAGCATGTCCGGCAGCTGATCCTCGAACGCTCCGAGCCTGCGCCGCATCCGCTTCCAGACGACGAGGAACGGTACGGATCCGCCGGCGACCATCGCGATCAGGACGACGAACGGCGAGGCGCCGAAGAGCAGCGCCAGGATCCCGAACAGGAGCCCTGCGCCGGCGACGGCGTAGAAGAACTCCGCTGCGCGGAGCGGCGTGTCCCCCCGGTCGAGCATCTGCTGGATCGCGCGCCACTGGCGCAGATGGCCGAACGTCTTCTCGGTCGCGCCCAGGACGATGGTGCGGAGGGTCGTCTTGTCGCGGCGCCGACGCGACGTCGTGCTCGCGGCGCCCATGTGGGGGGCGAGCCGGTTGCGTAGCCACGAGCCGCGGCGCGCGCCGAGCAGGAGCAGGAACGCTCCGACGGCGAGGATTCCGGCGAGGAGACCGATGAGCACCGGCCCGGCCGAGCCGTACGCGCTCGACGGCAGGAGCTTCGTCGCCGTCGGCGCGGAACCGACGTCGCCCGCGTGCGCGGCGACGACGACGGACGACGTCGCCGACCCGGCGCCCGGCACCGTCGCCTCGACGCGGATCCGGTCGCCCGGCCGCGCTGCGGTCACGTACGAGACGCGCCACGTGTGGCCGAGCCGGTCGGCGATCGAGGAGTAGACGCCGCGGAGCGAGCCCGTCGACGCAGCGGCGTAGTAGCGTCCGCCGGTCTCACTCGCCAGCTGCTGGAGCGGCCGGGGATCGAAGCCCTGTCCCTCGATGCCGATCGGGTAGATGGAGACGTTCGCGGCGCGGGCGGCGGCGACCGCCGCGTCGAGCGAGTCCGCGCTGGAGACGTCGCGGCCGTCCGTGAGGACGATGAGCACGCGGCTCGGCAGCGAGCTCGTCCGCAGCAGGTCGGAGGACAGGCCGATCGCGTCGTACAGCGCGGTTCCCGACTGCCCGGCCTCGGTGATCTGGCTCAGCGCCGTGTCCGCGTCGATCGTCGCCGTGGAGAGGCCGCTCAGCTCGATGGGACGGCGCCCGAACTCGACCACTGCGATCGCGTCTGGGGCCGGCTTCGCCGCGACGAAGCTCCGCGCGGCGGAGGCCGCGGCCGCGAGCGGCTTGCCTGCCATCGACTGCGAGTCGTCGACCGCAAGCACGACGGCCTTCGCGCGGCCGAGGTTCTCCGCGTCGAGTCCGACCACGCGACGGCCGTTCTCCGTCACCACCGGAGTCGCGGTGGCGCCCGCCGACGAGACGACGGTGGCGTGGATCGTCGGGAACGAGCTCGTGTCCACGCCGCCGATCTCGACGCCTGCGGCCGCCGGCGCCGCTGCGACCAGCGCCGCAGCGGCGACGGCGAGGAGCCGCGCGCGCCCGCTCATTCGAAGGCTCCGAACCGCGGCGTGACGTGCGTGTCGCGCATACCTGCGCCGGCGCCGCCGTCGTCCTCCGGGACGAAGAAGGTCGAGTGCAGACCGACGCCGTTCGCGGCGAGCTTGTCGAGAAACTGCGGCTTCAGCCCGGTGCAGAGCAACGGCGTGAGCAGGCGGTTGCCACCGCCGGCCGACGGCGAGCCCTCCTCCGGAGCCTTCGTCGTGAAGATGTCCTGGAGCGTGATCACGTCGGACTCCATGCGCAGCACCTCGGTCACGTGCGTGATGCGGCGGGTGCCGTCGACGAGGCGCGAGATCTGGACGAGCAGGTCGAATGCGCTCGAGATCTGCTCGCGTATCGCGCGGAGCGGCAGGTCGACGCCGGCTGTGAGCACGAGCGTCTCGAGGCGGCTGAGCGCGTCACGTGGCGAGTTCGCGTGGATCGTCGTCAGCGAGCCCTCGTGGCCCGTGTTCATCGCCTGAAGCATGTCCAGCGTCTCGGCGCCGCGGACCTCGCCGACGATGATCCGGTCGGGCCGCATGCGCAGGGCGTTGCGGACGAGCTCACGGATGCGCACCTCACCCTGGCCCTCGATGTTCGGCGGCCGCGACTCGAGCGTGATCACGTGGTCCTGCTGGAGCTGGAGCTCTGCGGCGTCCTCGATCGTGACGATGCGCTCGTCCTCCGGCACGAACGCCGACATCGCGTTCAGCGTCGTCGTCTTGCCGGTGCCGGTTCCGCCGGAGATGAGGATGTTCAGCTTCCCCTTCACGCACGCGGCGAGGAACTGCGCCGCCTTCGGCGACACCGACCCGAACGAGATCAGGTCGTTCATCGTGTACGGGTCGCGTGAGAACTTCCGGATCGTCAGCGTCGGTCCCTTCAGTGCAAGCGGCGGGATGATCGCGTTGACGCGCGAGCCGTCGGGCAGGCGTGCGTCGACCATCGGCGACGCCTCGTCCACGCGGCGCCCGACCTGGGAGACGATCTTGTCGATGATGCGCATCAGGTGCGCGTTGTCGACGAACGCGGTGTTCGTCCGTTCGAGCTTGCCGCCGCGCTCGCAGTAGATCTGATCGAACGCGTTGACCATGACCTCGCTGATCGAGTCGTCGCGGAGCAGCGGCTCGATCGGGCCGTAACCGAGGATGTCGTCGGTGATGTCGCCGACGATCTGGCGCCGTTCCTCACGCGTCAGTGGGGTGCGGTCGAGGACAAGCTGCTCCGTGACGGCACGCAGGACGCGGTCGTGCAGGTCCTCCGTCATCTCCTGCTTGAACAACTCCACGCCGACCGTCTCGATCACGGCGTGGTGGATGCGGGTCTTCAGCTCGGCGTACGGGTCGACGGCGCCGCTGGACTGCGGAGCCCGCTCGGCGCCGCGCGGTGCGGCCTGCGTCGGCGCCGAGATGTCGGCGACGGCCGCCGCACCGTTCGTGGCCGGCTTGCTGAGGCGGTCCTGGAGTCCCATCGCCTACGCCTTGGCCAGCTGCTTGCTGAACAACCGCTTGCGCGCCTGCTGGACGGGCGGTTTCGGGATGACCGCCTTCGCCAGCAGCCGGAGGGC
>CAZXZX010000059.1:0-4994 GCA_964645445.1 uncultured Gaiellales bacterium
CCGGCGCCCCCGTGCAGAAGGTGTGGCGCAACGCGCGAGCCGACGTACGCTCCGCCGGCGAGGCCGACGAGCGAGAAGGTCGTGGCGACGAGCCCGCGGCGCATCCCGGCGAGCGCGCTGAACGCGACGATCCCGAGCGCGATCCAGTCGACGACGTTGGGTTTCACCGCCGCAGTCTCGCGGACGGGCTGGACGGGGCCCGGCTACAATGCGCCCTCCCCGGGGGCGTAGTTCAGCTGGTTAGAACGCCGGCCTGTCACGCCGGAGGTCGCGGGTTCGAGTCCCGTCGCTCCCGTTCAAAAGGCCCTGGAGACGTGTGCCTTCTACTCCGTCGGAGAATCCTCCGCGAGCACCGTCGTCGCTAGACGTTACCGTCCGGCCATGACGGAAGAGGTGGAGCACGCCGAGAAGCTCGCCGTGGAAGAGCTCGAGAAGGGGCTCCACCTCCACCACCATCTGAGTCCGCGCCGCGAGCGCGCGATGTTCGCCAGCCTCGGGTTCTTCGTCGCACTCGCAATCACGCGCGGGGTCACGACGTACCTGCACTATCGCGGCGCGGGCGCGAACGGCGGCATAATCGTGGACGGCGTTCACGTCCATCACGAGGCGTTCGGGATCATCGGCCTCGTTCTGCTCGGTTACGGCTGGCTGCTCCTGTACGGCCTCGAACCTGTTCCGAAACGGCGATGGTTCCGCATCACCGGCCTCGTCTACGGGGTCTGCACCGCGCTGATCCTCGACGAGTTCGCCCTCTGGCTCAACCTCCGCGACGTCTACTGGCAGAGGCAGGGTCGTGAGAGTGTGGAGGCGCTCGCCATCTTCGCAGGCTTTCTTCTCTGGGCGGTGCTCATCGCGCCGTTCGCGCGCGCGTCGTGGCGGTACCTCCGCGGCCGAATAGCGACGAGAAGAACCTAGCGCCCCGGCCTGGAGCCACCGCCCAGTTTCCAGCGACCAGGGATCCTTCGCTGGCGGAGGCCCGAGATGCGGTCAGCCGAGCTCGCGGAACGAGATCGGCTGGGCGCCCTCCCAGAGCGTGAGGCGGCCGAGCTCCCTCAGCTGCTCCTGGCCCTCGACGAGCGTCGCGAAGTGGTTGGCCGCGAGTTGGCCGGCCTTGCTCGCGAAGTTGCAGTAGCCGTAGGGGAAGAGCAGCTCGGTCTCGCTCACGCCGCCGGGGTAGAGCGCGAGCTCACCTGGGTGGGGGTAGCTCGTCGCGTTCTCCGGTCCGACGCCGAGATCGCGGTCCCCCCACGGGATCCAGTTCGACTCGCCGCTCCAGCGGCAGTGGATGATCTGGTCGTCGAGCGGGAGGATGGCGCGGAACGCGGCAACCGTCTGCGGCGCCAGCTCCTCTTCGAAACGGGCGACGAACGTCAGTCCGGCGGCGACAATCTCGAGCATCAGGAGACCTTAACCAGCCGTCCGGGCTGCTCGCCGACCGGCTGTCCGCGCAGCCACGCGCGCACGACGCGCCCGTGCATGCGGCGACCGACGTACGGGCTGTCGCGGTGCCGGTAGCGCAGGTCATCCGGGCGTAGCTCCCACTCGGCGTCGTCGACGAGCACGATGTCCGCGTCGGCGCCGGGCTCGAGGCGGCCTTTGCCGGGGAGGCGGAAGCGCTCCGCCGGCCGCGCACTCACGAGCGCGTGGTCGATGCCCTCGGTGAGGGTGAGCGCGACGAGCGACTGGACGCCGGAGATGCCGCCCCAGACGGCGAACGCGTCGTCGCCCCCCTTCATCGACGGAGGCGACGGCGAGTGGTCGCTCGCGAGCAAGTCGACTGCGCCGCGTTCGACCTCAGCGCGCAGCGCTTCGACCTCCGCGCGCGAGCGGAGCGGCGGTGCGCACTTCGCGACCGCGCCGAGCCGCTCGAAGTCGTCCTCGTCGAGCACGAGATAGTGCGGGCACGTCTCGCACGTGACGTCCACACCGCGCGCGCGCGCCTCCGTGACGAGGCGAACGCCGCCCGCGCTCGACACGTGCACCACGTGCAGCGAGCAGCGCGCCGCCTCGGCGAGCGCGATCGCACGCGCGATCGCCGCGAGCTCCGCCTCCACCGGACGGCTCGCAGCCCAGTCGCGCCACCCGCGGCCGCCGGGCGCCTCGAACCGCGCAGGATCCTCCGCGTGCACGGCGACGGGGAGCCCGAGGCGCGCCGCCTCTGCCATACCGGCGGCGAGCGTCTCGTCGTCCGCTGCCTCGAAGTCGTCGATGCCGCTCGGCGCCATGAACGCCTTGAAGCCGACGACGCCGAGCTCGGCGAGCTCGGCCAGCCGCTCGACGTTGCCGGGCACGAGCCCGCCCCAGAGCGCGTAGTCGGTGACGGCGGAGCGGTCAGCGGCCGCGACCTTTTGGCGGAACGAGGCGGCGTCCACGGTCGGCGGATGCGCGTTCAACGGCATGTCGATCACGCACGTCGTCCCGCCGGCGGCGGCGGCCGCCGTTCCGGTCGACCAGCCCTCCCAGTCGGCGCGGCCGGGATCGTTGAAGTGCACGTGGGCGTCGACCGCGCCCGGGAGGACGCGAAGCCCGGCCGCATCCACCGTCTCCGCCGCCGAGAGCCCGAGCTCGGCTCCGATCGCGACGATGCGTCCGTCGTCGACGGCCACGTCGGCGGGCTCACCGCCGCGGATGAGGAGGTCGACCTCGGTCACGGGCCTATTCTCCCTTCCGTGACCCGGGTGCTCGAACGGCTGGACGCCCTGTACGCCCTCGGCGACAAGATCGGGTACTCGCCGCAGGAGGACGCGGCGCACCGCCTCGCGCGCGGTTGGATGGAGGAGGCGGGCCTCGCGGTCGAGGTCGACGACGCCGGCAACCTCGTCGGCCATGGCCGCACCGCCGACGACGTATGGACGGGATCGCACCTCGACTCCGTTCCCGGCGGCGGCAAGTTCGACGGCATGCTCGGCGTCGTCGCCGGCATCGAAGCCGTCGAGCGCGCCGGCCGCGGCTCCGTCGTGGCATTCCGCGACGAGGAACGCGGGTGCGCAGGCTCGCGCGCCCGCGTCGCCTCCGGCCGGCTGCCGCGCCGCTACGTTGAGCTGCACATCGAGCAGGGCCCCGTGCTGCTCGAGCGAGGAGCGGCGCTCGCGGTCGTCACCGCGATCGCCGGCATTGCGCGCGGCGAGTTGTTGACGAGCGGGCGCACCGGCCACGCGGGCACGGTGCCGATGGCGGGGCGGGAGGACGCGCTCGTCGCCGCATCCGAGCTGATCCTCCGCATCCGTGACACGGCGACGCAGATCGAGGGCGCAGTCGCGACCGTTGGCCGCGTCGACGTCGAGCCCGGGGCGTTGAACGTCATCCCCGACCGAGTCGCCGTGTCGATCGACGCGCGCGCGCCCGATGCGGCGCGCTTCGACGAGCTCGTGGCGGCGATCGGCTTCGAGCCGAGCTACCGCGTCGAACCGGTGCGCATGCCGGCCGCGGTGCAGGACGCGTTGCGCTCCGCGATCGACGCGTGCGGGCTTCCCCTCGTCGAGCTCTCGTCAGGCGCAGGCCACGACGCAGGCATCTTGGCCGCCGCGGGCGTGGAGAGTGGGATGCTGTTCGTGCGCAGCCAGAACGGCGGCGTCTCTCACAGCCCGGACGAGCTGACCACGGACGAGGACGTCGCGCTCGCCGTCGACGTGCTCGCCGAAGCGCTCGCCCGGCTCTAGCTCGTCTTCGCGCCGGCGGCGATCCACTCGCCGAGCAGGCGCCGCTCTGCGGGGGTCATGTGCGTCGCGTTCCCGAACGGCATCACGGTCGTGTCGACCGCGACCGCCTTGATCATCTGCGCCTGCGACGCGATCTCCTGCGCGGTGTCGAACCGGATTCCCTTCGGCGCAGTGGTGAACTGCGGCGAGCGCGGTTGGAGGGAATGGCAGTACGCGCATCGCTCCTGGACGATCGCGAACACGCGCGCGAACGAGACGGTGGTTGCTGCCGACGCGGGCGGCGACGGCGGGCGAAGCCACACGGCGAGCCCTGCGACCGCAGCGGCAGCCGTGAGCGGGACCCACCACAGCGTGCGGCCCGCGTGGCGGTAGTTGAAGTAGACCCGGATCCACGCACCGATGATCATCAGGCACACGAGGATCAACCAGGCGTGCGCATGGCCGTACGTGAAGGGGAAATGGCCGGCGAGCATCGCGAACAGCACCGGCAGCGTGAAGTAGTTGTTGTGCACCGAGCGACGCTTTCCGCGCGCGTTCGCGGCCGGGTCGGGCTCGCGCCCCTCTTCCTTCGCCCGTATCAGCTCGCGGTGCGCGGGGATGATCACGAAGAAGACGTTCGCGACCATGATCGTGCCGAGCATGGCGCCGACCTGAAGATACGCCGCCCCAGCGGCGAAGAAGCGTGAGGATCCGTATGCGGTCGCGGTCACGCCCGCGAGGACGAGAAGCGCGAGCACGGCTTCGTTCCGCACCGTGCGGCAGAGCACGTCGTACACGATCCATCCGAGCGCGAGGCCTCCGATCGAGATCGTGATCGCCACCCAGGTAGGGAGGTTCCAGACGGTCGGGTCGATGAGATACGTATGCGGCTGCAGGTAGTAGAGGACGACGAACAGCGTGAACCCGGAGATCCACGTCCAGTAGGCCTCCCACTTGAACCAGTGCAGCGGCTCGGGGAGACGCTGCGGCGCCACGCGGAACTTCTCGACACGATAGAAGCCTCCGCCGTGGATCTCCCACGTCTCGCCGCCGACACCCAGCTCACGGTCCCGCTCGTCGCGCGGCTCGGTCAGGTGGTTGTCCAGCGCGACGAAGTAGAACGACGTTCCGATCCAGACGATCGCTGCGGCGACGTGGAACCAGCGGAAGACGAGGTCGAGCCAGTCGACGACGTACGGGTCTACTGCGAGCACCAGCGGTCCTCGGCGATGGCGACGAGCTCGTCGAGCGCCCTCTCGCGCTCGTCGTCGGTTGCATTGCCGATCCGCGCCCGCAGCACGTCGAGGATCTCCGCCTTCGGACGGCGGTTGACGAAGACGACGAAGCGAAAGCCGT
>CAZXZX010000060.1:0-4431 GCA_964645445.1 uncultured Gaiellales bacterium
TTCTCCAGCTCCGCGCGCCGCTCCTCGATCGGTCTTGCGTGAACCTTCTTCTTGTTCCAGAGCAGGAGGTCGAAGGCGACGAACGTCGCGGGGATCTCCGCCGACAGCTTCCGCACACGGCTCTCCGCCGGATGGAGGCGCATCTGCATCGCGTCGAAATCGAGCGCGCCGTTGCGCGAGATGACGATCTCGCCGTCGAGCGCCGAGTGCGGCGGCAGCAGCTCGCCGAGCGGTCGGAGCTCCGGGAAGTAGCGGAGCAGCGGCCGCCCGTTTCGCGACCAGAGCGCGAGCTCGCCGCCGTCGTTCTCGAGCACGCCGCGGAAGCCGTCCCACTTCGGCTCGTACCGCCAGCCGCCGCGCTCGGGCAGCTCGGAGACGAGCTCGGCCTCCATCGGAGGGAACGGCACGTTCGGACCGGGCGAATCGGGCACGTGTGCGAGCCTATCCAGCGTGGCATATCTGCTCGCGATTCACGTGGCGGCCAACGCCGTCACCTTCACGTTCCGGTCGAAGCCGGCGACCGTGCGTGCCGCCTACGTTTCGAAGCCGCTCGCCGAGTGCGGTTCCGGGCGCCGTGTGGCACTCCGCGGCGTGCACTTCGTCGTCCATTTTCTGCCGGCACAGTCGAAGACGGTCGTGCGGCGGTTGCCGGGCGCCGGCGCGATCCGCGAGCTGGCGAAGGTCTGTGACTTCGAGTCGGATCTCGGTTGGGGCGTCGGCCTCGACCGGCGCAGACCGTACGTCATCATGCGGAAGGGGGCGCGCGTCACCGTAGTGTTCCGCTGATGCGGAGGGTTGTCGTGACGGGGCTCGGCGCGGTGACGCCGATCGGCAACGATGCGCGCTCGACGTGGCGTGCCGCTGTCGCCGGTGAGAGCGGCGTCGACTTCATCCGCACGTTCGACGCGAGCGGATTCCCCGTACGGATCGCCGCCGAGGTGAAGGACTTCGACCCCAGCGGAGTCGCCTCGCCGAAGGAGGTGCGCAAGCTCGAGCGCAACGTCCTGCTCGCCCTCGCAGCCGCGCGCGAGGCGGTCGCGGACGCCGGCCTCGACAGCGCATACGACCCGTCCAGGGTCGGCATCCTCCTCGGCTCGGCGATCGGCGGCGTCATCGGCATCGCAGAGCAGACCGAGATCCTCCGCGACCGTGGGCCGGACCGGGTCGCGCCGACGTTCATCCCGAGCGTGCTCGTCGATGCGGGCAGCGGCCAGCTCGCGATCTCGCTCGGCTTCCGCGGCCCCAACTACGCGCCGGTGTCGGCCTGCGCGACCGGATCGCACGCCGTCGGCGAGGCGGCCGAGATCATCCGCCGCGGCGCCGCCGACGCCGTGCTCGCCGGCGGCACGGAGGCGTGCGTGCACCCGCTCATCCTCGCGGGCTTCTGCGCGATGCGCGGGCTCGTCGCGGAGGACGAATACCCGCCGCGCGCCTCACGTCCGTTCGACGCGACGCGCGCCGGCTTCGTCATCGGCGAAGGTGCGGGGGTGCTCGTGCTCGAGGAGCTCGAGGCGGCGAGGAAGCGCGGCGCGACCGTGTACGCGGAGATTCTCGGCTACGGCGCCTCGAACGATGCGCACCACATGGCGCAGCCCGATCCCGCGTCGGTGGGCGTCGCCGAGATGATGCGGAGCGCGCTCGAGCGCAGCGGCGTCGCGCCGGAACGGGTCGGCTACATCAACGCGCACGGCACGTCGACACCGCAAGGAGATCTTGCAGAGACCAAGGCGATCAAAGACGTCTTCGGGGAACACGCATACGACCTCGCGGTCTCCTCGACGAAGTCGGTGACGGGCCACTGCTTCGGCGCAGCGGGCGCGATCGAGGCGATGATGTGCGTGCTCACGATCCACGAGGGTGTCATCCCTCCGACGGCGAACTACGTGTATCCCGATCCCGAGTGCGACCTCGACTACGTGCCGAACGAGGCGCGCGGGGCGCAGGTCGACGTGGCATTGTCCAACGCGATGGGTCTCGGTGGTCACAACGGCTGCGTCCTTGTCGGGAGGGTCGAATGAGCTTCACGTTCGAAGAGGCAGACGAGTACGCCGCCGTGCACACGACGCCGGCTCCGGAGCCGCTGACGCGGCTGGGTGAGGAGACCGAACGGACGCAGGACGCTCCGCAGATGTCGGTGGGCGCGCTCGAAGGCGCGTTCCTGCGGTTCCTCGTGGCGATGAAGAAGCCGCGTACGGTGCTCGAGATCGGCGTCTTCACCGGCTGGTCGTCGATCGAGATGGCGCGGGCGCTGCCGCCCGGCGGCTGGATCGTCGCCTGTGACGTCAACGAGGAGACGACGGCGATCGCGCGCCGCTACGCCGAGGAGATGGGTGTCGCCGACCGCATCGACTACCGCGTCGGCGACGCGTTCGAGACCATCGAGAGCCTGGAGGAGATCTTCGACCTCGTCTTCATCGACGCGTGGAAGCCCGACTACGTCGAGTACTACGAAGCGGTCCTGCCGAAGCTCGCGCCCGACGGGATCATCCTCGCCGACAACACGCTCTCCGCACTCGCGGGAAACGAGGGCATCGCCGGATTCAACGAGCACGTGCTGCGGGACGACCGCGTCGAGTGCGTGCTCGTGCCGATCCGCGACGGCGTCACCCTGATACGACGTCGACCGTGAGCTCGTCGAGCGAGCCGATGGTGACGTCGGCGAGCGAAAGCGCCTCGTCGCCGGGCGGATAGGTCGGGTTCGGGATCGCGACCACGCGCATGCCTGCGCTCTTCGCGGAGCGGATGCCGCCGTGCGAGTCCTCGACGGCCGCGCAGTCCCCGGGCTCGACGCGGAGCCTGCGCGCAGCCTCGAGATAGACGTCGGGCGCCGGCTTGCCGTGCGCGACCTCCTCCGACGAGACCGTCGCCGAGAAGTACTGCGCGAGCCCGGCGACCTCGAGGACGGTGTCGATCAGCTCGCGGTTCGACGACGATGCGAGCCCGAGCGGGAAACGTTCGGCAAGTCTCCGCACCGCCTCGGCGGCGCCGGGGAGAAGCGGCAGGTGCTCGCGGTACGCGGCAAGCATGCGACGCACGACCTCCGCGTTGATCTCCTGCGGACTGTCGGGAACGCCGGCCTCGTCGTGGAGGAAGCGCGACCACTCGCGCGAGCTCATCCCCATCATGGCGCGCTGGATCTCCGCGTCGTAGCGCCCGCCGCGCTCGCGCACATACTCCCCCCGAACCGCGTCCCACACTTCCTCCGAGGCGAGCAGGACGCCGTCCATGTCGAAGACGACGGCCTCGATCACAATGGGTGGTACGTGCTCTCCCGGTACATGAGCGCGCTCTTCGCCGGCCCGTGCTCGATCGCCACGACATCGCCGATGAAGAACGTGTGGTCGCCGGCATCGTGCTCGGCGCGCGTGCGCGCCTCGATCCAGCCGACCGCGCCGTCGATGAGCGGGGCGAGTTGCCCTTCGTGCACGGCAACGCCCTCCCAGTGGACGATCGGCGGCCGGCCGGCGGCGAAGCGCGCGGCCAGCTCCGCCTGGTCGCCGCCGAGGAGGCTCACGGCCCACGCGCCGGAGCGTCGCAGGAGTTCGTAGCAGGAGGCTTCCTTGCCGATCGAGACGCCGACGAGCGGAGGGTCGAGCGAGAGCGACACGAGCGACGAGACGGTGACGCCCATGCGGTCGCCCTCGTAGTCGACGGTGAGCACGGACACGCCGTGCGGCCAGTGCCGCATGAGCCCGCGCAGATCGTCGGGGGGAACCATGCGGGCGATCATATGGACGGGCCCGCCGGCGACTGGGTTTCAGCGGCGGGGGTGGGATTCGAACCCACGGGCCCCGAAGGGCGCAACGACTTTCAAGGCCGTCCCGTTCGACCGCTCCGGCACCCCGCCGTCAGCGGGTGACGGTAGCTGGTGCGCCGAACGCGCGCAGGACGTCGGGCACGTCGCCCTGGAAGTTCTCGAGGATGGCAAGCGCCATCCTGTCGACGATCGCGGTGCCGTTGAGCATGTGGACGTGCTCGAGGCTCTTCCCGTCCCGATAGCGGATGCCGAGCCGCCGCGCCTGGAAATCGGTCGTGTTCGAGATCGATGCCGTCTCGCGATATCTGTTCTGACTCGGGAACCAGATCTCGACGTCGTAGGTCTTCGCCGAAGCGGCCGACATGTCGCCGGCGGGGAGGACCACCGTTCGATAGGGCAGGCCGAGATCCCGGACGAGCTGCTCGGTGTTTTCGAGGAGCAGCTCGTGCTCGTCCCACGAAGACTCGGGAAGCGTGAGCGCGAATTGCTCGACCTTGTTGAACTGGTGCACGCGGAACATCCCGCGCGTGTCACGCCCCGCCGCGCCGGCCTCGCGTCGGAAGCACGGCGAGAAGGCGACGTAACGCAGTGGGAGCTCCGACGAGTCGAGGATCTCGTCGGCGTGCAGGCTGGCGAGCGGAATCTCCGCCGTGCCGGCGAGGTGGAGACCGTCG
>CAZXZX010000061.1:0-9705 GCA_964645445.1 uncultured Gaiellales bacterium
GTGCAGCGGCAGGATCCCGCCGGGGCCGGCCGCGCGCGCGAGGCCGGGCGAGACGACGACCGGCACGGGCAAGCCCTCGAGCGGCTCTTTCGGCCGGAGGATCGAGTCGGACGCGCGGTTGACGACGTAGCGGAGCGTCGCGCCGCGAATGCGCACTCCATGCGACCCGGTCCAGCCGGCGAAACGGGGGTCGAGGCGAAGCGTCCCGACCGACGTGTCGTTGACCGAGAGCGACGTGCCACTCTCGCGGTGTCCGGCGACGAACGCAGCCGTCTGCGGGAACGACAAGCGCATCGCGACGACCCGCCCGCCTCGCGCCTCGGGCGGCAGCTTCACGTGCAGCACGTGCGTTCCGCGCCCGAGCTCTCCGAGCGTGAGCAGGGTGAAGTCGCCGCGCCGGTCGAGCACGTTCAGCTGGATGCCCACGCGATCGCCGGTGACGGCGACCGGCAGCGTCAGGCGTGTCGCACGGAGCGGTAGATCGAAGCCGCGCAGCCGCGGCACGACACGCGGCGCAAGCAGGTGCGCAAGCGTGTCCGGCGACCGCGCGGAGAAGTCCGAGCGCCAACCGTCGATGTGCGAGATCGCCTTGGCCGGGAGCGCGAGCAGCGTGAAGTCGATGCCGCGGTTCGCGGTGACGAAGCCGCTGTCACGCAAGACCGGCGTGCCGACATGCGGCGCCGCTTGCTGTACGGTCACGAGCTTGTTCAGGTCCTCTTGCAAAACGTACTGCGCCGGCACCGCATAACGCGCTTGCTCCACCTCCCCGCGCTCGAGCGTCGCGCGGTACGAGAACGCGAACAGCGCAACGCCGACGCTGAGGACGAAGAAGACGACCGAGAGCAGCACTCGGCCGGGCGAGCGCGCGAGCGAAAGCAGTGCGAGGCGAAGCGACGCAGGCCCGCGACGGCCGATCCATTCGAGCGCCCGCAGCAGCGGAGAAAGCAGCCGCGCGGCGACGACCGCAAGCACGAAGAGAACGAGGCCCGGCAGGAGGAGCAACATGATCCCCGTACCGCCGCCTGCGGCGAGACTCGTGGTGTCGGTCTTCCCGCGCGCGAGCGCGAGGAGGACCGCTGCGAGCGCGCCGAGCGCGGCGACGTCGGCAGCCGTGATCGTGAGGCCGCCGAAGGCGATCGTCTCCAGACGCAGTGCGGCGAGCATGACGAGCGCGGTGAGCGCGGTGAGCGCGGCGGCGAGCCCGAACGCGCGCGCGGTGAAGAGCGAGTGCTCGACCGCAAGTCCGCCCGGCGCTCCGAGGTGCCGCGCCAGCAGCGCGCCGGCGCCGCTACCCGCGATCCAGCCGACGACGCTCGCGACGAACGTGATCGCAGCCACCTCGGCAGCGGCGACGAGCAGGATCTGACCCCGCCGAGCGCCGAACCAGATCAGCCGTCGCCGGGTCGCGTCATGGTCGCGGCGGAGGCGCGTCGAGGCGAGGACGGCGAAGCCCAGCAGCAGGACCGCGGCGTCGCCGCCGAGCACGAGCAGGCGTTCGCCCGCCACGCGGCTCGTCGCGCGCACGCTCGCGATCGTGTCGAGCGGCGCCTGCACCGAGAAGATGTCGCTGCGTTGCTCGAGCTGCGACTGGGCGCGATCGATGCGCGTGCCGAGGCTCGCGAGATCCCAGTCGTGGATCGAGCCGGGCGCGAGCGGAACAACCCATCCGTAGGTGCGCGCGATGAGCGGCGCATCGGGGAGCGGTGTGCGCGCGAACGCGGAGACGCCGTCCGCGAGCACGATCGGCGGCCGGTTCGCTCCCGCAGCCGCGAAGTACGCCGAGAGCGGCGCGCCGGCTCGGAACGTCGCGCGACCGACGATGCGGAAGAACGGCAGCTTCGGGGCCACAGGCTCGCCGCCGATCTGCACGAGCTCGCAATCGTGCGGTCTGCACTCGCGCGGCAGCCGCCCGCTGCGGAGGACGAGCCAGCGAGAGAGGCCGTCGACCGCGCCGAGGTTGACGAATGCGCCTCCCCACGTCGCCTGGCGGAAGACCTCCACGGCGAACGCCGGCCGGTGCAGCACCGGCTCGAGCGCGTTGCGGGCGAGGCGGTCGAGCTGCGGGTAGCCGAGATTGGACTGCGCCGGAACGCCGCTCCAGACGGCCTGGACGGCGCGGTCGGACGGCTGCAGGCCGGCGAGTGCGCGTTGGACCGCGCGGTCTTGCACGGCGACCGCGCCGACCGCCGTCATCGCGAGAATGCCGGCTCCGACAGCGATACCGATCGCGGTCAACACGTTCTGCTGCGCGTTCGCGCGCAGACGGAGGGCCGCCAGCCGCACGGGCACCACCAGCCGCCTCACACGCACCGAGGGGACGATAGCCCGGCCCCGGATAGGGTAACAAGGAGGGATGCGCATCCTCGTCGCCGACGACAGCCCACATTTGGTGCTCCTGTACCGGGCCGTTCTCGAGGATGCGGGCTACGAAGTCGTGAGCGTCAGCAACGGGATGGCTGCGATCGCCGCCGTCGAGGCGGGCCAGGTGGACGCGGCCGTTCTCGACGTGCTGATGCCCGGCGTGAGCGGCGACGCGATCGCGGAGCGCCTGCTGCGGACGAATCCGGGGTTGCCGGTGCTGCTCATGACGGGCGACTACGGCAAGCAGTTCGTCGCCGATGCGCCCGCACCCGTGCTTCGCAAGCCCTTCGCGCCGGAAGATCTGGTGCGCGCGGTGTCCGAGCTCCGGCCGAACGCCTAGATACACTGTTTTCTGTGTTGACAACAAACCAGAAGGGCGCGATCGCCGAGACCGCGATCGCGCACGAGGCGATCAAGCTCGGCATCGGCGTCTATCACTCGTATGGCGACGAGCGGTACGACCTCATCTTCGACCTCCGCCCCAAGCTGCTACGCGTTCAATGCAAGTGGGCGCCGTGTGAAGGCGCCGTCGTGACCCTCCGCCTATACTCGGCCAGGCGGACCGCCACTGGAATCGGCCGCTGCTTCTACGACCCGGAAGAGCTCGACGCGTTCGCGTTCTACTGCCCCGAGACTGACCGTTGCTACTTCGTCGAGATGGCCGAGATCATCGGACGACGCCAGTTGCGGCTTCGGCTGAATTCGACACACAACAACCAGGCGACCGGCATCCGCTGGGCTCGCGACTACGAGTTCGCGGCTAGACTTGGAGCCGACCTGGGCCCATAGCTCAGCTGGGAGAGCGCCGCCATGGCATGGCGGAGGTCGCCGGTTCGATCCCGGCTGGGTCCACTAGAACCCTTCCCTAGATCTCGCCGTCGTGCGAGACGAGCACGCGATCGAGCTCCATGCCGGGCGACCTCCAGACGAGGTCGCTCCAGGGGCTCCGGAACTGCAGCTCCCGCCCATCGAGGCCGCTGAACGCCACCTCGCAGGCGCCGCGACGGCGCTCGACCGCATCCAACGATCTCCTCATCATCCGGCGGCGGGCTTCCGACTCCGCGCGCAGCGCGCGCGACTCCGCCCGGGCCGCGCCGGCAGCCGAGCGCAATGCGGTGTGGGTCGGCATGGGTGCCGTATAGCCGCAGGGCTCGGACGCAAACGTCATTCGATGCGCTCCGCCGTGAGGAGCACGATGGCGCCTGCGGGCTTGTCGGGGTCACGGCCCGCAAGCGGCGCGAATGCGACCGCATAACGAACCGCCTGCCCGCGGCGGTTGTGACCCTCGACGACGACCAGAACGTCGTCGACACCCGCAAGCGCTTGCCGCACGGGATCCCGCAGCGCCGCCACCGGCAGTCCGACGTCGAGGTTCAGGAGATGTTGCCCCTCGGCCTCGTCTTCGCGGAGACCGAGCAGATCGGTCGCCTGCGCGCTCCACGCGATGACGCGCAGCTCGTCGTCGACGACGACGACTGCCTGCTGGATGCTCGAGAGGATCGACGTGAGGAAGGCATTCGCCCGCAGCGTGTCGTCGGTGCGCTCGCGCAGCTCGTCGTTCATCGTCTCGAGCTCCTCGTTCGTCGACTGCAGCTCCTCGTTCATCGTCTCGAGCTCCTCGTTCGTCGACTGCAGCTCCTCGTTCGTCGTCTCCAGCTCCTCGTTCGTCGACTGCAGCTCCTCGTTCGTCGTCTCCAGCTCCTCGACCGTCGACTGCAGCTCTTCGTATGCCGTCTCGAGCTCGTGACGCGTGCGCTCGAGCTGCTGCTCGAGGACGCGGTGGGCGGTCGAATCGACGAATGACACGCTGACACCGGAGAGGCGGTCGCCGATACCGACGAGCGGCGTCACGCTGACGTCGAACGACCTCGTCGTCCCCTTCGGCATCTCCCACTTGACGTCCTGGACGCCGCTCGAGTGCCGGTTGCGCCGCGTCTCGTCGATGAGCGAGCGGAGGTCGGCGGGGCGGTATGAGAGCTCGAGATCCTGCAGCGGCCGGCCGACGTCCTTCAGCTTGAGGCTGAAGAGCGTGCGGGCGACCTGGTTCACCGCCACGACGTGGTTCTCCTGGTCGATGACGAGCTGCGCGACCGGAGCATGCTCGAAGGCCTGGTCGCCGAGGTCGAGCCCCATCGGCTCGGGCAGATCGGGAAGAAGTCGCTGACGCGGGATGTGAAACGACGCCGGACCGCCGTCCTTCACGAAGATCCGCCGCCTCAGATCGTACGGCACGAACAGGCCGCGGCCCCGCTGCAGCGCCTCCGCCTTTCCGACCACGAGATAGCGACCGCGGTTCAGCGCGAAGAAGAAATTGGCGAGGATCCGTTCCTGCACCTCGGGGCTGAAGTACATGAGCGTGTTGCGCGAAACGAGCAGGTCGACGCGCGAGATGGGCGGGTCGCGGTGCAGATCGTTTCGCCCGAAGATGACGCTCCGGCGCAGGTCGCCGCGAAACGCGAAGCCGCCGTCCGTCTCCTGGAAATAGCGTTCCCGCAGCTCGGCCGGTACGTCTGCGAGCTGCTTCGTGGAGTACGTCGCTTCGCGAGCGGCCTCGAGGGCGTCATGGTCGACGTCCGTCGCGTAGATCTTCACCCGCTTCTTGTACACGTCGTCGCCGAGCGCCTCCGCCAAGAGGATCGCGATCGTGTACGGCTCCTCACCGGACGCGCAGCCGGCCGACCAGACGCGGAGAGGCGTCTCCGGCTCGCCTTCCTCGAGGATCCGCGGAATGATCTCCGAGGCGACGACATCCCACGTGTCCTGGTCGCGGAAGAAGCCGGTGACGTTGATGAGGATCGCGTTGAAGAGCTCGCCGAATTCCTCCGGATGCCCCTCGAGATAGCTGCGGTAGCCGCGCCAGTCGGAAGCGCCGACCATCTGCATCCGCTTCTCGAAGCGCCGCATGAGCGTGGGGCGCCGATACCCGGTGTAGTCGAATCCGCGCGCATCGCGGACGAACTCGAGCAGCGCTTCGAAGGCGGGATCGACAGCCGCGCTCACGCCGCAGTCTGCGCGAAATCGAGGACCGCCGGGCCGATGTCGTCGAGGGGGAGCACCTCGTCCACGGCACCCGCGAGGATGGCCGCGCCCGGCATGCCGAAGTGCTCGGCGGTCGCCTCGTCCTGCGCGAGGACCCGACCGCCCGCTCGGTGCAACGCGACTGCTCCCTCCGCCCCGTCGGTACCGGAGCCGGACACGACGACGGCAAGGCAGCGCCCCCTGTAGTTGCGTGCCATCGAGAGGAGCAGAGCGTCGGCGCTCGGGCGGACGTGATGGACGAGCTCGGACGCCTCGAGGCGCAGCGTGCCCCCGGCCGTGACGAGCAGGTGGGCATCCGGCGGCGCGACGTACACGATGCCCGCATCGAGGACGTCGCCGTCTGCCGCCTCCCTGACCTCGAGCTCGGTCCGACGGGCGAGGATCCGGGCGAGCAGGCTCGGGCGCTCCGGCATGAGATGGAGCACGACGACGACCGCGCCACCGAAGTCGGCGGGAAGCCTCGCGAGCACGCGCTCCATTGCAACGATGCCGCCGGCCGAGCCGACGAGGGCGACGATGTCGCAAAGGCGGGTGTCGACGCTCACACCGGCATTCTCGCGCGTTTAGGAGTGGCGTGGAGGCCGCCGTCGCGGCCTCCGCCGGCTCCGGTCCGCGGGGTATCCACATCGTTTCCACGCGACCCTGGTTCTTTTCCACGGCGTTGGCAACAATCAGCGCAGCATGTTCGACATCGGGCACAGCCTTCGGGAGGCCCGGACCCGGCGGGGCCTGACGCCTGCCGATGCCCACAAGGCAATCCGTATCCGTGAGCGGTATCTGACCGCGCTCGAGGAGGAGCATTGGGACATGCTCCCGGGCGAGGCGTACACGAAGGGCTTCCTCCGGACGTACGCCGAGTACCTCGGCCTCAACAGCCAGCTCTACATCGACGAGTACAACACGCGAGTCGCGCGCCGCGACGAGGAGCCGTTCGTCGCGCACCCGGCCGTCGAGGAGCGCGGCCTCAGGCGCGGCATCCTCGTGAGCCTCGCGAGCATCCTCGTCGTCGGAGCCGCCGTCGCCGCCCTGGCCGCCTGGCAGCTCGGGGGATCGTCCACGCCTCCCCGCAGCGCGCCGCCCGCGGATGGTGCCGCCGCCGGACCGACAGCGCCCGCCGTGCACCCGAAAACGTCCAGGCACAAGCCGCCGGTCGTTCCGACCGCGCCGACGTTCACGTCGATCAGCGCTTCCCGCGGACGCTGCTGGCTCCTCGTCCGCGACGGCGGCCCGAACGGGGCCGTGGTCTTCGAAGGCGTGCTCGAGCAGGGGCAGGCGAAGCGCTTCCGGGTCAGCTCACCGCTCTGGGTGCGAATGGGGAACCCGGCGGCGCTCGACATCACGCTCGCCGGCAAGCCCGTCGGCAACCTGCCTGCGACGCCGTCGAACGTCATGCTGACGCGCACCGGCGCGTCCAGCGCGTAAGGCTCTCAGCCGGTCGCTGCTTCGAGCTGCACGGCAGGCACGTCGCCCCACAGCTGTTCGAGCTTGTAGTAGGCGCGCGCCTCCGGCGTGAACACGTGGAGGACGACGTCGAGGTAGTCGGCGAGGATCCACGTCCCCTCCCGGACTCCGTCGGCGCTGCGCGGGACGAGCCCTTGCTCGTGCTTCATCCGGGCGTGCACCTCGTCCCAGACCGCCGCCGTCTGGCGGGCATTCCGTCCCGTGCAGATGACGAAGAAGTCGGTGAAGGTGCACACCGGCCGCATGTCGAGGATCACGACGTCTTCCGCCAGCTTCTCCTGGGCGAGAGCGGCGATGCGGCGGGCGTTCTCGAGCGGCGTCAACTGCGTTCCAGTCTATCCACGGCTTACGGACGTCAACCGGAGCCGTACAGCCCCTGCTCCCGGATGAGCCGATCCACGGCCGGCGGGACGAGGCCGTCCAACGGCTCGCCCAGGGCCGCGAGCATCCGGATCTCGCTCGAGGAGACCGGGGTCGGCTCGATCTCGAACAAGACCACCCGTTCCGGAAGGGCGAGCGAGCGCAGGACGGTGTCGAGCAGGCCGCGGTCGAAGCCGGGCCTCGTCGCGACGCCGAGCCGGGTCAGTTCGAGCACGGTCTCCGGCTCCTTCCAGGTGAGGAAGTCGACGAATTGATCGGCGCCGACGAGGAAGATCGGATCGTCGAAACGCTCGCCCAGAAGGAGATCGACGGTGCGCGGATACGGATCCAGACGGACGTCGTCGCCGGGGAACGCGGCGCGCCCGAGCTCGAGCCGGACGTCCGCCGGCAGCTCGACGTCCTTGTGCCCGGGGCGCTCCGCGACGAGCACTGTCAGCCGCGGAAGCTCGAACTGCTCCTTCGCCGCGCGCGCAAGCGCGACGTGACCGGCGTGCGGCGGATCGAACGCACCGCCGAAGAGCCCTATTGCCATTCCAACGTCTCCTCACCCACTTCGACCTCGTCGCCCTCGCGCACGCCCGCTGCCTTGAGGATCGCCTCGAGCTCGGTCGCATCGGGCGCGCGGCCCGTGACCCGGAAGCCGCGATCGGTGCGGAACACGCGATACGACCGCCGGGACGGCTGTGGACGGTAGACGAGGTAGTCGACCAGGTCGTCGTCGTCCGCGACGGGAACGACTTCCCCCGCGGGGACGAGTTCGAACAGCGTGCGCTTCAGATCGTCGATGCCCGCGCCCGTCGCGGCGGAGACGCGCCCGACGCGCAGGATGCGCTCGTCCTCGACGTCGAACGAAGGCGGCTCGGGGCTGAGGTCGATCTTGTTCAGGACGACGACCTGGGGCCGCGCGTCGAGCCCTGCGCCGTATGCGGCGAGCTCCGCGTCGATCGTGCGCCAGCGGTCCTCGGCGTCACCCTGCGACGCGTCGATCACGTGGAGCAACAGACGCGCGCGCTCGAGGTGTGCGAGGAACTCGTGGCCGAGGCCGACGCCCTCGCTCGCGCCTTCGATGAGCCCCGGGACGTCGGCGACGGTCAGCTGGCGGCCGTCGGCGGACTCGACCGTGCCGAGCACCGGCGCAAGCGTCGTGAAGGGATAGTCCGCGATCTTCGGGCGCGCGTTCGAGATGCGCGCGAGCAGGGACGATTTGCCTGCGTTCGGAAGGCCGACGAGCGCGGCGTCCGCGAGGAGCTTCAGGCGCAGCTCGATCTCGCCCTCCTCCCCGGGAAGCCCGACCTCGGCGAAGCGTGGCGTCTGCCGCGTCGCATGCGCGAAGTGCTTGTTGCCTCGACCGCCCACGCCGCCGCGCGCGACGACGACGCGCGCGTCCGCGTGCGCGAGATCGGCGATCAGCCGGCCGTCGGCGTCGAGCACCTGTGTTCCGATCGGGACGGAGAGAACCGCGTCCACGCCGCGGCCGCCGTGCGAGAGCCGCCCGCCGCCCGCGCCGCCCCGCTGCGCCCGCACCTTCTGATTCGGGCGAATGCCGGAGAGATCGCGCCGACGCGCATCGGCCACGAGCACGACGTCGCCGCCGTGACCGCCGTCGCCGCCGTCGGGGCCGCCCTTCGGCACGAACTTCTCGCGCCGGAAATGGAGCGAGCCGTCGCCGCCGCGACCGCCGAATACGTAGATGCGGGCCTTGTCGTGAAACATCACGCGGAAAGGTACGGCAGAGGGCCTCCGCCCAGACTCATGCGGGGCCTCTTCAGCTCGAGAAGCGCAGCTTCTCGAGCTAGGAAACGCTGATGAAGCGCTTCGTGCCGCTCGTGCGGAACGCGACCTTGCCGGCGCGCGTGGCGAAGATCGTGTCGTCCTTGCCGATGTTCGCGCCGGGGCCCGGGCGGAACCGCGTGCCGCGCTGGCGGACGAGGATCATCCCCGCCGACACCTCCTGGCCCGCGAAGAGCTTGACGCCGAGCATCTTCGGGTTCGAGTCGCGGCCGTTGCGCGACGAGCCCAAGCCCTTCTTGTGCGCCATTAGTGCTCCTCCTTGGCGGCGAGCGCGGACTCGAGCACCGCGATCGCGCCCTTGCGGTTCGCATTCGCCTGCTCGTACTCGAGTGCGGCCTCGATGTTCGGGCGCCGCCACGTCGAGACGTGCTCCTTGATCTCTGCGATCGACATGTCCTCGTAGCCCTTCGGCGGATGCGCCGTGCGTACCGGTTCGGTCGCCTGCGGTGTCGCGGCCTTCGGCGCTTCGGCCTTCGGCTCGGCTGCCTTCTTCGGCGCCGGCGCCGCCTTCTTCGAGCCCGTGCCGATGGACTCGATCTCGATCTGCGTCAGCCGGCTGCGGTAGCCGTTGTGACGCCGGTAGCCGGTGCGGCGCTTCAGCTTGCCGATCCGGACCTTCTTGCCGAGCTGGTGGCCGACGACGCGCGCCGTCACGGTCGTCGATGGCGACAG
>CAZXZX010000062.1:0-9510 GCA_964645445.1 uncultured Gaiellales bacterium
ACCCTCATCACCTACACCCACCACCACCGGCTCATCCCGGCAAAGATCGTCCCCAACACCATGCAACCCCCCACCCGCTACCTCACCCCCGACGACCGCGACTTCTTCGCCGTCTACCGCCGCCTCACCGGCCCAATCACCATCCCCTTCAAATAGCGGCAGTCGCCGTTTTCGCTCAGCGCAGCAGCGGCAGCACGCGGTCGCACAGGAGGTCGACGCCGCCGAGCGTCGTGAGTCCCTGCGGCGTGCCGAACTCGACGCGGTGCGCGCCCGCGGCGTAGAGAGCCAGAGCCTGCGCGGCGACCTGCTCGGGCGTCCCCGCGAGCGTGAACTTCTCGAGCGGCGCTGATTCGCCCGGTCGTTGCTCGAGCGTCGGGTCGAGGCTCGCCACGACCTCCAGGTACATCTGCACTTGCGCCTGCGCGTGCTCGCGCGCCCGCGTCCCGTCCTCGTCGACGACGGTGACGGCGCCGACCACGATCCTGGGGCCGTCGTCGCCGAGCCAGCTGCGCATCAGCTGGACCATCTCGGGGTTGGCGCAGCCGCCGATCTTCACCTCGCCCGCGACCTCGCGCGCATAGGACGCCGCGCGCGGTCGCCACGTGCCGATCAGCAGCGGAACCTCGCGCCGGAGCGGCTCATAGGCGAGGCCCGCGCCGGCTGCGAGCGCGAACCGATCGCCGGCGAAGCCGCTCCGGTCGCAGGCGAGCAGCCGGCGGACGATCTCGACGGCTTCGCGGAGCCGGGTGAGCGGGCGACGCTCGTCGAGGCCGAGCTGCTCGAGCCACGAGCCCGTGACGAGCCCGAGGTATGCGCGGCCGCCGGAGGCGAGATCGAGCGCCGCGATTTGCCCCGCGATCTCGACGGGATGCAACGTCTGCGCGTTCAGCGCGGCCGGCCCGAGACGAACGCGTTCCGTCACGCGTGCCATCGCGAGCAGCGGGAAGATCGCCGGCTGGAAGAACAGGTCGTGGAAGACCGAGATCACGTCGAAGCCCGCCGACTCGGCGCGACGCGCCAGCGCCTCGTACTCCTCGACCTGTTTGTCCGACTGCAGCCCGAGACCGACCTCGCGCGTCGTCAGGTCAGCTCCTCCGTCCGCATCACTCGTTCGCCGACCCGTTCGATGCGCATCACGACCCGCTCCTCCGGGTCGGGACAGCAGACGAGGGTGTCCTGCTCGAGCCAGTCCTCGTCGGGGAGCCTCCGCTGCTTCGCCGGCAGCATCGGCAGCACGGACTGGAGCGCGTAGAGGCAGAAGTGCTTCCCCTCGGGGATCCGCAACCGGCTCGATTCCGTGAGCTCGAAGTAGTCGCCCACCTCGAGTCCGCAGACCGATCGGCCTTCGATGCGCTCGACCGTGACGCGCAGGTCGTAAATGCGCATGTCGGTCATCAATGCACGATCTCCGTTGCGAAGCCGACGACGATCGCCGGGGCGTCGGAGGCGTTACGCATCGTGTGCGGGTGGGATGACGGCCATGCGACGCACTGGCCCTCCTCGAGCACGTACTCGACCTCGTCGACGACGAGGACGAGCTCGCCCTGCGCGACGTAGGCGACGTCGATGCCGGCGTGTGTGATCGAGTCGTCGAAGCCCGAGTGGGGAGCGAACGAGGCGACCAGCAGTTCGAGGTGCGAGCCGGGGATCCTGAACGCCGAGAACTCGACACCCTCGCCGCGGGCTCCCTTCCGGGCCGCCTCGACGAAGCGCGGCGACGACTGGCTCAGCGAGTATCCGAGGAGGGAGGCGACGTCGTGGTCGAGCGCCTGCGCGATCAGCGACAGGCGTCCCAGTGCGATGTCGGAGTCGCCCCGCTCGACCGCACCGAGGAACGACGCGGAGATCCCGGACGCCTCCGCGAGCGCACGGACCGAGATGCCGCGCTGGGACCGCAACCGCCTGATCACGGCGCCGACCTCGGGTGCGCCGGCGGGAGCCCTCACGTCCACGCGGCGAGCATATCCCGGTCCTTGCCTTTGAGCGAAATATCGGTCAGGGTTGCAACATTGTGCGCCGCCGCACGCCGGCGGCACTGCCGGTCGACCAACAGGAGGGATTCAGTGCTCAGGTCGAGGAGGCTCAGGCGGGCAGCCGTGGTCGTCTCGTTGGCGGGAATTCTCGCCGCGCTCACGGCGACCGCATCGACGGCGGCCGCGCAGAAGGCGAGCTGCTCGTTCACGTTGCGGATCGGGACCGTGCTGCCGTTCACCGGCGGCCTCGCTGCGTACGGCGGCAACATGGACAAGGCCGTCCGACTCGCGATTCAGCTTCAGAACGCGGCGCTCAAGAAGGCGGGGCTCTCCAAGAAGATCAAGGTCGTGCTCGTCGACTCGCAGGACGGGCAGACGCAGGCGGCCGCCGCCGTGGAGGCGGCGAAGAAGGAGGTCGGCGAGCAGGTCAACGTGATCATCGGGGAGATGGCTTCGGGCGCAACGATTCCGATGGCGCAGTCGGTGACGATTCCGAACCACGTCGTCCTCATTTCGCCGACGGCGAGCGCGCCGCAGCTGACACAGCTCACCGGCGGCCTCGGTTGGGTGTGGCGGACGTACCCGTCCGACAACCTGCAAGGGAAGGTGCTCGCGGAGGCGGCACTGGAGAAGTTCGGCAAGGGCGCGACCGTGAACGTCGGCGCGCGGAACGACGCGTTCGGCACTGCGCTCGAGCAGCTCTTCGTCGCGCAGTGGAAGGCGCTCGGCGGCAAGGTCGGCGTCGACATGTCGTGGAACCCCGACCAGCCGACGTTCGACACCGAGGCCGGCCAGCTCGTCTCCGGCAATCCGGCGGGCTGGGTGATCATCGACTTCCCCGAGACCTTCCTGAAGTTCGCGCCCTCGCTCATCCGGACGGGCAAGTGGGACCCGACGAAGACGCTGATGACGGAAGCGTTGAAAGACGGGCCGACCCTGGACTCGATCGGCCAGCCCGTTCTCGGGCTCTCGGGCACCGCCGCCAGCGCCGCAGGCGGCCCGGCGGGCAACGCGTTCCATGCGCTCTGGAACAAAGACGTGAAGGGGGCGCAGCCGTACACCGGCTTCGAGGGCACCGCCTTCGACGCAGAGAACGTCGCGTTCCTCGCTGCGATGCAGGCCTGCTCGGCCTCGCCCGCGAAGATCAAGAGCAACCTGGTCTCGATCTCGGGGCCGCCCGGCACGAAGGTGACGTTCCTGCAGCTCGGGCAGGCGATCGCGTTGCTTCAGAAGCACAAGCCGATCAACTACGAGGGGGCATTCAGCCCGGTCGACTTCGCCGCGGACGGCGACATCGGCTCTGCCGTGTACGAGATCTGGCGCTACGACGGCAGCAGCAAGTTCACGACGCTGAAGACGTTCACCTTCAAGAGCAAGTGAAACGTCTGACCTGGCGGGACGGCGGCGGCTTCGAGGAAGCCGCCGCCTACTCCCGCGCCGTCCGCATTGGGTCGCACGTCGCCGTCAGCGGCACGGCGCCGATGGACGACGGCGTCGTTCTCCACCCCGGGGACACGTATGCACAGACGTCGACCGCGATCGCGAAGGCGCTCGCCGCGGCCGCGGAGCTCGGCGCGCGACGCGAGGACGTGATCCGCACGCGGTTGCTGCTTGCGGTCGGCTCCGACTGGGAGGCTGCCGTGCGCGCACACCGCGAGGCGTTCGCCGGGATCGATCCGGCGAATACGTCCTATTACGTCGCCGGGTTCATCCCCGACGGAGTGCTCGTCGAGGTCGAGCTCGACGCGATCGTGCTCGCACCGGAGCCGCCGAGGTAGAGCTCCACGACGCGCGGGTCGCCGAGCAGGGTGGGGCCTGAGCCGCTGTATGCGTTCCGCCCGGTGTCGAGGACGTAGCCGGTGTCGGCGAGCGCGAGCGCGCGTCGTGCGTTCTGCTCGACCATCACGATCGCGATCCCGAGCGAGCGGATCTCGACGAGCTTCTCGAAGACGAGGTCGATCGCGACCGGCGAGAGGCCCGCCGACGGCTCGTCGAGGAGGAGCAATCGCGGCCGCGTGACGAGTGCGCGCGCGAGTGCGACGAGCTTCCGCTGTCCGCCCGAGAGCGAGCCGGCGCGCTGGCGGCGCCGCTCGGCGAGGAGGGGGAACAGCTCGAGCACTCGTGCGATCTCCGTCGGTCGCTCCGAGCGCGGCAACACGAGCGCGCCGACGTGCAGATTCTCGGCGATGCTTAGGCTCGGGAAGACGTTGTCCACCTGCGGCACGAGGTTCATGCCGCGCCGGGTGAGCCGGTCGGCGCGCTCGCCGGTGATGTCCGTGCCCTCGAAGCGCACCGAGCCGCCGCTCGGGCGGACCAACCCGTAGACGGCCTTGAGCAGCGTCGATTTTCCCGCGCCGTTCGGCCCGACGATCGCGACGATCTGCTCCGCGTCTGCGATGAGGTCGACGCCGCGCAGGATCAGCGCATCGTCGTAGCCGGCTTCGAGCCCGTTCACCTCGAGGAGCGGCGTCGTCAATGGGCCGTCCCCAGATACGCATCCACGACCTGCTCGTTCGCCCGTACCTCGTCCGGCGTGCCGACGGCGATGACGCGGCCCTCGTTCATGACGACGACGCGGTCGGCAGCCTGCATGACGAAGTCGAGATCGTGCTCGACGATCAGGAACGTGATGCTCCGGTCACGGCGAACGGCGAGGATGTGCTCGAGGAGCTCGACCCGGAGCGCAGGGCTGACACCGGCGATCGGCTCGTCGAGCAGCACGAGCTTCGGCTCGAGCATGAGCACGCGCGCGAGGTCGAGCAGCTTGCGCTGCCCGCCCGAAAGTGTGCCCGCGTAGTCGTGCGCGTGCGACTCCAGGCGGACGAGCGCGAGCAGCTCCCGCGCGACCTCGAGCGCGCGTCGTTCGTGTGCGCGCGCAGCGCGAGGGCGCAGGAGTACGCCGGCGAGCCGCTCGCCGGGATGATCAGTGGAGGCGACCATGAGGTTGTCGAGCACCGTCATGCGCGTCAGGACCCGGGCGGCCTGGTACGTGCGGACGACGCCCGCGCGCGCCACGCGGTACGCCGGTCGCCCGTCGATGCGCGCACCCGCGAAGACGATGCGCCCCGACTCCGGCTTGAGCGAGCCGGCAATGGTCGCGAACAGGGTCGACTTCCCCGCGCCGTTCGGTCCGATGAGGCCCGTGATCGACCGCTCGTCGACGGCGAAGGACGCGCCGTCGACGGCGCGCACGGCGCCAAATGCGCGGACAACCCCCTCCACGTCGAGCAACGCCGTCACTCGAGCACCATCTCCCGCTTGTTGCCGAGCAAGCCCTGCGGACGCGCGAGAACGAGCGCGAGGATGATCAAGCCGACGATGATGAGGCGCAGGTACGCGCGCTGGTCGGATGCGAACCACGAGAAGGGCGGGAAGTTGAGGAAGCGCGTGCCCGCGAAGATGAACCCGAAGACCCAGGCGCCGACGGGCACCGCCCACACGCGGCCGACTCCGCCGAGCAGCAGGATCATCCACGCGAAGAAGGTCAGCAGCGGGGCGAAGTCGTCCGGGCTGAAGAACGAGAACTCCCACGCGTAGAAGAGGCCGGCGACGCCTGCGAGCGCCGCGCCGATCGCGAGCGCCTGGAGCTTGTAGGCGAAGGTGTTCTTGCCGAGCGACGCTGCCGCGTCCTCGTCGTCGCGGATCGCGCGCAGCACGCGTCCCCACGGCGTCCGCAGGGAGAGCCACGTCAGCGTGAGCAGGACGACCGCGGCTGCCCAGACGATGACGAGCATCGTGGCGTCGCTCGAGGAGAAGCCGAGCGCATGCTGCACTCGACCCTCGAAGTGGCTCCACTGGCCGTTGTACTGGCTGGCCGTTCCGATCGGGCCGAGGGCGATCGTGCCTTGCGAGCCTCCGGTGAGCGATGTCTCATTCGTCGCCACGTAGCGGACGATCTCGCTGAACGCGATCGTGACGATCGCGAAGTAGTCGGCACGCAGCCGCAGCGATGACAAGCCGAGTAGCAGTCCGCCGACGGCGGCCGCCACGATCCCGAGTGGAGCGGCAAGCCACGTGCTCCAGCCTTCCTTCACGACGAGAATCGCCATCGTGTATGCGCCGATCGCCATGAACGCGACTTGCCCGAAGTTGAGCAGCCCGGCGAAACCGAATTGCACCTGCACGCCGAGCGCGAGGATCGTGTAGATGCCGGCGACGACGCCGACGAACGCCCAGAAGCTTCCGCTCGCGAGGATGCTCATCCGGCCCGCGCCTGCCCGAAGAAGCCTTGCGGCCGGATCATGAGTGCGACCGCGAGGACGGCGAACGCGACCACGGGCTTGTAGACGGGGTTCACGCCTCCTGCGAAGCCGGACCAGGTGGAGACCTCCTGCGCGACTCCCAGCGCGAGCCCGCCGGCGAGCGCACCGTAGGCGCTACCGATCCCGCCGAGCACGACGGCGGCGAAGACGGGCAGCAGCAGCTGGAAGCCGAAGTTCGGGTCGAACGAGTACTCCACGAGCGCTGCGAGCACACCGGCGAGCCCGGCGAGCAGGCCGGAAATCAGCCAGGCAAGACGGGTTGCGCGGCCGACGTCGATGCCCGCGACAGCGGCCAGCGAACGGTCGTCGGCCATCGCTCGCAAAACGCGCCCGGCCGTCGTCAGCGCGAGGAAGAGCCCGACCGCGATGATCGTCGCTGCGGCCGTGGCGATGGCGATGAGCTGCTGCTCCGAGAGTCGGACGCTGCCGAGCACGAACACGCGGTACGGGTTCACGTCGTAGCTCCGCGGTTGCGATCCCGCTGCGAGCAAGAGCGCCTGTCGCAGCACGAGCGCGAGCCCGATCGACGCGAGGAACAGGCTCATGAAACCCGCGCGCCGGACACGCAACGGCTTCCAGAGGACGACGTCCAGCACGAGCGCGAGCGCCGCCGTCGCCGCCATCCCCGCGAGAGTGGCGACGACCATCGACTGGTGCAGAGGCCCGTCGACGCCGAAGGCGATGAGCGCGCCGAACGCCATCATGTCGCCGTACGCGAAGTTGACGAGGCGCAGGATCCCGTAGACGAGCGACACGCCGACCGCTGCGATCGCGTAGATGGATCCGGTGACGAGACCGTTGGCGACGAGCTGCAGGAACATGTCAGACGAGCTGCGGCTCGGATACCAGCCGTCCGGCCGCGAAGCGATCGGCGCCGAGCACGTCGAGCACCGGATCGCGCTCGCCCATGACGGCATCTGCGGTGATGCGCGCGACTGCGGGGGCGATCATGAACCCGTGGCCGCTGAAGCCGGCCGCGATGAGGAGCCCGTCGGCGACCGGGCCCAGGATGGGCTGATGGTCGGGCGTCACGTCGTAGACGCCGCCGGCGAGCAGCGGATAGGACACGTGCGTGAGCTGCGGCAGCAGCGTCTCGGACGCGTTCCGTATCGTGGCCCGCCAGAGCTCGCGGCCGGACTCCGCGTTGCCGCGCGCGCGAAGGTCGCTGGCGAGGACGCGGCCGTCGGCGAGCTGCTTCGCGGCGAAGCCGCGCTCGGCGGCGACGACGAGCGGCTCGAGCAGCCGCTCGTGGATCGGCTCGCTGAAGAACAGGTAGCGATCCTCGCGGGTGATCGGCAGCTCGACACCGTGAGGCGCGACCAGCGCCGGGGTGTCTGCGCCCGCGGCGACGACGACGGTTTCAGCTGCGACCGGCCCGACGACCCACCCGCCTCCGTCGTGCCGGAGCTCGGCGACGTCCGCGTACTGGATGTCGAGTCCCGTCGCGAACGCCTCGACGACGGCCTGCGGCCGGTCGAAATAGCCGTCCTCAGCGCACCAGGCCGCGCCTGTCAGCGCGGAGGGCTCGAGGCCCGGAACGAGCGCGGCCGCCTCGTCGGGACCGACGATGCGTGATCCGATCCCCTCCTCGTTCTGAAGGGCGACGTTCGTGCGGAGCCTCGCCAGCGTGTGGTCGCTCTCGGCGACGAAGAGGTACCCGCACGCCCGCAGCTCCAGCGGGACACGCGGGTCGAGTCGCTCGTTCGCCTCACGCCAGAACGCGACCGACTCGCGTGCGAGCCGGCACGCCACCTGCGTTCCCCACTGCTGGCGGACCCCGCCCGGCTGCACGCCGGAAGCGCCGGCGGCGATCCGCTCGCGCTCGATCACCGCCACGCCGACCCCGCGCGCCGCGAGCTCGCGCGCGACGGCGAGGCCCGTCACGCCCGCGCCCACGACGGCCACGTCGACCCGGTTCACAATGTTGCGACACTGACCGATATTTCGGTCGGGCGCAAGAAGACGTCGTGCCGAGGCCCATCCGTACGATGCGGCGAATGGAGTCGGACGACCGGGACGCCGTCTGGGCCGCGGTGAACGCGATCTACGACGGGTTCCTCGCCGGCGACCGAGCGGCGATCGACGCGAACATCGCCGTCGACGCGACGATGTGGGACGCCTTCCACGAGCCGCTCATTCGGGGCAAGGCGGAGCTCGACGCGGTGCGCGACGCACGGCCGAGTGGCGGGCCTCGCCCCACGGGGCTACGCGCTGACGATCCGGTGATCGACGTCGCCGGCGACATCGCCCTCGTACGGCACACCCTCACCGTCGTCACCCCGGGCGAGCCCGACCGGCGCGTGCGGAACACGAGCGTATGGCGGCGCGACGGCGGGGGCCGCTGGTTGTGCGTCCACAACCACGAGGACCTGCTCGCATAGGATCGCCGCGTGTTCGACTACGCGGAACGGCGCCGCCGCCTGTCGGAGCGGCTCGAGTCGGAGGACGTCGACGCGCTCTTCCTCGGGCCGTCGGCGGATCTCGAGTACCTGACCGGCGTCGAGCGGCAGATCCCGAATTTCGGTGAGGCGTCGTACGCGCACGGCTGGGTCACCGGCGCGCTCTTCCGGCCGCACCGCGACCCCGTCTACCTGTTCCCGCGCATGTTCGTCGCCTTCGACCTCCGGGAGGAGCCCGACGGCGAGGTGGTCGTCGTCAACGAAACGGACGACGGAACGGCGATCTTCGAGCGGATCGCCAGCGGGATCGGCGGCTCGGGGACGATCGCGGTCGGCGACCGGGTCTGGGCCGAGTCGACGCTGCACCTCGGCGAGGCGGTCGGCTTCGAGCGGCTCCGCACGGGCTCGCGGCTTGTGAACGAGCTGCGCCGCGTGAAGAGCGACGAGGAGCTGGCGGCGATCGGCCGCGCGATCGAGACGGTGGAGCGAGCGATGGCGGCGGCCGGGCCGCTGGTCGTGCCCGGGGCGACGATGGTCGCGCTCGTCGAGGCGGTCGAGCACGAGCTTCGCGCCGCAGGCTCGCGGTGCCCGTCCTTCACGACCCACATCTTCACCGGGCTCGGCGACGACGACTTCGACTCCGGCCGTGCGACCGGCCACGAGCCGATCCCGGAGGGGACGTCGGTGATGTTCGACTTCGGCGGCGTCGTCGACGGGTACTGCTCCGACTTCGGCCGCACCGTCTACTGCGGCGAGCCGCCGCCGGACTATCGCGACGCGTACTCGGTGATGCTCGCGGCGCAGGAAGCCGGCCGCGCGGCCGCGCAGGCCGGCGTTCCCGCGCGCGAGGTCAACGCCGCCTGCCGCGCTCCGATC
>CAZXZX010000063.1:0-4589 GCA_964645445.1 uncultured Gaiellales bacterium
CTCCTCGAGCGCGTGCGCTTCTGCGCCATCTTCTCGACGATGCTCGACGAGTTCTTCATGACGCGCATCGCCGGGCTCACCGGCCAGGCAGCCGCAGGAGTCGCCGTCCGCTCGCCGGACGGGCGCACGCCACAGCAGACGCTCGCCGCCGCCCGTGACCGCGTGCTCGAGCTGTACGAGGAGCAGGCCCGCATCTGGTCCAGCGAGCTCTGTCCTGCGCTCGCCGCCGAGGGAATCGTCGTCTCCGGCGTCGAAGACCTCGACGCGGGCGAGCTCGCCCAGCTCGAGCATCTGTACGAAGAGGAGATCTACCCCGTGCTCACGCCGCTCGCGGTGGGGCCCGGCCAGCCGTTCCCGTACATCTCGGCCCTCTCGGTGAGCCTCGCGGTCTTCGCGCGCGACCCCTCGTCCGGCGAGGAGCGCTTCGCGCGCGTGAAGGTGCCGGAGGGGCTTCCGCGCTTCCTGTCCATCGGCACCACCGGTCGCTTCGTCCCGCTCGAGCAGGTGCTGATGCACTTCCTTCCCTCGCTCTTCCCGGGGATGGAGATCGTCGAGCGGTCCGTGTTCCGCGTCACGCGCGACGCCGACCTCGAAGTGTCCGACGAGGCCGACGACCTGCTGGAGGCGGTCGAGCTCGAGCTGCGGCGGCGGCGCTTCGGCGAAGTGACGCGGCTCGAGGTGTCGAGCTCGATGTCGAAGCCGTTGCGCGAGCGGCTGCAGCAGGGGCTGCGCGTCGCTGACGACCTCGTGTACCCGGTCGTCGGGATGATCGACCTCGAGGACGCGAGCGAGCTGACGAAGCTCGACCGGCCCGACCTGAAGCTCGATCCGTGGATCCCCGTCGCGCGTCCGCCGCTCGCGAACGTCGAGGCGGATGAGCAGTTCGCGGTCATTCGTGCGGCCGACGTGCTCGTGCACCATCCGTACGACTCGTTCGCAGCGAGCTTCGAGTCGTTCGCCGACGAGTGCGCAAAGGATCCGGAGGTCATCGCGCTGAAGTCGACCGTGTACCGCACGAGCGACGAGTCGCCACTCGTGCCGGCGCTGATCGAGGCCGCGGAGAACGGCAAGCAGACCGTGTGTCTCGTCGAGATCAAGGCGCGTGGAGACGAGCGCCGGAACATCGAATGGTCACGCGCGATGGAGCAGGCAGGAGTGCACGTCGCGTACGGATTCCCGTCGCTGAAGATCCACGCGAAGATGACGCTCGTCGTCCGCCGCGAGGGCGGCGTCCTGCGCCGCTACGTGCATCTCGGGACGGGTAACTACAACAGCGTCACAGCGCGCGGGTACGAGGACTTCGGGCTCTTCACCTCGGACGAGGACATCGCTGCCGATGTCGCGGATCTCTTCAACTACGTCACCGGCTTCGGTCGTCCCGCGCACTTCCGGAAGCTCCTCGTCGCGCCTTTCACGCTGCGCCAGCGACTGATCGACGAGATCCGCGAGGTCGCGGCCGCTGCGCGTGAGGGACGCCGGGCGCGCATCCGGATCAAGGTGAACGGGCTCACGCACCCCGAGGTGATCGACGAGCTGTACGCGGCGTCGGACGCCGGCGCGCGCATCGATCTGATCATTCGCGGCGTCTGCTCGCTCCGCCCCGGCGTGCCCGGCCTGAGCGAGAACATCAGGGTCCGCAGCATTCTCGGCCGCTTTCTCGAGCACAGCCGCCTCTACTTCTTCGAGGCAGGCGACAAGACGTCGTACTACCTCGGCAGCGCGGACATGATGCCGCGCAACCTCGACCATCGCGTCGAGGTCGTGACGCCGATCGACGACCTCGCGATCCAGTCCGAACTGGCGGCGACGCTCGACACGCTTCTCGCCGACAATACGAGCGCCTGGGAGCTGAAGGCCGACGGGACGTGGGAGCGGATCCGGGCGAAGAAGGACGAGCGCTCCCGCTCGGCACAGGCGACGATGATGCGACGGGCGCGACGACGCGTCTCGCTTGCACGCAGCCGGTAGCGGCAGGGCGCACCACCTTTTCACGACTCTGTCACCGCCTGTTCACCGATGGGCTCACCCGGCCTCCGACGAGGGACCTACGATGGATGAACGTGCGGATCGGGGTAGTCGACGTCGGCTCCAACACCATTCGCCTGCTTCTCGCCCAGGTGAGCGGGCGGGACCTCGTTCCGCTCGAGAAGGAGCGGGTGCGCCTTTCTCTCGGCGCCGAGATCGAGTGCACCGGCGTCGTGTCGGACGTGAGCATCGCGAATGCTGCGAAGGCGGTCGGGAAGCTCTGCAGTCTGGCGCGCCGCGGCGGCGCCGAGACGCTCGACGTCTTCCTCACCGCACCCGGTCGGCAGAGCGCGAACGCCGGCGACCTCGTCGATGCGATCGCCCGCGCCGCGAAGCACTCGGTGCGCATTCTTTCGACCGAGGAGGAGGGCCGGCTCGCCTACGCGGGCGCAGTCGCGACGGCCGACGTCGCGCTGCCGCGGCAGATCGCCGTCTGCGACGTAGGCGGCGCGTCGACGGAGATCGCGGTCGGCGATCCCGGCTCGGATCCGCGCTGGGTGGAGTCGGTCGACCTCGGCTCGGTGCGACTGACCGTGCGGGTCGACGGGCCGGCAGCAGCCTGCGCGGAGGCGTCCCAGGCGTTCGCGTCGATCGAGCCGCCGCTCGTCCAGGCCGCGCTCGCCGTCGGCGGAAGCGCGCGGGCGGCGCGCCGCCTCGTCGGTCCGTGGCTCGGCGAGGCCGAGCTCGCGGAAGCAATGCGCATCGTCGCGACGAAGCCGGAAGAGACGATTTCGCGCCGGTACGGGGTACACCGGACGCGCGCGAAGATCCTTCCCGCGGGGCTCGTCCTCCTGGCTGAGGTGCAGGAGCGGCTCGGGGTACCGCTGCACGTCTGCGACGGTGGCATCCGCGAGGGCGCGGTTCTCGCGACCGTCGCGGAGCTCGCTGCGTAACCGGCGCTAGAGCAACGCTCGGTCGCGCTCGTACGTCAGCAGCTCGGCGGCTGCGGCGGGGTCGACCCAGAGCAGCTCGTCCACCTCGTCGTTCGGCGTGAACCCGTCGTCGGCGAGCGGCCGCATGCGCCACCATCGCACGCGCTTCGGTCGCCCGCGCGCGTCGACGTAGTGCGTGGACGGGAGTTCGTCCTCGAGCGTGCAGCGCAGTCCCGTCTCCTCGTGCACCTCCCGCAGCGCATTCTCCTCGTCCGACTCTCCCTCCTCTGCCTTGCCCTTCGGGAAGGTCCAGTCGTCGTAGCGCGGGCGGTGCACGAGCAGTACGTCTCCGCCGCGCACGACGACTCCGCCCGCCGCACGGACGACGTTCAGCTCGCTGCGCTCTGGAGCTGCTTCCACGCCTTGTACCAACCCGCGCGCGCCCCGGCGCGGCCGGCACGCTCGCGTTCGATCAGCCGACCGGCGGCGATCGCGTTCGTCGGCGTCCGCGCCGCCAGCGCGCGCAGCGTCGATTCCGCGACGACAGAGTCCTGGATCTCGCCGAGCACGTCCTGGAACGCCTTTGCTCGTTTGACCGCCGCGTCGTCCCCGGCGAGCTCGTACGCATAGCGCACGCGCTTGCCACGCTTGCGCAATGCGTGCAGCTCTGCATCGGCCGCGTCGTCGGGGGTCGCGCGAACACGCTTGCGCAGCTTCTTCAGCTCGCGTTTGGCAATGTCGGCGAGCGTCATGTCGACGCCGGCCGGCGAGAGCGCGTCGATCTGTGCTCCGAAGGAATCGAGCAGGGCGAAGTACCGCTCGCTGTCGAGCGCCTTGAGCAGCGCGGTGCGCGCGGCGGCACGCCGGCGTTCGAGCGTCCGTATCAGCGCGCGCGCCGCGTCGCGGTCATCGGCGTCGAGATCGCTTGCGTCGCCGCGCAGACGGTCGATGAGCACGTCGAGGTCGCGGACGGCGCCGAGCCTCTCGCCGAGCCAGCGCAGCTCGTCCTCGAGCGCGGTGACGTCGCGCGCATACAGCGGCCGGCCCGCGCGCAGCAATGCCCGCGAGCGCCGTGCCGCGACGCGCATGTCGTGGAGGCTCTCGGGGTCGCGGCCGAGTCGCGTGCCGGGGTCGTTCGCGAGGATCGCCCGGAGCTGCATCCGGAGCCGGGCCTGCAGTGCCTCGAGGGGATCGTCCGGCACCGCGTCGAGGGACAGCCGCAGCACGCGGAAGAGCTTGGGCGTCCCGTGTGTGGGCCACGCACCGGCATCGGTCAGCTCGTCCGCGATCGCGTCGAGCTTCTTCGGCTTGCCTTCCTTCAGCTCGACCTCGACCTCGACGAACTCCTCGACGACGCGGAGAGCGTCCATGACCGCGACGTCGTCGATCGTCACCTCCGCCGTGGTTCCATCGCGCGCGACGAGCGCGCCGTGACGGCGCGTGCGCAGCTCGGCGACCGGGGCGACCGGGCCGTGGCGGAGGTGCGCGGTGAGGAGGCGCGCCAGCTCCGTCGGCGGGGCTCCCGGGCCGCCGGGCTCCTCGAGCTCGAGTCGGAACCCCTCGGACGGGAGCTTCAGTTGCCACACGCTGCAGCCGCGCTCGGTCCGGCGGCGGAGCGTGATGCCCGACCGGGCGAGCGACTGGTCGGCGGTGTCGTGGTAGATCGAGGTGAAGACCCGGGGCTCGAGCGGC
>CAZXZX010000064.1:0-19785 GCA_964645445.1 uncultured Gaiellales bacterium
CTCGAGCACGTCCTTGCCGGCCACGTCGCCGAGCACCTGGAGCTCCGACTCGGGGATCTGCCACATCCCCCAGCGGGGCTCGGGCCGGCCGATGAACTCCCTGTGGCGCTCCTGGTACTCGTCCGACTGCCGGTCCCAGAACGCGCGGTTGAGCTCAGACGAGCTCGGCATCCCGGAACCAGAGCGCGATCTCGCGCTCGGCCGACTCCGGCGAGTCGGAGCCGTGCACGAGGTTGTCCGGCATCGAGCTCGCGAGATCGCCGCGAATCGTCCCCGGCTCGGCATTCGCGGGATTCGTCGCGCCGATGGTCTTCCGCATGGTCGCGATCGCGCCCTCGCCTTCGACGACGAGCGCCCACGTCGGCCCCGAGGTGATGAAGTCGACGAGCTCGCCGAAGAACGGCTTCTCGCGATGCTCCCCATAGTGCGCCTCGCCGAGCGCGCTGTCGGCGGTGACGAGCTTGCCCGCGCGGATGACGAGCCCGCGGCCCTCGATCCGCGAGAGGATCTCGCCTGCGAGGGAACGCCGGACCGCATCCGGCTTGATGAGGATCAGCGTGCGCTCAAGTGCCACGGCGCCGGACTATAGACGCGGTGCCGGTGGAGTCGATCGGGGTCTCGCAGTATGGACACACCTGCCACAACGCCTCGAGCGGGGCGCGGCAGGTCGGGCACGCCTGGCGGAGCTTCGTCGTGCAGATCGGGCAGACGAGGAAGCTCGACTCGACCTCGGACCGGCAGACCGGACACACGAGGCCGCGTCGCGAGAGGCGGTCCTCCATCGCCTTGATCTCGAGCTCGCGCTCGCGCACGTCCTCGAGGTACTCGGGCGGCCGGAAGAGCATGTACACGAGCGGCCCGATGTAGGGAACGAGCCCCACGAGCGCCGCGAGCACGAGCAACCACGAGTCGTCGATTCGGCGGCGCGCATCCTTGACCGTCCAGTAGGCGGACGCGAGCCAGAAGACGGCCGCGACGGCGATCAGGATCGCGGCGATCGACTTCGTCGTCACAGGAATGTCCGGCCGATGAGGAAGCCGGCGGCGAACGCTCCACCGACGATGAGCACCAGCAGGATGCCGGCGAACGCGAAGATGCCGAGCTTCTCACTTCGGGTGTGTGTCCTAATCGAGGCCATGGAGCTCGCTCAGAAGATAGAGGGACCCGGTGACGAGCACGGCGCCGCCGAGACCCGCGGCGCCCAGGGCCAGGCGCCGGGCGACCTGCGGATCCGGCTCCGCCACGACGGTGGGGAAGAACGGCTGAGCCAGTTCGGCGAGCTCCGAGGCCGCGAGCGAGCGGCCGTTCGACGACTCGGTGGCGACGAGCGTGTGGCCGAGCACGGAAAGCGCCTCGAGCATCAGTGCCGGCCGCTTGTCGCGCAGGATCGACGCCGCGACCACGAACTCGCGGTCGGGGAGGCGCGGGAGGAGGTAGCCGACGCCGGCAAGGTTGTGCGCGCCGTCCCAGATCTCGAGCGGGCGCTCGCTGCGGTGCTCCAGTCGCCCCGGGAGCTCGACACCGGCAGCGGCCGAGGCCGAGACGTCGCGGCCGAGGAACGCTTCCGCGGCAGCGATCGCGAGCGCCAGGTTGCTGCGTGCGGTGACGTCGACGCGCGCAGCGCCGTTCGCGGCCGCGACCTCCTGCCACTCGGGCTCGCCGAGGACGACGACGGCGCCGGGGCGGACGACGGCGAGCTTCTCGGCGGCGATCGCCTCCCGCGTGTCGCCGAGCACGTCCGTATGCTCGAGCGCGACATTCGTGAGCACGACGACGCGCGTCTCGAGGACGTTCGTGGCGTCGTGCCGTCCGCCGAGGCCGGCCTCGACGACTGCGACGTCGACCTCCGCGTCGGCGAACGCCCCGAGCGCTGCGGCCGTGAGCGCCTCGAACTGCGTCGCCTGCAGGCGCTCGGCCGGCTCGCGGACGGCGGACACCGCCCGTTCGAAGTCCGCCTCCTCTCCCCGGATGCGGATGCGCTCGCTCCAGCGCCGCACGTGCGGCGAGAGATACGCGCCGACGGCCAGGCCGGCGTCGGCGAGCAGCGCCTCCGTCAGCCGCGCCGTCGTCGACTTGCCGTTGGTGCCGACGACGTGCACGGCCGGATAGCGGCGCTGCGGGTCACCGAGCTCGGCAAGGAGCGCCCGAATACGGTCGAGCCCGAAGCCGTCCATCGGCCACGGGCTCAGCGACTCAACCCAACGCGTCGAGCTCTGCACGGTACTGCTCGAGCTTCTCCCGCTCGGCACCGACCACGTCGGCCGCGGCATTCGACACGAACTTCTCGTTCGCGAGCATCCGCTCCGACCGCTCGATCTCCTTTCGAACCCGCTCGCGCTCGGCGTCGACGTCGCCCCCTCCGTCCGCCGACGGCCGCACGACCGCTTCGAAGATGCGGAGCGCATCGCCGCTCACTGCAATACGCACGCCGCTGCGCCGATAGATGCGGGCAGCCGTCTGCGCACGGTCGAGCGCCCCGGAATCCGCCGCGAACCGTGCATCCGGCTCGATCCACGGCGACACGATCAGCCGCGTGTCGTGGAACTGGGCCCATATCTCCTCGGTCACGTGCGGCATGACAGGATGCAGGAGCGTCAACAATCGCTCGAGCGCTGCGAAGGCGGTCGCTCGCACGTCGGCTTCCTCGAGCCGGGGCTTGATCGCCTCGAGATACCAGTCGCAGAAGTCGTCGAACGTGAGGTGGTACAGCCTGTCGACGGCGTGCGCGAAGTCGAAGCTCGCCAGATCCTCCTCCACCTCCGAGCGGGTCGCGTCGATGCGCGCGAGGATCCACCGCTCCTCCACCGACGACGGGCGAAGCGCGGCCTCGCTCGCCCCACCCATGAGCAGGAGCCGGCTCGCGTTCCAGAGCTTGTTCGCGAGCTTCCTGCCTTCCTCGATTGGCTGCGCGGAGAACCGGACGTCCTGCGTCGACGACATCTTCAGCAGGCCGTAGCGCGTCGCGTCGGCGCCGTACGCCGCGATGAGCTCGAGCGGGTCGATGCCGGTACCGAGCGACTTCGACATGCGACGACCGTCGGGCGCGAGGATCGTCGAATGGATGATCACGTCGTGGAAGGGAATGTCGCCGGCGAGCTCGAGCCCGGCCATGATCATCCGAGCCTCCCAGAGGAAGATGATCTCCCGGGCAGTCGAGTTGACGTCGCCCGGGTAGTAGCGGCGCAGCTCGGGCGTGTCGTCCGGCCAACCGAGCGTCGCGAACGGCCAAAGCGCGGACGAGAACCACGTGTCGAGCACGTCCGGGTCGCGCACGATCTCGCGTGAGCCGCACTCCACGCACGCCTCCGGCTCCGACTCGGCACTCGTCACGTGCCCATCGGGGCAGTACCAGATCGGGAGCTGGTGACCCCACCACAGCTGCCGCGACACGTTCCAGGGCCGGATGCTTTTCAGCCAGTCGAGCGCGACCCGATTCTGCACCGGCGGATGGAACGTCACGCGGCCCGACTCGATCGTCTCGATCGCCGCCGCTGCCATCGGGCCCATGTCCACCCACCATTGGAGCGACGCGAGCGGCTGGATGCGCGTGCCGCTGCGCTCGCAGTGCCCGACCGAGTGGCGGTAGCTCTCTCGCTTCTCGAGCAGCCCTTCCTGACGCAGCCAGTCGACGACGTACTCGGCCGCCTCCTCCTCGGTCAGCCCGATGAGGAGATCGGGGATGTCGCCGGTCATCCGGCCGTCGAGCCCGATGACCGCCGGCGCGGGCAGCTCGTGGTCCCGACCGATGTCGAAGTCGACGGGATCGTGCCCGGGCGTCACCTTGAGCGCGCCGGTCCCGAACGCGCGCTCGACCCGCGGGTCCGCGATCACCGGCACGTGGCGCCCGACCACCGGGACGATGACGTCCTTGCCGATGAGATCCCGGTAGCGCTCGTCCTCCGGGTGCACAGCCACGGCGACGTCGGCGAGGATGGTTGCCGGACGAACGGTCGCGACCGTGAGGTGCCCGCTCCCGTCCACGAGCGGATAGCGCGCGTACGTGAGCGCGTCGTCAACGTCGATGTGCTCCACCTCGAGGTCGGAGATCGACGTGCGGCAGTCGCTGCACCAATTGACGATCCGGTTGTCCCGGAAGAGCCAACCGCGCTCGTACAGGTGGACGAAGAAGCGCATGACCGCGCGGATGTACTCGTCGTCCATCGTGAACCGCTCGCGTTCGTAGTCGAGCGAGCAGCCGAGCCGCCGGAACTGACCCATGATCACGCCGCCGTATTCGTGCAGCCACTCCCAGACGCGCTCGACGAAGGCCTCGCGACCGAGCTCGAGCCGCGACGTCCCTTGCTTGCGCAGCTCCTTCTCTACGACGGCTTGCGTGGCGATGCCCGCGTGGTCGAATCCGGGCTGCCAGAGCGTGTTGAAGCCGCGCATCCGGTGCCAGCGGATGAGCGCGTCCTGGATCGAGCCGTTGAGCGCATGGCCCATGTGCAGCGCCCCGGTGACGTTCGGCGGCGGCACGGCGATGACGTACGCGTCGCCGGGCTGCTCCGGGTCGGCGTGATAGAGCCGCTCTTCCTCCCAGATACGCTGCCAGCGCTCTTCGACGCCTTGCGGGCGGTAGAGCGGGTCCATCGAGATGTCCTCAGGCAGCGACTATGACCGCAATCTAGCGGACCGTTTGTTTGCAGGCCACTGTCCGCCGACCTGCTCGAGGATCGTCTCGAGCAGCTGGAACGACGACAGCACGTGCTCGCGGGCGAGCTCGCGCGCGCCGGCGGAGCTGCCCGCCGCGATCGCCTGCTTGATCGCACGGTGCTGCTCGACGTTCCGCGCGTACAGGCCGTCGATGGAGTGGTCGCCGGGGGCCCACACCGCAGGGCCGGAGAACGTCCGTCGCGCACTCTTTGCCAGCTGCTCGACGAGCGGGAGGGCCGCGACCCGGTAGACGACGTCGTGGAAGGCGTGGTTCCCGCGCACCCAGTCGCCCATGATCGTGCGGCGGTCGTCGCCCGGCTCGAGCGCGCGCAGCTCCTGCGAGATGCCGGCGAAGCGCCTCTCGGCCGCGTCCAGCTCCTCGAGATCCTCGGCGGTGAACTTCGTCGCCGCCACCTCGGTGGCGAGGCCTTCGAGCTCGGCGCGCACCATGAAAGCCTCGTGCAGCTCCTCGCGCGAGATCGTGCGCACCCGCACGCCACGGTTCGGGACGAACGACACGAGGCCGAGGGCGGCGAGGCGCCGCAGGGCCTCGCGCACAGGCGTGCGCGAGACGTTGAACTGCTCGGAGAGCTGTTCCTGCCGGAGGACGGTCCCGGGCGCGAGCTCGCCCGACACGATCGCCTCCTCGATCACGAGCGCGATGTCGTCGGCCTTGGTTGTGTCGAGGGTCACTCCAACCGAGTGTACGCCGGGACCGTCAGGAATTCGACGAACTCCGGCTGAAGCGCCACCTCCGCGAACAGGGCCTTGGCCTCGTCGCCCGCGTCGACGAGCTCGATCTCGCGCCGCACGCGCGCCTCGTCGAAGCGGCCCGCGCGCACCCACTGCCACACCTGCGACCGCGAGATCTCGGCGGTCGCGGCGTCCTCCATCAGGTTGTCGATCGCAGCGGCGCCGACTCCGTGCAGCCACGCGTCGAGGTAGCGCACGCCGACGGAGACGTTCGTGCGCAGGCCCGCTTCCGTCACGTCCCCCGGAGTCTGCGGGATGGCGAGGAGGTCGGCCGCTGTCACGTCGACGTCCTCGCGGAGGACGCCCAGCTGGTTCGGCTCCGGGAAGCACGGCATCGCGACGGGGACGAGATCCGGATGCGCGACCCAGGTCCCGTCGAAGCCCTGGCCGGACTCGCGCTCCTTGTCCTCGCGCACCTTCGCGAGCGCGACGCGGTTCACCTCGGGATCCTTCCGCGACGGGATGAATGCGGCCACGCCGCCGATCGCATGCGCTCCGCGCTTGTGACACGTTGCGACCAACAGCTCCGTGTACGCGCGCATGAACGGCACGGTCATCGTCACCTGGATGCGGTCGGGAAGCACCCAGTCGCGCGAGCGGTACTTCTTGATCGCGCTGAAGATGTAGTCCCAACGACCCGCATTGAGCGAGCAGCCGTACTCGCGCAGCGCGTACAGGATCTCGTCCATCTCGAATGCGGCGAGGACCGTCTCGATCAAGACGGTGCAGCGGATCGAAGAGTCGCCGGCGACGGCAAATGCATCAGCCCACAGCTGCGCCTCCTCCATCGACTCGAGCTTCGGAAGGTAGAAGTAGCGCGCGCCGCTGAGGAACGCGAGCCCGAAGTCGAAGAGGCCGGCGGAGATGGGCTCGCCGTCGACTTCGAGGTGCCGCTCGACCAGATGCCAGCCGCGGGGCCGGATCATCAGCGTCGCGATCTCGTCGTTCAAGCGGTAGCTCTTCTCCGAGGTGTCGAGCGCGATCTCGCGTCGAAGCGCATCGCGGACGTTCACGTGCCCCTGGACGACGTTGTCCCACGTCGGCGAGTTCGCATCCTCGAAGTCGGCCATGAAGACCCGCGCGCCCGAGTTGAGCGCGTTGATCATCATCTTGCGCTCGACGGGGCCTGTGATCTCGCAGCGGCGGTCGACCAGGTCGTCCGGCGCAGACGCGACGCGCCACTCTCCGACGCGGATCGCCTTCGTGTCCAAGCGGAACGCCGGCAGCGCGCCGCGGTCGAGCTCGAGCTGACGCTCGCGCCGCCGGGCGAGCAACTCGAGCCGCCGCGGGTTCAGCTCGCGGTGCAGCCGCTCGACGAATGCAACCGCCTCGTCGGAGAGGATCTCCTCCCCCGCGGTGACGCTCACGCCGCCGCTTCCTGCTCGAACTGCGCCTCCTCCGTCGAGCCTTTGAGCGCGAGCGTCGAGCTCTCCGGCGACACCGCCTGCGCGACGAGGTCGAAGTAGCCGGCACCGACCTCGCGCTGGTGGCGCGTCGCCGTGTAGCCGAACTCCTCGAGCTCGAACTCGTGCTGCTGGAGCTTCACGTACGACGTCATCTGGTCGGACGCGTACCCGCGCGCCAGCTCGAACATGCCCGCGTTGAGCGCATGAAAGCCCGCGAGGGTGATGAACTGGAAGCGGTAGCCCATCTCGCCGAGCATATGCTGGAAGCCGGCGATCTGCTCCTCGTCGAGGTGCTTGCTCCAGTTGAACGACGGTGAGCAGTTGTACGCGAGCAGCTTGCCCGGGAACTTCTCATGCACCGCGTCGGCGAATGCGCGCGCCTCACCGACGTCGGGCGTCGAGGTCTCGCACCACAGAACGTCCGCGTACGGCGCGTACGCGAGGGCGCGCGCGATCGCCTGGTCGAGACCGTCGCGGACCCGGTAGAAGCCCTCGGCCGTCCTCTCGCCGGTGACGAACTCGCGGTCGTACTCGTCCACGTCGCTCGTCAGCAGCGCAGCCGCGAGCGCGTCCGTCCGTGCGAACAGCAGCGTCGGCACGTCGAGCACATCGGCGGCGAGCCGCGCCGCGTTGAGCGTGCGCACAAACTGCGACGTGGGAACGAGCACCTTGCCGCCGAGGTGGCCGCACTTCTTCTCGGACGCGAGCTGGTCCTCGTAGTGCACGCCCGCGGCGCCCGCCTCGATCATCGAGCGCATCAGCTCGTACGCGTTCAACGGGCCTCCAAAACCGGCCTCGGCGTCGGCGAGGATCGGCGCGAGCCAATGCGTGCCGTTACGGCCTTCGGACCAGTCGATCTGGTCGGCGCGGAGCAGCGCACAGTTCAGGCGCTTGACGAGCTGCGGCGCGCTGTTCGCGGGATACAGGCTCTGGTCCGGATACGTGTGGCCGGCGAGGTTCGCGTCCGCCGCCACCTGCCAGCCGGAGAGATAGACGGCCCTGAGCCCCGCCCGCACCATCTGCACGGCCTGGCCTCCGCTGATGGCGCCGAGCGCGCGAACCGGCTCGTCCTCGTGCAGGAGCCGCCAGAGACGCTCCGCCCCGAGCCGCGCGATCGTGTGCTCCGGGACGATCGAGCCGCGGAGGCGGACGACGTCCGCCGCGCCGTACGTCCGCTCGATGCCGTCCCAGCGGGGGTCCTGGTGCCACTGGTTCTCGAGCTTCTCGGTCTGCTCCTGGATCCGAATCTCTCGCTGCATGGCGGCTCCTTCGGGCGATGTGGGACGGTTTTCGGATCCTAGATGGCCGAACGGATGGCGCGCAAACTCGATTTTCCGGTTTCTGGGATCCAGAAACGCTGCCTGCTAGTGCGCTGTCCAGCCGAGATCGAGCACGAAGGGCGTGCCCGTCACCGCTCGCCCGTCGGGGCCGAGCAGCCACGCGGCGGCGGCCGCCACCTCGGACGGCTCGAGCATGCGCTTCACCGCCTGCGGGGCGAGGAGATCGTCGAGCGAGCGTGACTCGAGCTGGCGCTCGACCAGGTCCGTGCGGACGTACGCGGGGCAGAGCGCCGCGGCCGAGATGCCGGCGCCGGCGCCCTCGAGCGCGAGCACCTTCACGAGCCCGAGGACGCCGTGCTTGGCGGCGACGTAGCCCGCCTTGAACGGCGAGGCGACGAGGCCGTGCACGGAGGCAACGACGAGGAACCGCCCGTCACCCGAAGCGGCGAGCGCGTCCCAGGCGTACTTCGCCAACAGGAACGGGCTCGTGAGCAGCAGCGTCTGCAGGCGATCCCATTCGTCCTCCGGGAAGTCGCGCACCGGCGCGACGTGCTGGGAGCCGGCGTTGGCGACAACCGCGTCGAGCCGGCCGTCGAAGCGCTCGAGCGCCGCGTCGACGACCGCGCGATTGCCGTCGCGCGTCGTCAGGTCGCCGTCCTCGACGTCGACTCCGTGCACGCTCCAACCGTCGGCGGAGAGCCGCTCGGCGATCGCCGCGCCGATGCCGCGCGCGGCGCCGGTGACGAGCACGTTCACTTGTAGTAGCGGAACACGAGCTCGGCGACGCAGACGGGCTTGGCTCCGCCCTCGCGCTCGACCGTCGCCGTCATCGTCGCCTGGAAGCCCCAGTCGGCCTCCTCGACGCCGTCGACGCGGAACGTGCCTCGCACGCGCGACCCGGACGGAACGGGCGCGGGGAAGCGCACCTTGTTCAGGCCGTAGTTGACGGACATGCCGTCGCCCTGGCGCGGGACGACCTCGTACGACATCACCGGCAACAACGAGAGCGTCAGGTACCCGTGGCCGATGGTCGTGCCGAACGGGCCGGTGGCCGCGCGCTCGGGGTCGACGTGGATCCACTGGTGGTCGCCGGTCGCGTCGGCGAACGCGTCGATGCGGTCCTGGCCGACGTCGATCCAGGACGACGGCCCGTACTCGCTACCGGTCTCGAGCATCGCCCCACCGTACGACACTCGCGGCCCAGGTGTAGCCGGTTCCCGCCGCGAGCAGGAGCACGAGCTCGCCGTCGCGCAGGTCTCCCGCCCGCCCGGCACGGTCGAGCGCCAGCAACGGGTCGACCCCGCTCATGTGGCCGGTGTCGTCGAGATACGCAGCGCGGGACTCGTCGACGCCGAGCTCCATGAGCAGCGCTCGGTGCATCGACGGCTTCATGTGGATCCCGCACAGATAGCCGATGTCCGCAAGTGTCGCACCGCTCCGCTCGAGCGCACCCGCCGCGGCTGCCACGAAGTTCGCCAGGCTCACGCGGTCGAGCACGTTCTTCATCTCAGCGGCGTCGGCGACGTCGAGGAAGCGGTAGCCGCCGTTCGGTGACACGCTTCCGCCGGACGGGACCTTCACCTGGAGCGAGAGCGAGCCGTCGGTGATGCCATGGCAGCCGAGCAGCTCGTTGCGCCCGCCGTCCTTCACGAGCAGCCCTGCGACCGCGCCGTCGCCGAAGTTGAACATGAAGCGCGAGCGTTCGTTTCCGTAGTCGAGGAGATACGACTCGCGGCAGGCGGCGACGACGAGTACCGTCCGGAGCTCGCTCTCGGCGAGCAGCATGTCGCGCGCGACCCGTAGGGCGACCGGCGTCCCGCAGGAGACGTTGTCGTACTCGACCGCGTACGCGCGCGTCGCGCCGATACGGTGCGCGATCCACGGCGCCGCCTGCCAGACCGCGTAGTCCTTCCACATCGAGCCGAAGTACATGACGACGTCGATCGTCTCGGGATCGACGTCCGCTTCGCCGAGCAGACGCTCGGCGGCGCGAATGGAGAGATCGCTGACGTGCTCGTCGGCCGCGGCGATGTGCTTGCCGCGCAGCCCGAACTTCTCGACGATCACCTGCTCGGGGATCGCGCTCCGCTCGCCGACCTCCGCCGCGCTCATCCATCGCTCCGGAAGGTAGGTCGCCGTCGCCGCCAACGAGATCGACGTCAAGACGGTGGCTCCAGCACGCGGCGGATGATGCGACCGATCTCCTCGACGACGTTCTCCGGCACGCCGCCGTCGCCCCACACGATCCACCGCATGCCGACCATCTCGCCGATCGCCATCAGCGCCCACGCCGTGACGTCGGGGTCGATCGCGCCCGCCTCGCCGGCGGCAACGGCGTCGCGCAGCGCTCGCGCGTAGCCGGCCCAGATGCGCTCGTAGTGATAGAGGAACGTCTCCGGCGACACGAAGGCGGACTGTCGGATGATGCTGTACAGGTCGGGGTGCGCCGCCGTGAACTCGAAGTAGCCGCGGAAGCCGAGCAGCTCCGCCTCGATCCGGTCATTCCCCTGCGACGACGCCTCCTTCATCGCATGGCGGATGCGGCTGTTCAGATCGCGGACGAGCTCGTCGAAGATCTCCTTCTTGGAGGAGAAGTAGAGGTAGAACGTCCCCTGCCCGACGCCCGCCGCCTCGGTGATCTTCACGATCGACGCGTCGTAGAAGCCGAGCCGGCCGAAGACCCGCTCCGCCGCGTCGAGGAGGCGCTGCCGCGTCTCGACGCCCTTGCGCGAGAGCGCGCGCCCGCCGACGCCGGTGACGACATCACTCATCGCGCGTGCTCCATCTCGCGCAACTCCTGCTTCTGCACCTTGCCCATGCTGTTGCGCGGGATCTCGGCGAGGAAGTGGATCGACCGCGGGACCTTGAAGCGCGCGAGCCGCGCCTCGCACCACGCGAGGAGCTCGTCCGCGGTCACGCCGTCGGCTACGACGAACGCCGCGCCGACCTCGCCCCACCGCTCGTCCGGGACACCGACGACTGCTGCGTCGGCGACCCGCGCGTGCTCGTGCAGCGCGGCCTCGACCTCGGCCGGGTACACGTTCTCACCGCCCGAGATGTACATCTCCTTCAGGCGGCCCTTGATGCGGTAGAAGCCCTCATCGTCGCATTCGGCGACGTCGCCGGTGCGCAGCCAGCCGTCCGCAGTGAACGTCGCCGCTGTCGCCTCGGGGTTGCGCCAGTAGCCGGGAAACACGTTCGGGCCGCGGACGAGGAGCTCGCCCTCCGCCGACAGCGTGACGTCGACGAACGGGTACGGCTTCCCGGCGAAGCCGAGCTTGTCCGCAGCGCGATCGGGCGGCAGGCAGAGCACGTTCGGCGCGGCCTCGGTCAGGCCGTAGCCCTGGACGACGGTGATGCCGCGCGCGGCCCACGTCTCGAGCAGCGACTCGGGCATCGGCGCGCCGCCGACGACGGCGCGGCGCAGGCTGGAGAGGTCCGCGTCGGCGAAGCGAGGATGCTGTGCGATGAAGAGGTAGATGGCGGGGACGCCCATGATCGTCGTCACGCGCTCGCGCTCGATCAAGTCGAGCGCGCGCGCGGGGTCGAAGCCGCGCTCGAGCACGACGCGCGCGCCCTTCCACCAGGCGAGCAACGGCTGGACGTTCCAACCGCCGCAGTGGAATTGCGGGAGAACTTGCAATACGACGTCATCGACATCCATGGGGGTCGCCAGATCCAAGCTCAGATTGGTCCAGAAGCAGTTGGAGTGAGTCAGAACCGCGCCTTTCGGCTTCCCCGTCGTTCCGCTCGTGTAGATGAGCAGGAGACCGTCCTCATCGGACACGTCGACAGCGGGTATCCGGCTCGGTGACGCCGTACCGGGTACCGGTCGTTCAAAGGGCCACGCCGTCTGACGGGCCAGGTCGGCGTACTCATCCTCGACGATGAAGATGGACGGCTCGGAGTCTTCGAGTTGATACACCAGCTCCGGCACGGCGAGTCGCCACGACAGCGGCACGAGCACGAGCCCCGCTTTCGCGCACGCGAAGAAGACTTGAACATGCTCGGGCGTGTTCCCCGTCAGCGTCGCGACGCGATCGCCCCGCTGGAGCCCCGCCTCGTGGAAGAGGACTGCCCATGCGTCCGATGCGGCGTCGAGCTCGCCGTACGTGACGAGCCTGCCGTCGTAGTCGATCGCGACGCGATCGGGCGTTGCGCGAGCCCGGTCGCGCAGCCACCGCCCCAGTGTGTGCGTTCCGTCGATGCTCACGACCGGAGGAACTCTCGCACGACCGGCGCGAGCATCTCCGCCTCCTCCCAGATGACGAGATGGCCGCGATCGTGGACGACCTCGAACTGCGCGCCGGGGATGCGTTCCGCCAGCAGCTCGCCGTTGCGGAAGTCGACGACGACGTCGTCGTCGGCATGGATGACGAGCGTGGGCGCCATGATCTCCTTCACGCGCTCGTAGGCGTCGAACGTCGCGCTCGCCATCGCCTGCGCTTGCCATGCGGCGAGTGTCGGTGCGCGTTCGAGACGGTAGCGGTAGATCTCGTCGACGAGCTCGGGCCGCTCACGCACGCCGTGCTCGCCGAGCGAGTTCTCGACCATCAGCCGTAGTCCCGCCTCCCGCTCCATCGTCGGGAAGGCCGCGAACGCCTGCAGCCCGCGCTCCGGGACCGGGTAACACGGAGGTTGCAGGCTCGGTGCGGTCGAACAGAGGACGAGCTTCCGTACCCGCTCCGGAAACGAAAGCGCGAGCTCCTGCGCGATGAAGCCGCCGAGGCTCACCCCGAGCACGTGGGCGCTCTCGACCTCGGCCGCGTCGAGGACGGCGATCGCGTCGGACGTGAGCATCGGCACCGAGTAAGGCCCGTCCGGGACGTCACTGTCGCCGACGCCGCGGTTGTCGAACACGATCACGCGGAAGCCGTCCGCCAAGAGCCGAGGCAACGGGCCGAAGCCCCTGCGGTCATACCCGAGGCCCTGCACGAATAGAAGCGGGTCGCCCTCGCCGAGCTCCTCATAGGCGAGGCTGACTCCATCGTTCGCTGCGTAGCTCGTCATAGCTCCTCCTGCGGTGCGGTGACGCTGGACTCGGGACGAATCGCCTCCTGTAGCCGGCGCAGCCCGCTCGGGCGTCCGCGCGCGGCGATGCCGGCGAGGCCGCCCGGCAGGAAGAAGACGATGAGGATGAAGATGACGCCCAGCAGGAAGAGCGGCTGCGACAGCGGCGTCCGGAGGACGTGCGGGAAGCCTTCGACGGTCGACGAGCTGCCGACCGCCACGAGACGGTCGTTGAGATACGTGTACAGGATCCCGCCGAGCACGGCGCCCCAGCGCGAGCCGGCTCCGCCGATGACGACCATCAGCAGCAGCGTCAAGGTGAAGTTCGGCGCAGTCACCGCGAGCGTCGAGCCGTTGTACAGCAGCATGTAGACGATGCCGCCTGCGGCCGCAAGGGTCGACGAGAGGACGAAGGCCTGCAGCTTGTACAGGTGCGGACGCATGCCGAGCACCTCGACGCGCTGCTCGTTCTCGCGGATCGCCTGCCACACGCGGCCCGGCGACGAGTCGACCGTCCACCGCACGACGAAGAAGACGAGCGCGAGAAAGACGAGGGCGAGCCAGTACAGGTTCTTCGTGTTGAAGATGCCGACGAACGCATGCGGCAGCTTCGTGTAATCCGCGCCGAGTCCCTCCTCGCCGTGCGTCCAGTGATGCGGATCCTTGAGCGCAAGGACTGCGCCGGCCTGCGCGAAGGCGAGCGTCACCATTGCGAACGCGATACCGCTGACACGCATGCTGACGAAGCCGAGCACGTTCGCGAGCACGAACGCGACGGCCATGGTGAAGAGGATCGCGACCCAGAAGTTCCAGTGCCAGTCCGTGATCGCGACGTTCGACAGGTAGACGCCGATTGCGATGTAGAGCGCGTGACCGAACGAGAGCAGGCCCGTGTATCCGAACTGCAGGTCGTACGTGAGCGCGAGCCCGCCGAAGAGCAGGCAGGCGCCGAGGAGCTGGAGCGTCCCCGGGCTCGAGACCGGCTGGTCGAACAGCTTGGGAATCGAGACGTGCAGCACGGGCACGAGCGCGAGCAACCCGAACACCGCGAGCGGCACGAGCCAGTCGGCAAAGAGTGCTTTGCGCGTCACGCGCGCGCCCCGACCACGGCCCCCGCGAGCCCGCGCGGCCGCGCGAGCAGGACGAGCCCGAGCAGCAGGACGACGACCATGTCGCCGACGCCGGACGAGGCGTAGTAGTTCGTGTACTGCTGCGTCAGCGCCACGACGACCGCAGCGACTGCGGACCCGCCGATCGAGCCGAGACCGCCGATCACCACGACGATGAACGCGAAGATCAAGAGGCTCGTCCCCTGGTCGGGACCGACGACGTTGAAGTAGACGCCGCCGAGCACGCCGGCGACGGCGGCGGCGATGCCGCCGATCGCGAACACGAGCGTAAACGCCTTGCGCACGTCGATGCCGAGCGCCTGCACCATCGCCCGGTTCTCGACTCCGGCGCGGATGATCAGGCCGTACCGCGTGCGCCGCAGGAAGAGCTGCAACAGCCCGAGGACCGCCGCCGCGGTGCCGATCTCGATCCATCGGTCGTTGGGGATGTGCGCGCCCGCGACCGTCGTCGTCTCGTGCAGCCAGGGCGGAACTGCGAAGGGCTTCGCATCGGGCCCCCAGATGCCTTGCACAAGCGCGACGAACGCGATCGAGAGACCGACCGTGACGAGCACCTGCTCGATGTGCCGGTTGTACAGCGGCCGGATGAGGACGAGCTCAACCAGAGCCGCGAAGACGCCGCCGACGGCGAGACCCATGAGCGCGGCAAGCAGGAAGCGCAGGGTGATCGAGTGCACACTGGAGAAGAGGTGCGCCTCCGTCCACCACGTGGCGTACGCCCCGACGGTGATGAACGCGCCGTGCGCGAAGTTGAGGACGCCCATGAGCCCGTAGATGAGCGACAGGCCGGAGGCGATGAGGAAGTACATCGCGCCGAGGCCGAGCCCGGTGATCGTGAGGAGCAGGAAGGTGCTCATGCGCTCACGCTCAGAAGGCGGCGGACGAGCTCCGGCTGCTCGAGCAGTTCCTTCGCGTCGCCCGTGTGCACGACACGGCCCTGGTCGAGGACGATCGCGTCGTGGGCGATCCGCCGCACGACGCCGAGGTTCTGTTCGACGAGCAACACTGTCGTCAGCTCGGCGAGGCGCTCGAGGACGCGCGCGACCTCGGCGACAAGCGCAGGTGCTAGCCCCTTCGTCGGCTCGTCGACGAGCAGCACGCGGTTGTCGTTCAGCAGCGCCCGCGCGATCGCGAGCATCTGCTGCTGGCCGCCCGAGAGCGTGCCCGCCCGCTGGCCGCCGCGGGCCTCGAGATCGGGGAACAGGTCGTACACGAGGTCGTAGCGCGGGTTGCCCTCGCGCTCGGCCAGGCGGAGGTTCTCCGCCACCGTCAAGCCGGTAAAGACGTCGCGGTCCTCCGGGACGTAGCCGACGTTGCGCTGCACGATGCGGTGCGTCGGCAGCGAGGTCAGTTCGTCGCTGTCGAGGAGCACCGAGCCGCGCCGCCCGACGAGGCCCAGGATCGCACGCAGCGTGGTCGTCTTGCCGACGCCGTTGCGTCCGAGCAGCGCCGTCACCCCGCCCTCGGGGACGTCGAACGACACGCCCTGGAGGACGTGCGACTGGCCGAGATACACGTGCAGGTCGGTGACCGACAGCAACATGCGCGTCGCAACAGCGCTCACAGCGCTTCCCCGAGGTATGCCGACTGCACGATCGGGTTCGCCATGACGGCGGCCGGCGTGTCGCAGGCGAGGAGCGCGCCGTGGTGCATCACCGCGATCCGCTGCGCGACGCGGGTGACCACCTCCATGTGGTGCTCGACCATGAGCACCGTCTTGCGCTCCTCCGTGTGCACGGAGCGGATCAGCTCCACGAGCTGCGGCACGTGCTCGGCCGAGAGGCCCGCCATCGGCTCGTCGAGGAGGAGCACCGGCTTGTCCGCCGCGAGGAGCATCGCGATCTCCAGCCGCCGCTTGTCGCCGTGCGAGAGCCCCCCGGCCGGCAGCGAGGAATTCGCCTCGAGCCCGACGCGCGCGAGCGCGGCCCGCGCGCCTTCCACCGCCTTCCGCACCCCGGATGCGCGTTGCCAGAGCCGAAGCGTCCCGCCGAGCGCGGACTGCGCGGCGAGGCGGACGTTCTCGAACGTCGTCAGCAACGGGAACACGCTCGACACCTGGAAGGTGCGGCCGATCCCCTCCCGCGTGCGCAGGTACGTCGGCTGGTGGGTGATGTCCACGCCGTTCAGCTGGATCGACCCCGACGTCGGCCGGTACAGGCCCGAGAAGAGGTTGAACAGCGATGTCTTGCCGGCGCCGTTCGGCCCTATGATCCCCAGGAGCTCGCCCTCGGTCACCTCGAGGCTGACATCGGCGACGATGGTCGCGCCGCCGATGTCGAGCCCGAGATTTCGCGTGGCGAGGATCGGAGGGTTCACCTGTGATCCGCCGGCTGCCGCTCCTACTTGAACGGCGTGACCGGAGGCTGGACGTTGCCGGGCGAGATCGTCTTCAGCACCTTCGCGACATAGTGACCGCCGTTCCCGGGTACGAGCTGCACCTGGAACATCGGCTGGATCATCGCGTGGTCCGCCGCCCGAATGTACTGCTTGCCCTTCGGCGCGAGGAACTGCCAGCCCTCGAGCGCGCTGATCTGCTTGCCGGTGTCAGTGCCGCCCTTGGCGACCGCGCGGCAGATCATCTGCGCGGTGACGAAGCCGTCCGGCGTGAACAGATCGGGGACCGCGTGGCGGTTCTTCGCCATCCACTTGATGAGGAACGTGTTCGCCGCGTTGTGCGGCGCCGTGTAGACGTAATGCGACAACAGAGTGACGCCCTGGACGAGCGGCCCGATCGCGTCGTAGCTCGCGCGGTTGGCGAGACCCGTGATGAGCGTCATCTTCTTCGAGACGCCCTGCTGCTGAAGCGCCTGCCACATGGCTGCGGCGTTGGTCGTGTTCGCCCAGGCGACGAACGCGGCGTCACCGCCCGAGTTCGCGAGCTGCTGGGCGTACGGTGTCAGGTCGGGGGTACCGAACGGCGACAGGATCTTCGAGACGGTGTGTCCCTTGGCGCCGAACAGGAGCTGGACGGCAGCGACGTTGCCCGCCCCGAACGCCGTGTCCTCGGCGAAGACGACGACCTTCTTGCCCGTGCTCTTCGGCGGGAAGATGTTCACCGCGTCGAGGACGTCTTGCAGCGTCTGCCGGCCTGCCCGGAACGTGTTCCGGTTGAGGCCGGTGATCGCGTCGGCCGCTGCGGCGCCCGAGATGTAGAGGACGTTGTTCTGTGCGGCCAGCGGGCCGAGCTGCAGCGCGATGCCCGACGAGCCGGTGCCGGCGATGATCTTGACGCCCTGGCCGACCTCGCTCTTGAACGCGGCGATCGCCGTCGCCGGGTCGGTGGCATCGTCGATGATCGTCGGGTTGATGGTGTAGCCGCCGCACTTGCCCTTCACGTAGTCCAGCCCCGCCTGGAACCCGTCGAGCTCCTCCTGGCCGAACGCGGCGAGACCGCCGGTCTTCGGATAGATGAACGCGACGTTGACGCTTCCGGCGGCGTGCTTGCGCGTGCCCGCGCCGGCCGTGGCCGCGAATGCGACACAGAGCAGGCCGGCCGCGACGAGCGGCAAAGCCCGTTTCCAGCCTCGTGCCATGGTGACCCTCCAGGTCGAGAGAAGGTCTCAGACCCACGCGGATATGAGACCCGATTCAGATGTCTTAAATCACCTCGGATCCCAAGTGTCAAGTGTCGGGCATGGCGCGAAGCGGCGGCGTCGCGCGAGCCCGAGAGCGGATACGGTGCGCCGGTGGCTCCGTTCGAAGGCCCGACCGACCTGACGTTCAACCGGGGCTTGATCTCAGATCCCGCGGCCTTCGCGCGCGACGCGGAAGCGGCATCCTGGTTGTTCCTCTGCGGCGAAGAGTTCGCGGCGATGGAGGGCGGGATGTCGTACGCGAGCGTCCAGGACGCCGTGGCGGAGTCGGCCAACATCGTGTCCGATCCACCAATCGTGCTCGACATGGATATCGCCCGACAGCACGTCGCCGTCCTGGACCGCCTGCCTCGACCGACCCTCGTCACGTGTCGCACCGGCCCGCGCTCGTCCGCCCTCGTCTACCTCTATGCCGGAGTCCGAGCCGGCGCTACGGCCGACGAAGTGCTGGCGCGTGCCGAAGCAGACGACGCGCCCTTCGCCCATTCCGACGACCTCAGGGCGTGGGTCGCGCAAGGCCTCGACGAACTCTCATAACTGCCCGTACACGCCACTGGTGGCGAATCTCCACTGACGGGCTGACGGTCAGCCGGGTTCATCCGCGGCCGAGCCGCACGGTGGGCGCAGTGGTGAGTCGTCCGTCCTTCATCCATCGACGGGTGCCGGGGGGAATGACGCCTGAGAGGCGCCTGGCTCAGGAGTCCGTGGTGCCGTTGATCTGGCGGTCCCAGTCGGCCTGGTCGTAGGAGCCGATCGAGGACGCGATCAGGCCGTCACCGCCGATCGTCCACTGCTCGAACCCACTGATGCGGACGGCACGTCCGGTCCCGCCAGGCCCGGTGTTCGTCCCCGTCAACGTCCAGTGGTACTCGGGTGAATCGCCGCCGGACTTCAACTCGTCCATCTCGACCCGTAGGTCGGGAAAGCCGTCCATGAAGCCTCGGGCCGCCTCGGTGATCGCGTCTGTTCCGATTGCCGGAGAGCCGCGGTTGATCGTCAGGGATCCGTCGACCGAGTAGAACTCAGCCACTCGGATCGGCTCGCCGCTGCACCACGCCTCGGTGTAGCGATGGGCGAACTCCAGCAGATCAGACATGACCGAGCTCCATTCGTCGGGGTGCTGCCCATCATCGCAGTCAGGTCCTCGACTGTCGGCCGTCGGCTGCCCCGGTGTTCGGGAATGTCGGCCGACTGGACGGTGCGAGCCGGGACGCCGTTGCTTCGTGTCGCGCGGCGAGGGATCCTTCGCTGGTGGAGGCGCTTCCGAGCGGGACTGTCACCTTCCTGTTCACGGATGTTGAAGGGTCTACCAGGCTGCTGGAGCGGATGGGTGCAGCGGAGTATGAGCGAGCGCTGCGGGAGCATCGGGAGATTGCGCGTGGGGTGTTCGCCGATCACGGGGGCGTCGAGGTTGATACGCAGGGCGACTCATTCTTCGTCGTCTTTGAGCGAGCGCGGGATGCGGTATCGGCGGCTGCGGCGTTGGTGGAGCTTCTTCGGGAAGGGCCGATTCGTGTGCGGGTTGGCATCCATACCGGGGAGCCGCTTGTGTCTGATCAGGGCTATGTGGGGGTGGATGTTCATCGTGCGGCACGGATCGCGGCGGTCGGCCGTGGGGGCCAGGTGCTTGTGTCGCAGACGACCAGGGATCTTGTTGGTGGTGTCGCCCTTCGTGATCTTGGCGAGCACCGGCTGAAGGATTTGGCTCGGGCCGAGCGGCTGTTCCAGCTTGGTGATGGCGAGTTTCCGCCGCTGAAATCGCTGAACCGGACGAATCTGCCGATTGCGGCCGGGCCGCTTCTTGGTCGGGAGCGCGACCTAGCGAATGTTGTGGCGTTGATCGCGGCGGGGCATCGCTTGCTGACGCTGACGGGCGCTGGTGGGAGCGGGAAGACGCGGCTTGCGCTCCAGGTTGCTGCTGAGGTTGTCGAGGAGTTTCCGGATGGGGTGTTCTTCGTTT
>CAZXZX010000065.1:0-5795 GCA_964645445.1 uncultured Gaiellales bacterium
CGTGACGCGATCCTCGCCGCCGACCAGCACGACGAGGCCGGCGTCATGACACAGCGCGAGCGTGTCGCCGCCCTGAAGGGGGCGCTGCGAGAGAGCACCGACCCGCGCGCGCGGCGGCTCGTGACGCTCGCCGACTCGCTCGTGCACACATCGGTCTGGATCGTGGGCGGCGACGGCTGGGCCTATGACATCGGGTTCGGGGGCCTCGACCACGTCCTCGCGTCCGGCCGAAACGTCAACGTGCTCGTGCTCGACACCGAGGTGTACTCCAACACAGGCGGCCAGGCGTCGAAGTCGACACCGCGCGGGGCGGTGGCGAAGTTCGCAGCCGGAGGGAAGCACACCGCGAAGAAGGACCTCGGCCTGATCGCGGCCGGCTACGGCAACGTCTACGTCGCGCAGGTCGCGCTCGGCGCCGACAATCCGCAGACCGTGAAGGCCTTCGCCGAGGCGGAGGCCTACGAAGGCCCGTCGTTGATCATCGCCTACAGCCACTGCATCGCTCACGGGATCGAGATGGCGACCGCGATGGCGCACCAGAAGGAAGCGGCGGACTCCGGTTACTGGCCCCTGTACCGGTACGACCCGCGGCTCGAGCATCCGTTCCAGCTCGACTCGCGCCCGCCGAAGATCCCCATCAGCGAGTTCACCTCGAAGGAGAACCGCTTCACGCTCCTTCGGCGGACGAACCCGGGCGAGGCGGACGAGCTCGCCGCCGAGGAGCAGCACGACGTCGACGAGCGCTGGCGCCTGTACGAGCGCCTCGCCGGCGGTTGAAAGTGCTTCGCACCTTCAACCGCTGAAGGTTCCCGCTTCGCCGAACGCTCGCCGGCAAAGCCTCCGAGCTCTTACGAGTGGGCGTGGAGGTCTGGTCTTGCGCGTGCGGCGGTGGCTGCGCCTTAGCCGCACGCTCTTGATGGCCGTGGGGTGCGCAGCGGTTACTGCCTACAGGTTCCGGCGATAGAACAGGAAACCGAGCGGGAGGACGCCGGCGAGCGCGACCCACGGCGCGAGCGCGATGCGCGCGTACGCGTTGATGTGCGACTCCGCAGGGCCCTGGCCGACGATGCGATGCGCCTTGTCCACGAGCGAGCCGACCTGAGTCTCCTCGTAGACGGCGCCGCTCGATACCTCGGCCGCCTTCCGCAACAGCGCCTCGCTGCCCGGATCGGCGAAATACCGCGGGTCGACTCGGCCGTGGTGGTAGATCCGCTCGCCCCGCTTCCACACGTGGACGAAGACCGGCCTGAGCGTGTGGCCGATGCCGAGCCCGTACAGCTCGAGGTCGCGTGCCGCCTCGCCGTCGGTGAGGACGACGAGGAGCCGGTGCTTCGCAGTGTCGGAGAAGAAATGCGAGCTGAGCACCGGGACGAGCGCCTGGAAGTTCGTCGCGCGATCACCGTGGTACTGCTGCGACGGAGGCGGCCGGTCGATACCGACCGATTGGGCGATCGTGCGATCGAAGAGCTCGGGATCGGTCGTCGGCATCAGGTCGGGGAGGACGCGGTCCGTCATCGTCGCGATCCCGACCGGCACGTCGCCGAGCGCGCGCTGCAGCCGCACGGCGATCTTCTTCGCGCGGGCGATCCGCGAGGGCTCGTGCGGCCCTGAGGATGCGAGCATCGACTCGGACGTGTCGATGACGACGAGCGCCTGCGCGTCGCCGCGCTCCTTCACGAGCTGCTGGCGGACCACGACCGGCTGCGCCGCGGCGACGGCGACGAGCGCCGGCAGGAGAACGAGCGCGCACGCGGCCTGGACGACGGGACGCCGCCCCGGCCCGCGCAACCGAAGCAGCGCGCGAATGCGACGCGAACGACGCTCGGTGACGACCAGCGCCGCGAGTGGCGCCGCAGCCGCGACGACGAACACCGCATCGACCGGCGTGAGGAACGTGACGCCGAAGAGCGCGAGCAGGCCCATCAATACCCGTTGCCGACGAGCGTGTTGCCGTGGCCGCGGCCGAAGCCGAAGCCGGCGTGCGCATCCTTGCCGATCGGCCCCTTGCCCGGCCGCGTCACGCGCAGGACGAGCTCGAGGTTCTGCTTCGCCGCCGCGTCGGCCGGATCGAGCTCGACCGCTTGCTGGAAATACTGGATCGACTGCTTCAGCACCTGGATCTGCGCCGTCTGGCTGCCCGCCGAGATCGGCGTCGTGATGACGAGGACCCCGAGGAGGTTCGCCGCACCCGAGCGCTCGGCGGGCGTCTTCGCCGAGCTCATGAGATCGAGCAGCTGCGCCTGCGCGCGCGCCCGGAGCTTCGGGAGATCCTGCTGTGCCTGGGGGTTCGCGCCGATGTGCGTGTACCAGAACGACTGGAGCGCGTGGCGCCACGCAAGCGCGTCATGCGTGCCGAGGGCGGCACCGGCCGGGTCGCCCGGGAGGATCGTCGCCGGCTTCCACAGACCGCCGTGGTCGAGGATCGCGCGGAAGCGGATGTCGTCGCGGCGAACGGAGGTCTGCCACGCGCGCGCATCGAGCGCGAAGAGCACGAGCAGCGTCGCGATGGACGCGAGGACGAGCGCGGCGAATCCGAGCCGGTGGCGGCGAACGACGCTCATGCCGTCCCCACCGCGAGCCGCCCGTTCCACCGCTCGTTTCCGGCGAGGAGCAGGATGAGGACGACGCCCAGCGCGAGCAGCGCCCACGGAGCAGCCGCGGCGACCGGCTGCACGCGCTTGTGCGCGCTGTGCCGGAACGCGGACGGCGGAACGAAGGCTTTCGACCCGAACAGCGCCGCGAAGTAGTTCTTGTTCGACGCCTCCGCAAAGAGCGGGACGATCCGCACCGGCATGTGCTCGCGGCGCAGTGTCAGTGCCTCGGCGTCGAGCTGCGCCTGGTCGGCGACGGAGTCGTCCAGGTCGCTGATGAGGAGGATGGCGCCGTGCTTCACGTGCGCGCGCTTGAGCGCCGCGTCGGCTGCGACGAAGCCCGCCGAGATGCGTGTGCCGCCGCTGAACTGATCCCACGGGGACTGCGCGAACACGGGGTTCCCTCCGTAGAAGCGCACAGGGATGAAGAACGGGACGAACTGCAGCAGTGCTCCGGGAGGCGAGTTCGGCGGCAGCAGCTCGTATGCGGTGTCGGAGAACATGACGAGGCAGATCGACTGGTTCGCGTTCACGATCCCGCGCAGCGTCGTTGCGACGCGTTCGTACACGGGGCCGGAGATGCTCGCCGACATGTCGAGGACGACGCAGCCGGTCGTCGCGCCCGAGGGGAGCTCGGCCGCGCGCCCGGCGCCGGCAGAGCGGGCCGCGAGGACGATGCCCGCGAGCGTCGCGGCGAGCGCGCCGGCGAGCAGCAGCCGCCCGGCCGACGTCCGCAGCATCGATCGGCGTAGCTCGTGCATGTCCGCCGTATCGATCTGATCGCGCCGATGGAGCGTCGGCAACCTCACGTCCCGCGTCCCTTCTCGCGCGCTTCCTCGGTGAACGCCTCGACCTCCTCGTGCTCGGGAAGCCGCCGCGACCACGCGAGCTCGTGCGCCGCCTGCGAGAGCTCGTCGACCTGCGGCACGACACCGAGCTCGCTCGCGACGCGCTCGAACGCCTTTCGCTGCAGCGTCTCGTCACCATGCTCGTGCGCCCACGCGAGCAGCGCGAGCGCCCGCTCGAGCGCCGGCCCTTCGAGCTCGCCGCCGCCGGCGACCTTCGGCCGCAGTACGCGATACCAGCGCGCACACGCGAAGAGCGCGCCGAGGCCGATCGCGCCGGCGAGACCGAGCGCGAGCCAGAAGAGGAGCATGGGGGATACGCGGAACGTCGGCGCTGCGACGGGCGTCAGGCTGTACTGCCAGTTGTATTTCCGCGCATTGAGCAGCGCCGACTCGACGCCGGGGCTGACCTGCGAGAGTACCTCGACCTTGGGCCATGCTGCGCTGATCCCGTAGTCGCGCTCACCGCTCGGTTTCAGGTAGTCGATGTGCGCCGACGGGAAGCGGAAGACATGCAGCGTCTCGCTCGGAGGGGCGACCGGCACGCACTTCGCGGTCAGGCAGCGGAGATGCCACGTCCACGTCAGCTGCTCGAACCGTCCCACGTGTAGCCGGAGAAGCGTCGGCGCGCCCGTCGCCGTGTACGGCGCGAAGCCCGCGCGCACGCGCAGCCTCGAGGCGTCGACCCAGCGGGTGTCGGCGACGACGGCGAGCTTCGCCTGCAGCGTGTCACCGAACAGGTGAACGATCGGGACGATGCTCGCGTACGCCTTCAGCGGCGCGCCTTCGCCGACGACCGAGCCCGATGCGTGGAACGGCATGCCGGGATGGGTCTGGAACGCAGGCGGCGTCGCCTTCGGCGGCCCGGTGGCCGCCGCCGCAGCGCCCGCGAGTGCGAGCGCGCCGCCGATCGCAGCGAGCGCGACCCTCATGCAACTGCTCCGCGCCACATCTGGCGCAGGTCGGCCCAGCGCAGGAACGACCCGAGCAGGTCGGCGTACTCGTGCGAGCGCGCCTCGACCGGCTCGATCCCGAGCGAGCGGAAGTCGCGGACGAGCCTGTCCCAGTGCGCCTCGTGATCCTTGCGGAGACGGACGGCTTCCTTCCCGGTCAAGTACACGGGAACGACGCGGCCGCTCCCCGGCTCCGAGTATTGGATGGTGACCCCACCGACGTCGGGGAACGTCCGCTCCCAGACCGGGTCCTGGATGACGACCGGCACGAGCTCCCACTGGTGCTCGAGTGCGCGCTGCCACGCTTCCAGGTCCGGCGGGACGACGAAGTCGGAGAGGACGAAGACGAATGCCTGCGTCGGCAGGTCGCGCCGGTGCTCCCCCAGGAAGTAGAGGCCGCGCGCGATCGTGTCGGCGGGAGCGCCGAACGGCCGGTCGAACGTGCCCGGCTCGGCCAGTCGCTCGCTGCGCGGCGGGCGCCAGTACGGCTCGCCGAATGCGTAGTCGATGTAGCCGGTGAGACTGCGCGCCGCGCGCGCGCTCGTCCCGATCAGGTCGAGTGCGGACGAGATCGCGCGCGGCTTGTCGAGCGGGCGGAACGCGGACGCGGTAATGCCCATCGACGGCCTGCGGTCGCAGAGGACGACGACGCGCGGCGCCTCGTCGGCGTAACGCTCCCGGACGATGAACTCGTCGTCGCCGCGCGCTGCGGAGAGCTTCGCCGATGCGGCCCAGTCCATCCACGCGAGGTCGTCGCCGGGGTGGTACTGGCGCGTGCTCGCAACGTCGGAGCCGATGCCGCGCCGCACGCTGCGCACACCGCCGAACGCAAGGCCGATCACGCGCCGGCGCGGGATGAGAGGGAAGACCGCCGCGGTCACCCCGACACGGCCGCCGGCACGTCGAGATCGATGTCGAAGCCGGGCTTCGGCGCGATCTCGATGCAGCGTCGCCGGACGTCCGCGCTCGCCGCATCCCAGCCGCGGTCGCGGATCTCGGCGAGGAAGCTCGGGCGGAACAGCAACCTGTGCATGAGCACCGGGACGAACAGGCGCTCGACGTCGTCCGGCGTCACGTAGCGCCGCGAATGGAGCACGGCCCACGCGCGCGACGCGCGGTTGAGCGCGAGCGTCCCGCGCACCGAGCTGCCGATGGCGACGATCTCGATCTCGCGTGTCGCGCGGACCAGGTCGACGATCCAGCGCGAGACGGCCTCGTGCAGGAACACGTTGCCGACCGCAGCGCGAAGCGTCGCGATCTCGGACAGATCGACGACCGGCTCGAGCCGGCCGAGCGGATGACCGCCGAGCTGCTCGTCGACGATCCGCGCCTCGAAGTCCGCGTCCGGATAGCCGAGCGTCGTCTTGACGAAGAAGCGGTCGAGCTGTGCCTCGGGGAGCGGGAAC
>CAZXZX010000066.1:0-3522 GCA_964645445.1 uncultured Gaiellales bacterium
ACGAGCACGCCCGTGCGCTTCTTCTTCAGCCATTCGGTCGTGACCAGTCCGGGATGCCGCTGCTCGAGGAGGCGCGAGGCCGCCTCGGCGAACGCGTAGGTGCCGTCGAAGCCGGCGCGACGCTGGATCGGCGCGAGCACGTGGATGCCGTCGGCACCGCTCGTCTTCACGTAGCCGGGCAGCTCCACCTCGTCGAGCAGCTCGCGGATGAGGTGCGCGACCTCGATCGCGCGCCCGAACCCGCCCGGCTCGTCCGGGGGGTCGAGGTCGAAGACGACGAAGTCGGGACGGCCGGGCTTGTCGATTCGCGAATACCAGGCGTTCATGTCGATGCAGTTCATCTGCACCATCCAGAGCAGCGCGTCCGGCGAGTTCACGAGGGCGAAGTCGACCTCGCGTGAGCCGCCCTCGCGCGGGTGCGTCGTGAACCTTCGAGTCGGGATCCAGTCCGGAGCTCCGCGCGGCGCCTGCTTCTGGAAGTAGACGTCTCCCGTGATCCCGTGGGGGTAGCGCTTCAGCGTGAACGGTCGATCGCGGAGATGCGGGACGAGCGTCGGCCCGATCCGGTGGTAGTACTCGAAGAGGTCGCCCTTCGTGACTCCGTCGTCCGGGAAGAGGACGCGGTCGGGGTGACTGAGCTTTACACGCGACATGTGCTGGACTTGTAACAATCCGAGGGGTGCACGGGGTTGGCGTCGTGCACGTCGTCAGGCAGGCGGCCTGGACGGCGTCGGCATACGGCTCGACGGCCGTACGCGTAGCCGTGCGTGGAACCCGCAAGCGCTTGCGACGGCCGCTCGAGGAGCGGCTCGTGTTCGTCGTCGGGTCGCCGCGCTCCGGCACGAGCTTCACGGCCGGCGCGATCGGCGAACTGCCCACGTTCGTCGACCTCGGCGAGGTACCCCTCCTCAAGGCGGCCATCCCCGACCTGGTCGTGCTTTCCGAAGACGAGCAGGCATCCGAGATCCGGCATCTCGTGCAGCGCGTACGGGGGCTCGCGCTCGTGCGCCGCCTGCGCGGCGTCGAGCAGACGCCAGAGACCGGCTTCGTGCTGCTTGCAGCGCTGCATGCGTTCCCGCGCGCGACCGCGGTGCATGTCGTGCGCGACGGCCGCGACGTCGTCTGCTCGCTGCTCGAGCGCGGCTGGCTCAGCGCGCGTCGCAGCGACGAGAGCGACGACGCGAACCTGTCGTACGGGCTCCATCCGCGGTTCTGGGTCGAGCCCGAGCGGCGCGAAGAGTTCGCCCACGTGAGCGATGCGCGGCGCGCGGCCTGGGCGTGGCGACGGTACGTGACCGCCGCTCGCGCCGCGCCGGAGCGCACGGTCGAGCTGCGGTACGAGAAGCTCGTCGCCGACCCGGAGGCTGCGACGGCACCGCTCGCGATCACGCTCGGCGTCGGCAGGGACGACCTCGCCAAGGCATTCGCGGCCGCGCACGGCAACTCCGTCGGACGCTGGCAGAGCGATCTCACGCCCGAGCAGTTGGCCGACGTCGAGGACGAGGCGGGCGACCTCCTCGCCGAGCTCGGCTACGCCTAGGACAACGCGTCTGCGATCCGGCGGCAGAGCTCCGGCGTTCCGGCCGCGGCGATGCGGGAGCGCCGCTCGAGGTCGAGTTCGGCGTCGCCGAAAGCGCGCGGATCGTCGAACAGTGCGAGCGAGAGGCCGACCTCGCGGCACAGCAGTTGCGCCGCCGCAATGTCGACCGACCGAGCCTCCTTGAGCGAGCAGACCGCATCGACGCGCCCGGCGGCGAGGTGACAGAGCGAGAGCGCGAGCGAGCCCATCACCCGCAGGCGATGGGCGAGGCCCGAGAACGCGGCGGCGCGCTCGGCGACGAGCGATGTCAGGGTCGCCTCGAAGTTGAGGATCTCGATCTCGTCCTTCGGACGCACGGAGCCGAGCGGCTGGCCGTCGAGCCATGCGCCCTGGCCGCGGCGCGCCGTCCACTCCTCGCCCGAGCCGAAGTCGTAGACGTAGGCGAAATGCACGTCCTTCATGCGGCGACCGTCCGCGACGGCGATGGAGACGCTGAAGAAGGGGATCCCGCGCTTCGCGTTGAGCGAGCCGTCGATGGGGTCGACGACGACGACCGTCGAGCTGCCGGCGACGATCCCGACCTCCTCGGAGACGATGGAGACGCCGAGCGGGCGGAAGCGGTCGAGCACGACGCGCTCGGCCGCCTCGTCGATCGCGGTCGTGTCGTCGCCGCCCTCGCCCCGCCGCTGCACGGGCTCGCGCTCGACGCGCGTGGGGAGCTCGTCGAGGACCCCCCGCACGTCGCCGGCGGCCGCGCGGCAGAGCTCCAGCCAGTCAGTCAAGCTCGCTCGGCTCGTCGAGGGGATGGAGGAGGAGGCCGGAGGTGAGCTTGGGATAGAAGAACGTGCTCTTCTGCGGCATGACCTCGCCGCGCTGGGCGACCGCCCAGACGTCCTCGATGCGCGTCGGGCGCAGGAGGAACGCGCCTTCCGCCTCGCCGGCGTCGACCGCGGCCTCCGCCTCGGAGCGCTGGGCGGTGTACGTCACGCCCTCCGGATGCAGCTCGTCGACGACCTGAGGGTCGAGCCCCGTGCCGGCCAGGAGCTCGTATCGGCCGCGGCCGCGGTAGAGGACGGGTCCGGGGAGGTGATCGCCGGGCCGGTCGATCGGCTCACCCGCAGTCCCGTCGACCGAACGCGCGACGCGATGCGTGGGGAAGATCGTCAGCCCCTCCTGGTCGGTCGGGACGATCGCCGCGAGCACCCAGGGAGACTCCCCGTACGCGAGCGCCGTCTCGTAGCGGTGGTGGCCGTCGGCGATGAGCAGCTGCGCGCCGGCCAGCTCCTCCGTGAGCGCATCGCCGAACCCGGCATCGAGACGCCACAGCTTGTCGCCGTCCACCGCGATGTCCGGCTCCCCGAGGCCATCGACCTCGATCGTCCCGTCCCAGAGGAAGAAGAGCGGCTCGAGCTGCGTCCGCGTTGCGCGCAGCAACCGCAAGCGACCCTCCTTCGGGCCGGCGTGCGTGCGCTCGTGCGGAAGGATCACACGGCTCGCGTACGGCTCGGCGTGGAGCGAGGCGACGAAGCCGTCACGGCGGCGCTCGATGCCGTCCGGACCGACGTAGTCCTGCGAGAGCCACCAGTACGCAGGCTCCTCGTCGCGCACGAGCACGCCCTCCTCCTGCCACGAGCCGAGATCGCGGGCGGCCTGCTCCTCCGAGTCGGGCAGCGTCAGGTGAACGACGTTGTACGGGCTGTGGGCGAGATAGGCCGCGCGCTGCTCGTCTGAGATGACGTCGTACGGCGGTGCAACCACGGCGCCGAGGTCGGGAACGTCGTACCGGAGAGCCCGGAAAGGGCGAATGCGCGCCATCGAGCTTGAAGCCTAGACTCACTCCACGTGACCGCGATTGCGCAACTCGAGGAGAACCGGACGGTGGAAGGCGTATACGCGGTTGCGAGGAAACAGCGCATGCGGACGAAGAACGGCGCCCCGTACCTCGCGCTCGAGCTCGTCGATCCGAGCGGTCGCATCGCCGC
>CAZXZX010000067.1:0-16693 GCA_964645445.1 uncultured Gaiellales bacterium
CCGGTCGAACGATCCCTGTGGTCGAACTCGAACCGATCCACCGGCGTAAAAACTGAATGACGGCGGGAAGGTTCGAGCCCGCGTTCGAGTTCAACGACGGTGCCCCGAGAGGCAAGGCAGTTGCCAAGATAAAAGGCCGCGTTTCGTCGTCGGAGCTCTTCGAAGCCCTTCGACGGACTCGAACCGACCACCCCTCCTTGCCATCGCACCCGAGCGAACGGGTACGCGACGCGGCTACATCCCGGCCATGCTGCCGCTCGGGACGACGAAGCCGGGGACGGAGCCGGGCACGGCGAAAACGCCGACGGCGAGCGCGAGCAGGAACAGGGCCGTCGACCAGACCGCGACGCGTCGCCACGGCAGCACCTTCTCGATGGTGATCAGGCCGGCGACGACGGCCATCCAGACGATGCTCATGACGCCGAGCGCGAACAGTGCGCCCATCAGGGCCCAGCAACAGCCGACACACCAGGCCGCGTGTCTCGAGCCCATCGAAAAGGCGCCGCGGACGCCATCCCGCCACGTCCCCATCAGGAACCCCAACGGGCTCCGGCACTTGCCGAGGCAAACGTCCTTCAACGGCGTCAGCTCGTAGAGGGCCGCGACCGCGAGCACGCTGCCCGCAACCCAGCGGCCACCGGCATGCCAGGCAAGCTGCGTCCCGAGAGCGTGGTGACCGAGCGCGTACAGCCCGTACGCGCCGACGCCGGCTGCGCCCCACACGACGAGATAGCCGCTCGTGAATCCGACCGGACGGGCGAGACCGCGCTGGCGCGTCATTCGCGCGTAGAGGGCGACGGTCGGCGAGACCGCCGGAAGCATCATCGCCGCCATCATCACGATCCAGACCCCGATGAACCAACCGAGCGTGCCGAGCTCGGCGGAGGGGCTCGCGCCCATCCCGGCCATCGCGCGTACCGTCGACCACCACGCAAGCACGGCCAGGGCGATGAGGAACGCCACCAAGCCGACTCGCGCGCGCGCCGCCGCGAGAGCTTGCAACTCCGGCGAGCTCACGCTGCCCAGGCGAATTCCGAGCGCGAGAAGGCCGACTTACCCTCATAGGAGATGCCGAAGGCATCGATCCGCGAACGCGTCGCATGGGCGATCGTGAGGTCGGGCCCGGCCGGGTGGAAGATCCCGACGAGACGCGCCGGCTGGCCGCTCTCGACACCGAACGAGACGATGTCCTCGATCTCGAAGTCGACGGCGTCGCCGATCTTCACCGAGTGCTTCAGCCCATCCTCCCGCACCTCGATCTGTGCCCGTTCGACGCCCAGGCTCTCGCCGACCAGCGGCCCCAGCGCCTCCATCGGCCCGCCCAGCGCCCCGGAGAACACGCCGCCGAGCTTCGCCGCTTGTTCGTCGGAGGCAGCTGCATCGATGAACACGCCCAGACGCCAGTTGCCGTCGGTCATGACCCTCGGCGTTTCCGCGACCGCGGCCACCGTCAAGCCACTCACGTCGACGCCTTCGACCTCGCCTTCTTTGACGTTGAACACGAGCACGACACGGCAGTAGTCGTTCGTCGCGCCAAACGACAGCGACGCCGTGCACGGACAGACGACGTCACACGAGCACGTTTCGAAATACGAACCGGCGATGCTCCACGACATGGCCATTCCTCCAGTTCTGAGTCGCGCTGATTCTTCCACCCCCGCCGCAGACCAGTCAATGCGCCCGGGTCGCCGGTCCTACCCCTCGGGGTGTAGTGATTGGGGGTGGCTCCGGCGTGGTTCGAGATCCTCGCATGGGTGGCGCTCGGACTCGGGTTTGCGTCTGCGCTCGTGATCGTCGCCGATGTCGTCGTGCTGGGCAACCGGCAGCACATGCCGATCATGAACCTCGCGTTTCCGCTCACTGCGCTCTACATGGGACCGATCGCACTCTGGGCGTATTTCGTCCGCGGCCGACGGATGTCCCGCAAGCGGATGTCCATGCACATGGCCGGGATGACGGAAGGCCCTCGGGACTCGGTATGGCAAGTATCGCTCTCGGATAGTCACTGCGGCGCCGGGTGCGCGCTAGGGGACATCGCCGGCGAGTGGATCGTCTGGGCGACCGCCTGGATGATCGGCTCGACCGCGGCGCTCGGCCCTGAGTACATCCTCGACCTGCCGCTCGCCTGGATCTTCGGGATCATCTTCCAGTACTTCGTGATCGCGCCGTTGCGGGGTCAGGTCGGCCGGCTGGCGCCGCTGGGGGACGCGATCAAATCTGACACGCTCTCGGTCCTGAGCTTCGAGGTCGGTCTGTTCGGCTGGATGGCGCTCGCGCAGTATGTGATCTGGAAGGCGCCGATCGACAGCTCGAGCCACTGGTTCCTGATGCAGATCGGAATGTTGCTCGGCTTCGTGACCAGCTGGCCGGTCAACCGTTGGCTCCTCAGGCACGGCATCAAAGAGCCGATGCCGACCGCCTAGATGTAGTTCCGCGCACAGAGCGCGGCGAAGTCGTCTGAGCGGTAGCAGCCGCCGTAATCGCTGAGGACCCGCTCGATCCTGACGCCGCGGCTGGCGAAGTCCGCGGCGGCGCGAGCGAGGAAGAGAGCGGCCGTCATCCCTTGCTCGTCATTGAGCAGTTCGACATAGACGAGGCGGCTGTAGTCGTCGACGCAGACATGCAGATACGAGAGTTTCGACCTCGAAGCCGGCGGCACGAATCGTGTCGAGGGTGGCGCGGTTGCACTCGCAGCCGACCACGAAGCGGTTCAGGCCGTTCATCCTGTCTTGGAGCCGGGCGAGTCGAGGCTCGTCGGCACGCACGTGCTCGATGAAGATGAGGCGGCCACCCGGACGAAGCACGCGTCGGAGCTCGCGCAGCGCGCGCGGCTGGTCGCTGACTCCGCAGAGCACGAGGGTGGAGACGGCGGCGTCGAAGCTGTCGTCGTCGAAGGGAAGGTCTTCGGCCGGGGCGCGCAGAGCCGTTATCGGCCGTGTGTGCTCGCCGATTCGGCGCTCGAGCCTTCGCAGCATTGGCGGTTCGGGCTCTGTAACGACGAGCGACTCGACTGTCGAGCCGTAGTAGGAGAGGTTGGTCCCGGTGCCGCCGCCGATCTCGAGCACCCGGCCGGCCGCGTCGGCGAGCAGACTCTCGCGAAGGGCGCGGAGCCCCGTCTTTTCTTCCGGCGCGCTCAGCCGAGAAGGCCGTGCTGCATGGCGAACAGGCTCGCGCCCACGCGGCTCGAGGCGCCGATCTTCCCGTAGATGTGCTCGATGTGGTTGCGCGCCGTCTTCGGCGTGATGACGAGCTCCATCGCGATCTCCTTGTTCGAGAGACCGCGTGCAAGCAGGCGGAGCACGTCCACCTCGCGGGTGGTGAGACCAGAGGGACGCGCGCTCCTGCGCGGCACCTGGTGCCCAGCGGCCACGAGCACGGCGTCGACCACGTCTGCGTCCAAGCGGCCCGCCCGCACCTCGGCGCGAAGCTCGGCAGCCGCCTCGTCCGACGTCAGCGCCGGTCTGTAGGGACGCGGCTCGCGCATCGACCGGTACGCGTCGACGGTTCCGAGGATGCGCGCCGAACGAGAGATCGCGCCGCCAGAGAGGCCGCGCGGATAACCGGACCCGTCCAGCCGTTCGCGGTGTGCAACCGCGATCCCGGCGAGCGGGGCGAGCGACGCGGACTGATGCAGCATTCGCTCGGTGAGGTAGGGATGCATGCGGACGCGCTCCCACTCGCCTGCGCCGAGCGGGCCGCGCTTGTCCCAGATCGCGTTCGACACCCCAAGGCGACCTAGATCGTGGACGAGGCCTGCGCGCCGCAGAACCACGAGGTCCTCCTCCGGCAGCCCGAGCTGTCGACCCGCGTCCGCGGTGAGCTCGGACACCGCGTGGGCGTGGCCGAGCGTGTAGGGGGATTTCAGGTCGACGAAGTCGGCGATCACGCGCAACGCCACGTCGACGCCCTCGCCGGATAGGACGACGCGGAGGGCCGGCTCGGCCGCGATCACCGCGTCCCACGTTCGCGTCGCGTCGAGATCCCCGAAGATCGCGTCCGCGTCCCTGCTCAAGACGGCCGAGAGGGACGGGTCGAACTGGTGGCCGGCGCGCTTGCGCGCCAGCGCCCTCGCTGAATCGACGCCGCCGACGCGATGGGCGACCTCGACGTACTCGGCGACCTGGGCGAGCCTCGAGGCGATCGGGATCGCGTCCCCCTCGAGCACTCCCGGCCAGCCATGCCCGTCCCAACGCTCGTACGACGCACCGACGGCTTCCTGTACCGCGGCGGAGAGCCCGAGCCGCTCGGCGAGCGTCCGTGCGAGCGATGCGTGCTGCGTGATCATCGCCTCGACGTCACGGCGACCGGCGAGCGCGAACTCGAGCCCGACGCGGAAACGGTGGAGCGGCGTGTTCCCACGCCCGATCATCCGGATCGCCGCCGCGGCCGTGCGCACGCTGCGCTGTTCATGGTCGTACTTCCCGGACTTGAGCGCGATGTCGTCGCCGAACCACTTCGCCTGCTCGTGCGCGTCGGAGTGGCAGCCGACATTCACGAGCAGGGCCGTGTAATAGACAACCGATCGTTCCTCTTCGTCGAGACCGACGCGGTCGGCGATCCGCAAGGCGATCAGGCACTGGCGCAGCACGTGCTCCATCGGCTGCCCGAAGCCCAGGTCGATCCCCAGCGAAAGTGCAGCCACGAGCTCGGCCAGCCTGAGCGGGGCTCGCTCAGAAACGCCTGCTTGAGTCAACTTACGGACAAGTCTCGCACGTGGCCGCAGAACTGGTTGCGCTGGTCTCGCCTGGACCCGCGCCGCGCGGCGGAACCCCCTCTGGAAACCGGATACGGCGCCGGCACGCAGTCGGGAGTGCCCAGTTCGGGACGGGCGGTCACCGTCCGCTTCGAGCGATCGTGAGGTGGAAGTCGTAACGGTCGCCGCGGTAGACGCTCGTTGATCGTTCGATGAGTCTTCCTCGGCTGTCCGACGTGATGCGTTGGACGCGCAGCGCGGCGGCTCCGCGCTTCGCTCCGAGCAGGTCGGCCTGATGGGAGGTCAGGGTGGCGGCCGACATCGTTTGTTCCGCCCTCACCGCCTGTGTGCGGAAGGCGGTCCGGAGGATCTCGTGGAGTGAGCCTTGGAGGTCGTGTTCGAGCAAGCCTCGAAAGAATCGCTCGGGGAGGTGGCTGTGCTCTATGCACATCGGCAGGCGATCGGCGAGCCGCACGCGGACGACTTCGAACACGGCGGCGCCGGGGTCGAGCTCGAGCTCGTACGCAACGGTTTCGGGTGCCTCTACGACGTGTGCCGAGATGAGGCGCGCACTGGGTGTGAGTCCGCGGGCGCGCATGTCTTCGGAGAAGCTCGTGAGGTCGCTGCCTTTGGAGATGCGCTGCTCGGCGATGAACGTGCCCTGACCGCGAACCGCGTACAGCAGGCCGTCGTCTGCCAGCTCCTTGAGTGCACGGCGCAACGTCATCCGGCTGACTCCGAACTGCTGCGCGAGCTCGCGCTCGTTGGGGAGGAGATCGTGCGGTTTCATGGCGGCGACCTGCTCGAGCAGCCCGGCACGAACGATCGGATACTTGACAGAGGCGGTACTCATGGGGTCGGCACAGCTTGGAGGAAGCGCCGGGTGGTGAGCAGAGGGTTGGTGATTGCGCCGCCGACGACGACTGTGCACGCCCCGCGTGCGAAGGCCTCGCGTACTTGCTCGGGTGTCGAGTAGCGACCTTCGGCGACAACGGGCGCGCCTCCGAGCGTAACCAGCGCGCTGACGAGGTCGAGGTCGGGCCCGTCGGGAGCCTGACCCGTTGTGTACCCGGCGAGGGTCGTCGCGAGGATGTCGACGCCGCTCTCTAATGCATGCTTGGCCGACCCGAGCGAGTCGACGTCGCCCATCGCGAGAGCGCCGAGTTCGTGCACGCGCTGCACGATTGCTGCGACGGATGCACCACTGGGCCGCGGGCGTGGGGTGGCGTCGAGCGCGACGATGTCCGCGCCGGCGCCGATTACGACCGCGGCGTCCTCCGGCGCGCAGGTGATGAACACCTCGTTCAGCCCGCGGTCGATCTTGGTCAGGCCGACGATCGGCACGTTGCCGAGTGCCTCGCGAATCGCACTGATGTCGGCGTGGCCTTCGGCTCGTATGCCGCTCGCGCCTCCCTCGATCGCTGCGCGGCTCATCGCTGCCATGTAAGCGGGGCCATGGAGTGGGTGGCCGGGGGGAGCCTGGCATGAGACGACGAGGCCGCCGCGGATGCGTTCGAGTGGGTTCATCGTCCTTCCCCTGCGACTGCCAGGTCGGCGCGGAGGAGGTCGACCACTGCGCGATCGAGCAGCGCCACGGCCCCGTCAAGGCCGGTACCTCGGGGCGCTTCGGCTCGTGCGGAGGGAACGAGCCGCTCTACCTCATCAACGTATGCGCCCAGAAGTGGCTCGCCGGCGGCGAACACACCACCGGTCCAGGACACGACGAAGTCGTCGCCGCGGGCGACTCGAGCGGCGGCCGCCGCGGCAGACCGGGCGAGCTCTCGGCCTGCGGATTCGAGGAGGGCGGACGCGATTGCGTCCCCATCCAATGCGCTGAGTGCGACGTCCTCCGCGAAGGATGCAATCGTCCGGACCCGGCTCGGGTCCAGCCAGAGCGCGTCCGCGAGGTCGGCCGGCGCTCCGAAGCGCGCTCGGGCGCGCTCGGCGAGCATGCGCGAGCCGTCCGATCTTCCGTCCTCGGCGCGGAGCGCCGCGGCGAGGCCTCGCGTCCCGATCCAGTGTCCGCCGCCCCAGTCTCCGACGAAAGGGCCGTGACCGTCAGCGTGCGCGGTCGACCCGTCGCTGCCGAGCGCGAAGACCGCGACACCGGTACCGGCGGCGACGACGACGCCGGCACGCGGGCCGATCGCGCCGAGGAACGCTGTCGTTGCGTCGTCTGCGGCGACGAGCTGCGCGACGCGACACCGACCGCTGATTGCCGTGAACAGCGCGTGGCCGTCGGGAACGCGGCCGTTGTAGCCCGTCAACCCGAGCGCCACCGAGTCGATCGAGGCATTGTCGGGCAGCAGCTCACTCGCTGCGCCGACAACGGCGTTTGCTGCCGCCTCCACGATGTCGGCGCCACTCGCGAACCCGGGCGCACTGTATGTCGCCGACTCACCGACGAGTCGAGCCCGGGTGCCGGTCTGTCCGAGATCGAGTGCTAGCGCGTAAGTGATGTGGGCTCCTTCGGCTCCGGCCTTGACTTCTCGAACACGTTCATCTTATTGTTTCCAGGTCTAGACCACAAGTCCACAAGCCTAGACCTTACCAGCAAGGTCGACGATGACCTCGAACCTATCGTGCGGGGCACGATGAGAAAGGTGCGGTGGAGCATGACGTTCAGGAAGGTTCTCTCGCTCCGAACCTCGCTAGTGCTTGCCTTCGCCCTCGTTCTCGGCGCGGTTGCCGTGCTCGCCCCTGTCGGGCTCGGCGCGAGAACGGCGAAGCGGGCGTCGGCGACTCAGGCGTTGAAGATCATCTACGTTGCGAATGGGCCGGCCTCCGATCCCTTCCAGGCGGTCGTCGCACACGGGCTGAAGCAGGCCGGCAAGGACTTCGGTGTCACGACTGTCTTCAGTGGCCCAACCTCGCAGCAGTTCAGCCCGAACGACGAGCTGCGGATCCTCCAAGCGGCCATTGCGCAGAAGCCAGCCGGAATCATCGTCTCGGATGTCGCGCCCCAGTCACTCAATGCGGCAATCAAGCAGGCGGCCGACAGTGGCATCCGAGTCGTGCTCGCAAACACCGGGCTGGGCGAGACGGCGGCGACAGGTGCGCTCACCTACGTCGGGAACGACGAGCCCGGCGCAGGCCGGCTCGGCGGCCAGCTGATGAACCAGTACTCGAAGCATGTCCTGCTGGTCACAGGGCCGGACAGCGTCCCCCTGATCAAGCAGCGCAACGACGGCTTCGACTCCGGCTTCAAGGGCAAGATCACGAGACTCACGATCCCGCTCAGCGACTTCACGGACGTGACGAAGATGAAGGGCGAGATCGAGATCGCCCTCAACAAGGACAAGACGATCGACGGCATGTTTTCGATCGGGCTCATCCTCTCGCCCCCGATGCTGGCCGCACGCACCGCGCTCGGTACCCGTGGTACCTCGATCAAGCTCGGCTCGATCGACCTCGGTGCGCCCGTGGTCGCGGCGCTCAAGGCCGGCACGTACCAGTTCGGGCTCGATCAGCAGCAGTTCCTGCAGGGCTATCTCCCCGTCGAATACATCGTTCAGAACATCCGCTACGCATTCGCACCGGCCACGCCCTTCGAGAAGACCGGGCCCGCGGTCGTCACATCCCAAAACGTCAATCAGATCGCGGCCCTTCAGACGAAGGGCATTCGCTAGGCGCCTCTGGAAAGCGAGATGATTGGCGAGACCGAAAGCCCAGCTTCGCATATGGCAATGCTCGATTCCGTTGTCCCACCCGCCGCCGCCGCGCCGCCCTCCCGGCGCGGCGGCGGGACGATTGCACAGCGTCTGGCGGGGCTCGTCCTCCGTCCCGAGCTCACGGCGGTCCTCGGGACGATCATCGTCTTCACCTACTTCGCGTTCTCGGCCGGGGGAAGCGGTTTTCTCTCCCGCGCCGGGACGATCAACTATCTCGGAGTAGCCGCTGAGATCGGGATCATCGCGATCCCGGTCACGTTGCTACTCATCGCCGGCGAGTTCGACCTGTCGGTCGGAGCGGTCGTCGGTGCATCCGGAATGATCATGGTCTACCCGATGGTCGATCACGGCTGGCCGCTCGCCGCGGCAATCCCCGTCGGCCTCGCCTTCGCCGCCCTGGTCGGAGTCATCAACGGGTTGCTTACCGTTCGTACGACGATCCCGTCGTTCCTCGTGACGCTGGCGATGATGTACCTGTTGAGCGGCACGGCGGTTGCGCTCTCCGATCGACTCCTGGGCTCGACGAATGTGTACGGGCTTCACGCGGCGCTGAAGGGCGACCCGCTACTCGGTCTGTTCGACGGGACAGTCGTCGGGCTGCCGGTCGAGATTTGGTGGTGGATCGGGCTCACGGCGATCGCCACCTACGTGCTCGTCCGGACGCCGTTCGGAAACTGGATCTACGCGGCGGGCGGCAACCTCGACTCTGCGCGCAAGCTCGCCGTCCCCGTCGCGCGCGTCAAGATCATCCTCTTCGTCTGCACCGCGATGGCGAGCACGCTGGTCGCGCTGCTCTCGAGCTTCAACGTCGACGGAGCAGACGCGACGAACGGCGCAGACAAGCTCTTTCAAGCGCCGGTCGCCGCGGTCATCGGCGGGGCTTTGCTGACGGGAGGCTTCGGCTCGATCATCGGGACCGCTTTCGGCGCCTTGTTGTTCGGGATGATCTCGCAGGGCTTCTTCTTCACGAACATCGACAGCAACTGGTTCGAGACGTTCCTCGGAGCCATGATGCTCATCGCGGTTTTTGTCAACGACTACATCCGCCGGCGAAGCCTCCGACAGCGGAGGGCTCGATGACGGTCGACGCACCACTGCTCGAGGCGGTCGGAATCGCCAAGCGCTATGGGCCGGTTCGGGCTCTCACCGGCGTCTCGCTGACCGTTGAGCGGGGCAGGGTGACCTGCCTGCTGGGAGACAACGGCGCCGGAAAGTCGACCCTGATCAAGATCCTCTCCGGCGCGGAACATCCGGACGCAGGGACGATACGAATGAGCGGGAACGACGTGCGAATCGACTCCCCCGCTCATGCGCTCGACCGCGGCATCGCAACGGTCTACCAGGACCTCGCAGTCGTGCCGCTGATGCCCGTCTACCGCAACTTCTTCGTCGGACGGGAGCCCACACGCGGTCGAGGACCGTTCATCCGATTGGACATCAAGGCGGCAAAGCGGGTCACGCGTGAGGCGCTGCACGAGATCGGCATCGACGTCAGCGATGTCAGTCGTCCGATCGGGACGTTGTCTGGCGGGGAACGCCAATGCGTCGCAATCGCCCGTGCCGTCCACTTCGGCGCGCGCGTGCTCATCCTCGACGAGCCCACCTCCGCGCTCGGCGTCCGCGAAGCGGAGATCGTCTTGCGCTACATCTCGCAGGCACGAGACCGCGGCGTCGGCGTCGTCCTGATCACACACAACGCCCACCATGCATATGCCGCCGGCGACACCTTCACGATCGTGCAACGCGGACGCATATCGCAGACCTTCGAGAAACACGAACTAACGCCGGCCGAGCTCGTGACCCACATGGCTGGCGGCGAAGAGCTCGAACGCCTCGAGAACGGCAACGCTGAGCAAGGAAGAAGCGAAGCGCACTGACGGACTCGAACCCGTCGACCCCTCCCTACCATGCGCTGCGACACGGTTGCCGTAAGTTGCCATCGGTTGCGGATCGTCTGTTTGAGCGGCTTTCAGACCCCTCCCGTTTTGCCACCGGTAGCCAGCGGTTGCTCCCGCTGGGCTCCAGGAATGCTCCATCCATTCGCCGAAGATCGCTTATGGCCAAGAGGGCTTCGGGCCGACGATGACGCGTGCGCGGAATCCGCCGCCGGATTCCTTCGATTGGATCCGGCGGCGGTTACGCCTTCAGTGAGCTTCTACGTGAAGCGGGCTCCTATTTGGCTGCCTGGAAGGCGTGCTTGAGGTCGTAGTCGGCGACGTTGGTGCCGAGTGCGACTCCGGCGAGTCCGGAGAAGCGGTAGTGCAGGCCGGCTCGTAGAGCAGGTGATTGAAGCGCTGGTGCTGATGGTCCCGGCCGAGTTCGTCGGTTACAACGAGCGCGAAGTCGTCAGCCACGATCTTCGGGCCTTCGCCGAGACTCCCTCGGTTACGCGTTCAGCCGATGTTGCTCGCGCAGTTACCGCGTTCTGTGGCGAATACCCGTTGAGCATGGAGCAGCATCACACCGATGTCCGAGCGCTACGAGTCTCGGACTTTGCTTCGCTTCGTCAGCTCCACCGGCTCGACTACTACCACCAGGCGTTGAAGCCGCTTGACGCGGGAAGACGAACCAGGAGATCGCTGCGCTGCTCATCGTTTCGCCACACACGGTGCGAAAGCACCTCGAGCACGTCTACGAGAAACTGCGCGTCACGTCTCGCACAGCAGCGGCAGCCCGCGCGTTCGCACCATTGAACTAGCGGATCCGCCGCGCCTCCTCGATGGGCAGTCACCGCGCGAAGCGGCCGTCGACGTTGTGCCCTGGACGCTCGCGTGCGCCAGCGTGCGCGAATGTTCCCAGAGTCGGGTGGCTAGCATCCCCGTCGCCTGCCTGGCTCCACGGTAGGCCACAGAACGGCACGCGCGTAGCGTCGGCGGCGGGGCAACAGCCCCATAGTCCAACAGGAGGTGAGGGGACATGCGCATGTTCGTCTGTAGTACCGCTGCGCTGGCGGCCGGAGCCGCGATCTTTGCCGCGACGGCTGGCGCAAACCCGACGAATACGCCAGTGGCAACTGGCTGTCCGGCGGGCTACTCGCTCTTCGTGGTTGGAACACCGCCATACGGGGTGCCGAGTTTCCTCGACAACCCTGTCAACGGCGGCAACGGCGACGGCCTGGTGTGCGCGCACGCGTTCCCGGATGCGGTACGCGACGCTTTCTGTGCGAATGGCCGCGGCGGCTGCTTGCTGGAGTCACTCGGCCTGCCTCTGTACAACTTCACCGAGGACGACAATCCGGCGGAAGGAGCGACCGGCGCGGTCCTAGACCTGGGCGGCTGAACACCTGTGCAAGGGGGAGGCTCGCAACCTCCCCCGGCACCGCTCGCACGGCTGAGTGACACCGACACTCGATTCGAGCGCGCGAGGACTGAGGCGCCGGCGCTCAGGACCGGATCACCATGCGTGGCCAATACCCGCTCGATGCGGGGATGAGCAAACGGTTGCAGTGTCGACAGCAACTGCTCGTAATTGTCGCGCTTTCGCGGCCACACGCGGAGGCCGCCGTCGATGCCCAGCACCCTGTCTCCGAACACGAGTGCCCGTTGGGATGGCAACTCGAAGAAGATCTCAGCGCTGCCGGGTCCTATCGAAAACGCACGCACGTCGACATCGCCGCTGACGGGGGATCGATCACGATCGTGTTCCTGCCGTCGCGAAGGACGTATCCGGTCTTCGTCGCGGGCATTCCTCTCCGGGGGACGGTCTGGCGCCAGAGTCCCGGCCCAACCTCCGCCAACGCCAGCACGTCGAAATCTTCGCTCAAATCGTCCTATGCGCCAGCGTCCATACGCTTGATGTCGTCACGGCGACGTCTTCTGTGTTCCGTAGTGGCGCGGGAACTTCCTCACTCGCCCGAGGTCGTGGTTGGCGCTATGGCAGCTCTATGTCCGCGTGCTGAACACCGCCGGGGTAGTCGGCGAGGTGGCGCCGGCTGCCCGCTCGAGCGTGACGGCGACCACGGCGTTGTGGGGTACAGCGCCATGAAGGCGTACGGTCGTTGCCCCGCCGCCCGAGAAGAGGCCGGCGGGCCGGGGCCGGCCAGAGACGGGGATGATCCACGCCTCGTACGTCTTCCCGTGCGGCGCGGCTGCGAGCCCGGAGACGTGGAGGGTCGCCGTGCCGTTTGGACGGACGACGACTGCCGCGCTGACGAGACGCTCGCCGTTCGACTGCGTCGACGCGACGACGAAGCCGACAACCGCACACGCCGCTGCGGCCGCGGCGACGGAGAGCCCGCGTGCCGCCCAGCGGCGCCGCACGAGTGGGACGACATTCGAGCGCTCTGCTGCTGCGGCCTCGAGGATCGCGGAGCGGAGTCGCGGCGAGGGGGCGGGCGAGACCGTGCCGAACGCGAGGGCGGTCGAAGTCTCGCCGAGCTCGGCGAGTTGCGCACGGCATTGCTCACACTGGCCGAGGTGCCTCTCGTACGCCTCCGCCTCGTCGGGGTCCAGCGCGTCGAGTGCGTATGCGGCTGTTAGGTCGTGGAGGTCCATGACATCTCCGTCCCCGGCTCTCCCAGCAGCTCGCGCAACTGCGAGAGCCCGGCGAACATCCTGCTCTTGATCGTACCGAGCGGTTGTCCGAGTCTCTCGGCGAGCTCCGACTGGCTGAATCCTCCGTAATACGCGAGCTCGATCGCCTCGCGCTGGGGGTCTGGGAGGCTGCGCAGCGCCGATTGGACGCGCTCGCGTTGGAGGCGCAGCCACGCATCCTCCTCGACTCCGCCGCCGGCCGGCTCCGGCGCGCGCTCGAGCGACTCGGAGCGCCGCCGCTGCTCCCGGCGGACCGTGTCGACCGCGCGTCGGTGGACGAGCGTGAGGATCCACGTGCTCGCCTTGCCGCGCTCCGGCACGAATCGTGACGCGGTCCGCCAGAGCGCGAGGAAGGCGTCCTGTACCGCGTCCTCTGCGAGGGCCGGGTCGCGCACGATCCGAAGCGCGAGGCCGTACGCGGTCCGCCCGTAGCGGTCGTACAGCTCCGCGAGCGCCGCCTCCTCCGAGCGGGCGGCCAGGAGGACAAGCGCCTCGTCAGAGAGGTGGGCCAGCTGGCGAATCATCACTGTCGGATCTTCGCCTGCGGCGTCCGGGCGGTTCAAGCCGGCCGAACCGGTCTGGCGGGTCCGGCGAATGAGCGGCGATTACTCGAGACGGCGGCACCGCCGCCGGGAAGGAGCTCGAACGATGGAACGCCTGAGTAGGCGCTCGTTCATGAAAGTCGCCGGGGCTGCGACCGGCGCTGCGGCTCTGGCCGCGGCGCCGCCGATCGCGAAGGCCGCCGTCGGCGACGGCGCGCAGCACATCGATCCGACGACCGGAGTCCCGGAGGAGCCGGTCGTCGCCTACATCCGCGACGTCGAGCGCGGCGAGATCACAGTCACCTCCGGCACCGCCGAGCACACCTACCGCGACCGCGCACTCGTGCAGCGACTGCTGCGTGCGAGCGGCAGGCCGTGGGGAGTGAGGTAGATGTCCTCTCACCGCGAAGCGCCGTCGATCAGCCAGGACCCTGTCGCCGACAACGCCGACACGTACGCGTTCGTCAGCCCGGACGACCCGACGACGGTCACGATCATCACCAACTACGTGCCCCTGCAGGCGCCGCCCGGCGGACCCAACTTCTTCGAGTTCGGCGACGACGTCCTCTACTCGATCTATATCGACAACGATGGCGACGCGCTTCCGGAGATCACATACCAGTTCCGGTTCCACACGACGTACCAGAACCCGAAGACATTTCTGTACAACACCGGGCCAATCGCGTCGCTCGCCGATCCGAACTGGAACAAGCGTCAGCTCTACTCCGTCTCCGTCATCCACGAGAACGGATCCGGCAAGACGCAAAGCCACGCCCAGGACGGCAAGGGCAAGGTGCTCGGCGCCGACCTGACCTCGCCGCCGTGCAATGTCGGTCCGCGCTCGACGCCGAACTATCCCGCGCTCGCGGCGGCGGCGGTGCACCAGCTGCCGTCCGGCGAGACCGTGTTCGCAGGACAGCGCAGCGACGGCTTCTTCGTCGACCTCGGCGCGATCTTCGACCTCGGCGACATCCGTCCGATCCAGAACCTACATCTGATCCCAACGCCCGCAGCGCCGAGCGTGGACCCACTGAGGTCGATGAACATCCACGCGATCGTGCTGAAGGTGCCGATCTCGAAGCTGACGCGGAACGGCGCCGTACCCTCCGACCCGTCGAGCGCGGCAGCGGTCCTCGGCATCTGGGGCGGCGCGAGCCGCCGCAAGGTGCAGATCAAGGACAGTAACGGGACGAAGAAGAGCGGCTCGTGGGTGCAGGTCTCGCGCCTCGGCAACCCGCTCTTCAACGAGGTGGTCGTGCCAGTCGGGGAGAAGGACCGGTGGAACGCGCTCGACCCCGTCCAGGACGCCGCGTTCGCCCAGTACGTGAAGCAGCCGGAGCTCGCGAAGCTCCTTCCGGTTCTCTATCCGGGCGCGTTCCCGAACCTGAAGAGCCTCACCGCCGACCGTGCCGACCTCGAGGCGATCCTGCTGACCGGGATCCCGAGCGGGATCGTCCCGGGATTCCAGAACTTCACCGGCAAGACGCCGGCCGACATGCTTCGGCTGAACGTCGCCATCCCGCCGGCGAAGAGCCCGAGCCCCCTCGGCGTCGTCGGCGGCGATCTCGCCGGCTTCCCGAACGGACGCCGCGTCGCCGACGACGTCGTCTCGATCGAGTTGAAAGCCATCGCGGGCGCGACGTACCCGCTCGTCGCACCGAGCTACAAGCCGGACGGTGCCATCGCGGCGGTCTCGTCGTACATCACGCCGTCGAGCGACCGCTACATGTCCACGTTCCCGTATCTCGGCACGCCTCACAACGGGTACGACACGCCGTCGTGACGCACAATCACCACCATTCGAAGGACGCCCGGCCCGAGCACGTGATGCTCGATATCGGGCCGGGCGTCGGCGCACTCGTTCTCACCACCGGCGCGGATATGCACGGCGCCGAGATCGAGATCAGCCCTCGCGGCCGCGACAACGCGCGTACGCACAAACAAGTCCACGAGCGGCCGGCCGGCGGGCGGCCGCTCTACGCCGCCGTGTTCGACCAGCTACCCGCCGGCGCGTACACGCTCTGGCTCGACGACCGGCCGCTTCGGCGCGATGTCGCCGTGGCCGGCGGCGTCGTCAACGACATCTCGATCGAGGAGGACCACCGATGACCGGCCTCACCAGCCCCATGCACATTGCCATCCTGCTCCTGCTTGCGCTCCTGCTCTTCGGCGCGAAGCGCCTTCCAGAGATCGGACGCTCGCTCGGCTCAGGCATGCGCGAGTTCAAGGACTCCGTGACACAGCAGAGCCTGCCGGAGGCGCCCACGCACGAGCCTGTCGACTGATGCGCGCAGGCCTGACGAGAGCCGAATGGACGAGGCTCGGCGGATTCGTGAGCGCGGTCGGGCTCCTGCACGTTCTCGGGTTCGGGCTCTTCCTCTACTACGTGCCGCGCAACCCAGCGCTCGCGGGACTCGGCGCCCTCGCGTATACGTTCGGCCTCCGGCACGCGTTCGATGCCGACCATATCGCCGCGATCGACAACACAACCCGCAAGCTGCTGCAGGACGGCAGGCGCCCGCTCGGCGCCGGCTTCTTCTTCTCGCTCGGCCATTCCACCATCGTCTTCGCGCTCACCGCCTGCCTCACTGTCGCCGCGAAGACGCTGAACACACACATCCCCACGTTCCAGTCGTACGGAGCGACCATTGGTGCCTCGATCTCGGGAACGTTCCTCCTCCTGATCGGTGCGCTGAACCTGCTTGTGTTGCTCGAGGTTGTCGGCGTCTTCCGGCGCATCAAGCGCGGGCACTACGCCGAACAGGATCTCGAGGGCGCGCTGCAGAACCAGGGATGCCTCAGCCGCGTCCTGCTCAAGCGCGTCGGCCGCCGAATCGACACCAGCTGGAAGATGTACCCCCTCGGCCTCCTATTCGGACTCGGCTTCGACACCGCCACCGAAATCGCACTGCTAGCCGTGGCCGCGGGCGTCGCGACACACCACACCCCATTCCTCGCCGTCATCTCGCTCCCGCTCATCTTCGCCGCCGGCATGAGCCTCATGGACACCGCCGACGGCGCATTCATGAACCACGCATACGGCTGGGCGTTCTCGAGCCCGATCCGAAAGGTCTACTACAACCTCAGCGTCACAAGCCTTTCCGTCGCCGTCGCATGGCTCGTCGGCGCCGTCGAACTGCTGCAAGTACTCGCCACCAAGCTCGCACTCCACGGAACCTTCTGGCGCCTTCTCCAACGCCTCGATCTCGGCCACATCGGCTATCTCGTGGTCGCGCTCTTCGTCGCGACATGGCT
>CAZXZX010000068.1:0-24321 GCA_964645445.1 uncultured Gaiellales bacterium
AGTACTCGTAGGACGGCTTCTTGTCACCGCCCATGTTCGCCTCGAGCATCGCGCGCTCGACCGGGACGGGCGCGTTCGGCATGACGAACGCCATGTTCAGCGCGTACGCATTCCTCGTCATCATGTTCGGACCGACGGCGTCGCCCGTCGTCCAGCGCCAGAGGACGTGGCACATCGGCCCGACGACGTGCGTCTTCACCTCGCGCAGCACGGCGTGCCTCGACAGCTCGGCGATGTCGGCTGCGCGGAGCCACTCGCGCATCTCGTCGACGCGTTCCTCGATCCACCGTGCGAGCGTGAGGGCGTCCCCGGCGTCGCGGCAGACGAAGCACGACGCGCGGGTGATCCGGTCCGCTACGACATATGTGCGAAAGCCGCCCGACTCCTCGACGGCGAGCGCCCCGCGCTGGAGCGACGCGGTCAGGCTTCCCTCCGTGTGCGCGAGGGGGACGACGACGTCCTCCAGCCGGCGTCCCGTCTCGACCACATCGCCGTGGTCGGAGAGCGCGTACTCCCCGAGCGAGATCGAGAGCTGCGCGACGGAGACGGGAATGACGGCTGCGCCGGTGATCGACTCGGCCGCTTTCGCGTACGCCGTGAGGTCGATGCTCGTGACCTCGCCGTCGAGCCCGAGCGCCTCCTGGCGAGCCGCGACCGAGTCGGGATCGTTCTTTCTCGGCAGCCGCGCCATGCGCGGAGTATCGCTTCAGGAGCGGGCGAGGAGCGCGCCGAGCCGTTCGGTTCCCACCAGGACGTTCCACGGCTCGACGCTGACGGTGTGGAGGTGACCGCTCGCCACCCACGGGTCGGCCGCGAAGCGCGTCTCGATCTCCCTCTCGCTCTCGGCGTCGATGAGGAGCAGCGCGCGTACGCGACCCGCTTCGCTCCCTGCGAGCGGCCCGGCGAAGAGGACGAAGCCTGCCTCACCGAGACCGTTCATGAATGCCGCGTGCTCCGCGACCCCGCTCTGGTCGAAGATGCCGCCCGGCTCCCACGCCGGCCCCGCTTCGCGAACGACGACGTACATGCTCATACGACACCTGCCCGCAACTGCTCGAAGAGCGGGCGGAACCCCGGAGGTGCCGCGTCGAGCGGGACATCGACGAAGGCGAGCCCGAGCGCAGCGGACGCCTCCGCGAACGTCACCGCGTGCGGCCCGGCGAGGACGAGCGTCTCGCCCTCATGCCCTCCGTCGACGAGGACGTCTGCTGCGGCCGCGGCGACGTCCGCGGGATCGATCATCGCGATGCGCGCATCGCCTGCGGGTGCGTAGACCACGCCGTCCCTTGCCATCGCCGGGAGGTTCGAGGTGAAGAAGCTCGACCGGAGGATCGTCCAGCGCGCACGCGACGCTCGCAGGTGCTCGTCGACCTGGCCGTGCCAATCCCAGAATGGCACCCGAGAGCCGGGTGCGGCGCCGATCGTCGACAGCCGGACGATGCGGCGGTCGCCGGCGGCGTCGATCGCCGCCTGTTCCCATGCGACGCGGCGAGGGTCGTCCGGACCGGAGAGGAAGACAGCATCGACGCCGTCCAGCGCCGCCGCGAAATCGCCGGTCGCGACCTCCACCTCGTCCCCGAAGAGCGTCCGCGCCTTGCCGGGGTCGCGTGCGAGCAGGCGGACGTGCGCGCCGCGTTCGAGGAGGGCCCACATCAGGGCCGACCCCGTCCGTCCGGTGCCGGCGGTAACCAGGATCATCGGATCCTCCCTCCTTGAAACTATGATGCGTAGCTTATAACCTATGATCCGTAGCTATGTCAAGCGATGAGTTGAGCCTGTTCTCGTACGAGGTCCTCGGCCTCGTCGGTCTCGGCGGCGCCGGCGCGCACGACCTCCTGCAGATGGCACGCCGCGGCCGGATCCTCGACTGGGCCGGCGAGAGCCAGTACTACGCGGAGCCGAAACGCCTCGCGCGCCTCGGGTACCTGCGCGCGCGCAAGGAGCCGGGGAAGACGCGTGAGCGCACCGTGTACACGTTGACCGAGAAGGGCCTCGCGGCGGTGCGAGAGTGGGCGGGAACGCCCACGCGCTTCACTCCGGTGAAGAGCGAGCTCCTCCTCCGGCTGCTCGTCGGAGATCTCGCCGGCGAGGCTGCGACACGGAAGAGCGTGCGTGCGCTACGCGCCGAGATCGCCGAGCTGCAGGAGCTCATCGCCGAGTCCGAGGCGAGTGCGGCCGCCCTGCCTCATCGCCGGCGGTATCTCCTGCTCGTGACCGAGTACCTGCGGGGACTGCTCGACCTGCAACTGGCGTTGATCGAAAAGGTCTAACCTCGCGGGGATGACCGCCACCCTCATCGACGGCAAGACGCTCGCCGCCAAGGTGCGCGAGGAGGTGGCCGCGTCGGTGGCCGAGCTCGATCACGTGGGCGTCGCCACGGTCCTCGTCGGCGACGACCCGGCCTCGCACATCTACATCAACCTCAAGCAGAAGGCGGCTGCCGCCGCCGGCATCGAGGCGTTCGACCACCGCATCCCTGCGGACACGAGCCAGGACGACGTCCTCGCCCTCATCGCAGAGCTCAACTCGGACGACGCCGTCGACGGCCTCCTCGTGCAGCTCCCTCTGCCGGGTCACATCGACGAGGCGACGATCATCGATGCCATCGACCCCGCGAAGGACATCGACGGGATTCATCCGACGAACGCCGGCCGCCTCTATCTCGGCCGCCCGACGCTCGTCCCGGGGACGCCGCTCGGCGTGATGCGCATGCTCGAGGAGTACGAGATCCCGCTCAGCGGCGCGAACGCCGTGGTCATCGGCCGCTCGGGAATCGTCGGCAAGCCGATGGCGCAGCTCCTCCTCGCCGCGAATGCGACCGTGACCACGTGTCACTCACGGACGCGCGACCTCGCGCGCCACACGCTCGAGGCGGACATCCTCGTCGCCGCCGTCGGGCAGCCGCACATGGTGAGGGCCGACATGGTGCAGCCGGGATCGGCGGTCATCGACGTCGGACTGACGCGCACGAACGACGGCCTTTTTGGCGACGTCGACCCTGCGAGCGCGGAGCGCGCGGGGTACATCACGCCCGTTCCGGGCGGCGTCGGCCCGATGACGATCGCGATGGTGCTCCAAAACACCGTCACCGCCGCCCGGGCGAGACGGGCCCGGGACCTTGCGGATCCCGCTCACTGAGCCTAAACTCGGCGCGCTTACCGTCGGTCGGCGGCTTCGCCGTCGTTGTAGTCATGTAGGAGGAAGAGTTGGCTGAGGGCACCGTGAAGTGGTTCTCGAACGAGAAGGGCTACGGTTTCATCGAGCGCGAAGGCGGCGATGACGTCTTTGTCCACTTCTCGGCGATCGCTGGGGACGGCTACAAGTCGCTGACCGAAGGCCAGCGCGTGTCGTTCGAGGTTGTGCAGGGCCCCAAGGGCGCGCAGGCCGCGAACGTCCAGGCGATCTAGGAACCCGTCGGACTCAGATGCGCGAGGGCCCCGACAGGGGCCCTCGTCGTTTCTGGAAGGATCAAGCCATGACCGAGATATCGCGCGATTTGCTCCTCCACGTCGCCCATCTGGCGCGCCTCGAGCTGCGCGAGGACGAGCTCGCGCGCCTCGAGGTGCAGCTCAACGACATCCTCGCCGCGGTCTCGAAGGTGGCGGAGCTCGACCTGCGCGACGTCACGGCCACGTCGCACCCGCTCGACGTCGTCAACGTCTGGGACGAGGACGAGCCGCGCCCCTGCCTATCGGTCGAGGACGCCCTTCGCAACGCACCCGACCGCGAGGGCGACTTCTTCCGCGTGCCCCCGGGCGGGTCGTCGTGATCGACACCCTGCGGCTGTCGGCGGAGGGCGCGAAGCACCTGCTCGATCGCAAGGAGATCTCGGGCGACGAGCTCTTCGGCGCCTACCTCGAGGCGATCGGCGAGCGCGACCCCGAGCTGCACTGCTATCTGCACGTCTGCGAGCCCACCCACGGCGACGGCGTCCCGATCGCGCTCAAGGACGTGATCGGGACGAAGGGGATCCCGACGACCGCCGGCTCGAAGATCCTCGAGGGCTACGTCCCCGTGTACGACTCGACCGTCGCGGCGCGCTGCAAGGCCCACGGTCTGCGCGTCCTCGGCAAGACGAACACGGATGAGTTCGCGATGGGCTCGTCGACCGAGAACTCGGCCTACGGGCCGACGCACAACCCGTGGGACCCGGCGCGCGTGCCGGGCGGGTCCGGTGGCGGCTCGGCCGCGGCGGTGTCGGCGGGGCTCGCGCCGTGGGCGCTCGGCTCGGACACCGGCGGCTCGATCAAGCAGCCGTCGGCGCTGTGCGGGAACGTCGGCCTCCGGCCGACGTACGGCACCGTGTCGCGCTACGGGATCGTCGCGTTCGCGTCGAGCCTCGACCAGGTCGGCCCGGTCGCGAGGACCGTGCGCGACTGCGCGTACCTGTACTCGATCATCGCCGGACGCGACCACTGCGACTCGACGACGGTCGACGTCCCGGAGGTCGTCCTCCCACAAGGCGGAGACCTGAAGGGACTGCGTGTCGGCATCCCGCGCGAGCTGAACGAGCACGAGGCGATCGAGCCCGGCGTGCGCGCCGCGGTCGAGCGCACGATCGAGCTCTGCCGCCAGCTCGGCGCCGACGTGGGGGAGTGCTCACTGCCGCGCTCGGTCGATTTCGGGCTGCCGTGCTACTACCTGATCGCGCCCGCGGAGGCGTCGTCCAACCTCGCGCGCTACGACGGCGTCCGCTACGGCTACCGCTCGCCGCACGCGGCCGACCGGCTGGAGATGTACACGCACACGCGCGATGAGGGCTTCGGCGACGAGCCGAAGCGCCGCATCCTCGTAGGCACGTACGCGCTCTCGGCCGGCTACTACGACGCCTACTACGGCCAGGCGCAGAAAGTGCGGACGGTCATCGCGCGCGAGCACGCGGATGCGTTCCAGCGCTTCGACGTGCTCGTCACGCCGACGTCGCCGACGGTCGCGTTCGAGCTCGGCGGGCGCACGGCCGATCCGCTGGCGATGTACGCGTCCGACCTCCTCACCATCCCGTCGTGCATGGCGGGCCTGCCCGGGCTGAACATCCCGTGCGGCCTCTCCCAGGGATTGCCGGTCGGCCTGCAGCTGATCGGGCCGCAGTTCTCCGAGAACACCCTTTTTCGCGTCGGTCACGCGCTCGAGCAGGCGATCGCCTTCGACGTCGTCCCGGAACGGCTGCGATGAGGTCGCTCGCCTTCGGCTCGCTCCCGTGGGGGAAACCATGTTTCCCCACGAGCCCCCTCCTCGCTCATTGGCCGAGGATCGGCCGATGAGGTTCGAGGATCCGGCGGCCGAGTTCGTCCCCGTGGTCGAGCGCGTGTTCGGCATGCGGCCGCGCGTCCTCGACGGCTCGCGCGCCGTCCTCATCGGCGACGTCAAGCTCCAGCTCGAGGCCGGCGAGCGCGAGCTCTGGCTGATCGAGACGCACGGCGCGCTCGAGCACCGGATCGGCATGGTCGAGGTGCGCGAGGACATCGAGCGCGCGCTGCAGGAAGCGCGGGAGCGATTGCGTGTCTGACTGGGAACCGGTCATCGGCCTCGAGGTGCACGCGCACCTGAAGACTCGTACCAAGATGTTCTGCCGCTGCGCCCTCGAGTACGGCGCGCACGAGAACTCGCGCACGTGCCCGGTGTGCCTCGCGCACCCGGGGGCGCTTCCCGTTCCGAACGGGCGCGCGATCGAGTACACGATCAAGCTCGGCCTGGCGCTCGACTGTGCGATCGCCGAGCGCGCAGTCTTCGCGCGCAAGAACTACTTCTATCCCGACCTGCCGAAGGGCTACCAGATCAGCCAGTACGAGGCGCCGCTGTGCGGCCGCGGCAGGCTCGCGGTGCCGACCGAGGACGGCGAGGAGGTCGTGGGCATCGTGCGCGCGCACCTCGAGGAGGACGCGGCGAAGACGGTCCACGCAGGCGGCGCGACCGGCCGGTCGATCGGTGCGACGGCGTCACTCGTCGACTTCAACCGGGGCGGCACGCCGCTTCTCGAGATCGTCTCCGAGCCGGACATGCATTCAGCCGACGAGGCGCTCCGCTTCATGCGGCTGCTCCGGCAGACGATCGTCGAGCTCGGCATCTCCGACGCGGAGATGGAGAAGGGCACGCTCCGCGCCGACGTGAACGTGTCCGTCCGCAAGCGCGGGGAGGAGGGCTTCCGCCCACGCTGGGAGATCAAGAACATGAACTCCTTCACGTTCATCGGCCGCGCGATCGAAGCGGCCGTACGGCAGCAGGTCGCCGCGCACGAGGCGGGGGAGGACGTCGCCCAGTCGACGTACGACTACGACCCCGACACCGACCGGCTCACCGTGCACCGCTCGAAGGAGGAGGCCGACGACTACCGCTACTTCCCCGAGCCCGACCTGGTCCCGGTCGAGCCGCCGGCGGAGCTCGTCGAGCGATTGCGCAGCGAGCTCCCGGAGCTACCGGCCGCGCGTATCACGCGGCTCGCCGAGGCAATCGGCTTCGAGCGCGCGATGGAACTCGTGATGACGGGCAACGAGCGAAGAGCGGTGCTCCTTGTCGCGGAGGGCGTGCCCTGGGCGACCGCGTCAGCGGTCGCCATGAACCGCGGCGAGTTCCTGCCGGAGAACGCCGCCGCGCTCGCGTCGATCCTGCAGGCGAACGTCACGCGCGAGGCACTCGACGAGGCGTTCGCAAAGGCGGCCGCCGGTCGTATCGACGCGGCCGACTATCTCGCGCAGGCGGCCGTCGGCGACGAATCGGCGCTGGCTCCGATCGTCGATTCGGTCATCGCCGCGAACCCTGACCAGGTGGCGACGTATCGCGGCGGCAAGGAGGGCGTGCTCGGCTTCTTCGTCGGCCAGGTGATGAAGGAGACGCAGGGCAAGGCCGACCCGCAGGTCGTCAACCGGCTGGTTCGGGAACGACTCGCGGCTCCGTAGGGAGCGGCTCCAGCTCGGTGAGGCTGGGCGCGTTCCGGATCGACGGAGAGAGCGATCCGACGACGGCGAGCACGACGAGCAGAACCGTGAACACGGCCACTGCGGTGCGCGCCGAGAACGCGCCCAGGAGGATGCCCGCCGCGAGCGGGCCGAGCGGCGCCCCGCACAGCGCGATCGAGCGCGCGATGCTGTTGACTCGGCCCGTGAGCCGGTCGGGCGTGACCGCGACGCGGTAGCCGATGACCACCGCGGTCAGGGTCGGGGCGAAGAACGCGAACGGCGCAATCGATCCGACGAGGACGTAGACGCTCGGGTACGCGACGAACGCGGCGACCGTGAGCTGGACCCAGAAGCCGGCAACGACGATCGCGCGCATCGACATGCGTCGGTGAAGACTCGGCGCCGCGGCCGAGCCGAGGAGTGAGCAGATGCCGATTCCGGCGATCAACGCGCCGATCTCGGCGCTCGACAGTCCTTGCCGCCGCGCGACGACGATGAACGCGAGCAGGATTCCCTCGAAGACGAGGTTCGTCCACGTGGCGAAGAGCGCGCACGTGCGGATGAACGGGCGCTGCCACAGAAAGCGAAAGCCTTCCGCGAGCTGGGTCCGCAGCGGCGACTCATCGCGCTCGCGCTCCTCCTCGAACCGCGTGTGGATGGAGAGGAGCGTCGCGAGCGAGAATGCCGGGGAGACGGCACCGGCGACGAACGGGAGCGCGGTCCCGAGCCCGAAGAGGGATCCCCCGAGCGGCGGGGCCACGATCGTCACGGTGGAATACCGCGCCTGTTCGGCCGCCGCAGCCGTCGGCAGCTGCTCGGTCGGTACGACCGACCGCAGCGCTCCGACCTCGGCGATGTTGAAGAAGACGTACATCGAGCCCTCGAGAAACGCGACCGCGGTGACGTGGGCGAAGGTGAGGTGCCCGACGGCGGCGGCGACCGCGATGCTGCCGACGGCGCCGGCTCGCACGACGTCGGAAGTCAGCATCATCGCCTTGCGCGGAAACCGGTCGACCGCGAGGCCGGCGACGAGCCCGAACAGCGCCCACGGGACGATGCGCGCGAAGCCCACGACGCCGGCTTTGACCGGCGAGTGGGTGATCGCGAGGACGACGAGCGGGTAGGCGATCGCGGTCGACTCCGACCCGATGGTCGACAGCACCTGCCCGGACTGCAACAGCAGGAAGTCCCGGTTCTTGCGAAGCGGGACCGGCTTCACGCCGCGCGGAACACCTTGAAGTCCCCGCTGACGGTCTTGCCGCGCACGACGAGCATCGGGCCGTCACCGACGGCGCCGACCTCGCTGCCGAGCGGCACCTCGGAGCTGAGGTCGCCAGAGACGGATCCGGCGTCGACGTCGAGGTTCGTTCCCGGCGCGACGCCGACCTCGATGTCGCCCGAGACCGACTGGACGGTGACGTGTCCATCGCGCGCCGACTCGATGCGGACGTCGCCGGATACCGACTTCGCCGAGACGTCGCCTCCGACGGAGGTCGCGGTCACGTCGCCGGACACCGACTGCGCGGTGAGATCGCCGCCGATGGTGCGCACGCGAACGTCGCCGCTGACCGTTTTGATGCGCGCGTCGCCGGCGACGTCGCCGTTGACGACGAGGTCGCCCGCGGCGCTCTTCGTCTCGAGTGCGGCGAAGCGGCCGTTCAGCTCCATGTCGGCGGCAGCGGTGGAGAGCACGGCGTCGCTCCCGTGCGGCACGCGTGCGCGCACGCGCAGCGTCCCCGATCCCCAGGTGAGGTCGCCGATCTCGATTCGCAGGCCGAAGCGCTTCTTGAAGTGCACCGAGATCGTCCGGCCGTTGTGGATGACCTCGGTCTGCTCGACGAGCCGGTCGGTGCCTATGAGCTCGATCGTCGACTCGGCGCCGTCGACCGTCTCCACCTCGATGTCGCCGGCCGGAATGGCGATCTCGAGCCTGATGGGCTCGGGCGTGTTGAAGGTCTGTACGGCCATCTCAGGCGGCGGTACGGACGGCGGACACGGGATCCCCGGAGGGGTCCTCGTAGATCCAGTGGATGCGGACGGTCGGGGGCGGGCTGAGGATCATCATCTCGACTCCTTTCAGCTCCGGCCGTAGCCGGTCAGCCGGCGGCGACTGCCACCGGACGCGGGGCGCGGCTCGAGCGTGCGCTGGAGCACTTGCACGAGCCACGTGTTGACGGACGTGCCGTGGAGGGCGGCGGCCGCGTCGAGCCGGTTCTTGAGGCTCTCGGGCAGACGCAGCGTGATGCGGGCGGTGAACGCCTCGTCGGCGGTCTCCGACGGGGCGGCTTCCTCGTCGGGGACGTACACGAGCTCGGGGTCGCTGCCGGCGAATCGGACTTCGACCCGGCCGCTCTCGAGCTGGGAGTTGAGCTCGAGGGCGGCCTCCCCGAGCGCCTCGAGGAGGCGTCGGCCGACCGCGGCCTCGAGCGCGACGGACAGGAGCTCGGCCGCGCGGGCGGTCGACTCGTCGCCGACCGCAGCGACGCGGGCGAGGTCGTCGCGGAGCGCCTGGACGTAGCCGTCGATCTGCATGACGGCACTATGACATCATGTTGACGTCGTTGTCAAGTCAAGACGATGTCACGCGGGGCGCCTCAGATCAGACCACACAGGTGTGCGGTGTTCGGCCAGGGCCAAAAACCCCTGCTCTGGGAAGCTTTTTCCGCGGTCCAGATCTGCTCGAGCGGCGTCCAGTGGTCGGCAGTGCCCTTCATCCGCAGGAGCCAGCCGCCGTAGTGCTGCTGGAAGCCGATGTCCATCTGCAGGCCGCCCCAGTACGGGCCGCCGACGTCGTTCCAGGCGCCCTCGTAGTGGTGGATGCACATCCACTGCCGCATGTGCGGGGGATGCTGGGCGAACCGGTGCGCCTTGCGGGCGCGCCGCTCCCACATGAGCACAATGCGCTTCAGGTCGGAGACCCCCATCGCCGCGAGCCGCCTGCCGGCGGTATCGGTCCGGGGTGCGCCTGTCAGGCGCTGCCAGTACCAGGTCTTCTGCTCGTAGCGCTGAAGCTGCCCTTCGAGATAGTGGACGGCCGCCGCGTGGCGCGAGTGGCTCGAATGCTCGACCGTCTTCACCCGCTGCTGGGCGCCGAAGGCCGCAGAGACGCAGAACAGGAACAACATGGCCGAAGCCAGGAGTAATCGCCGCAAAGGGTCCTCCCCAGGGTCGCTTGCACGGTCGTGGGCCGAACGGGCGTGACAACCCCCGCCGCACGGGGGCAATACCGCTCGGCGCGGCTATGCGTCAGGTCACCCTAGGGGCGATTTCGTAAAGACCGTGTGAATAAACCTTCTCGGGACTGTTGCGGGCGCCACGAACCCGCAGTACAAAAGGCCTGCTCCGAGGGCAATTGACCCAGATGCGCCACCTGCTCCGAGGCCTCCGAGCGCGCTTCCGGTGGCGGCGACGGCTACTCCCGAGAGGATGAGGCCGTTTCCGAGCGGACGCCGCCGAAACGAGCGGAGGGCGACGACGACGACGGCTCCCGTGCCGAGGACGTTCGCCGCGATCGCGAGGAGGCGAGCGGGAGCGAAGGCGAGGTGGTCCTGCGCCGGCGGGATCCCGTGGGCGGCGAAGGCCCCGTGGACGGGCATCGCGAGCGCGACGCCGATCGCGAGCCCTGCGTAGCCGAGCGCGATCGAGCCGGCGCGTCGAACACCCGCGAGCGCCAGGGAGCCGGCGCCCAGGAGCGGCGCGGTCAGCAGCGCGCCGGCCGCGTAGTAGACGCGGAACGCACGGGCGTCCCACTGGGCAGCCTCGCCCCAGGCGATCGCCGCAGCGGCGACCGCGTATGCGGCGAGCGACCACGCCCAGATACGGAGCTCGGCCCGGCCGCTCGCGCGCCAGCGGCGGGCGAGCGCGCCCGCGAGGCGTAAAGCGATCAACGCAGCGGCGAATGCGAGGAGAGCGTCCACGACCGGCGGTAGTGTGGCAGCGGTGAAGCGGTACCTGTTCACGCCGGGCCCTACGCCGGTGCCGCCGGCGGTCCTGGCGGCGATGGGCGCGCCCGTCGTCCACCACCGCAGCCCCGATTTCCGGCCGGTCTACGAGCGGTGCCTCGCGCGTCTGCGCGAGGTCTGCCGCACGGAGTCTGACGTCCTGCTCTTCACCTCGTCGGGGACGGGGGCGTTCGAGTCGGCGGTCGTGAACCTCGTCTCGCCGGGCGACCCCCATCTCGTCGTGTCGGCGGGCAGCTTCGGCGAGCGCTGGATCGCGATGACGAAGGCGTACGGCGCCGACGTCGACGAGCTCCGCTACGCCTGGGGTGAGACGCCCGACCCCGAGGACGTCCGCGCGCGCCTGGCCGAGCGCCAGGCGAAGGCCGTGTGGATCGTCCAGTCCGAGACGTCCACCGGCGTCGTCGCCGACGTACAGGCGATTGCCGCCGCTGCGAAGGAGGCGGGCGCGCTCGTCGTCGTCGACGCGGTCTCGAGCCTCGGCGCCGTTCCGTGCGAGACCGACGCGTGGGGCCTCGACGCCGTCGTCTCCGGGTCGCAGAAGGCGCTGATGACGCCGCCGGGCCTCGGGCTCGCGGCCGTCTCCGACGCGGCCCTCGCCGCTGTCGGCTCCACGCCCCGTTTCTTCTTCGACTGGCAGCGAACGCGCAACGCCCAGCGGAAGCTCGACGCGCCGTTCACGCCGCCCGTCTCGCTCGTCGCCGCGCTCGACGTCGCGCTCGGCCTCCTCCTCGAGGAGGGCCTCGACGCCGCGTTCGAGCGGCACGTGCGACTCGGCCGTGCCGCCCGGGCCGGCGCGAAGGCGTTGGGCCTGGAGCTGTTCTCGCCCGATGAGGACCGAAGCGCCGTCGTCACCGCCGTCCGCTCGCCTGACGGGATCGACTCTGGCGACATCATCTCCGGCGTTCGCAGCCGCTTCGGCATGACGCTCGCAAACGGCCAGGGCGACCTGAAGGGGAAGATCTTCCGCATCGGTCACATCGGCTGGTTCGACGTCTTCGACATCACGACCGCGCTCGCCGCGATCGAGCTCGTGCTCGGCGAGCTCGGCGCCGACGCCGAGCGCGGCGTCGCCGTCGCTGCGGCGCTCGAGGCATACGAGCACTCATCGGTCGCGTGAAGATCCTCGTTCGCGAGTCGATCGCCGACGCCGGCGTCGACCTCCTGCGCGAGCGCTTCGACGTCGACGTCGACCTCGAGTCGCCGCTGGAGGACATCGTCGGGCAGTACGACGCGATAGTGGTGCGATCGGCGACGAAGCTCACCGCCGATGTCATCGAGCGTGCGACGAACCTGAAGGTGATCGGCCGGGCGGGAGTCGGCGTCGACAACGTCGACGTCGACGCGGCGACGCGCCGCGGCATCGTCGTCGCGAACGCGCCCGAGTCGACCGTCGTCTCCGCCGCCGAGCACACCATCGGCCTGCTCGTCGCACTCGCGCGGAACATCCCGCAGGCGCATGCCGCGCTGAAGCAGGGCCGGTGGGAACGGAAGGCATACGGCGGGATCGAGCTCGCCGGGAAGACACTGGGCGTTCTCGGCTTCGGACGGATCGGCCAGCAGGTCGCGCGGCGCGCGCTCGGCCTCGGCATGCGCGTCGTGGCCTACGACCCGTACGTGGCCTCCGACCGCTTCCGCGAGCTCGGCGTCGAGCGCCTGGAGACGCCGGGGGACGTCTACGACGTCGCCGAGTTCATCACGCTGCACCTGCCGCTGAACGACGAGACGCGGCAGTCGATCGACGCATCTGCGTTCGCGCGCATGCGCGAGGGCGTGCGTCTCGTCAACGCCGCGCGAGGGCAGCTCGTCGACGAGGACGCGCTCCTCGACGCATTGCAATCGGGAAAGGTCGCCGGCGCGGCGCTCGACGTCTACTCGGCGGAGCCGTACTCGGGCCCGCTGCTCGAGCTCGACAACGTCGTGGTCACGCCGCACCTCGCCGCCTCCACCGACGAGGCGCAGGATCGCGCCGGCGTGATCGTCGCCGAGCAGGTTGCCGCGGCGCTCGAGGGCGGTCTCGTCACGAACGCCGTCAACATCCCCGCGATCGGTGCGGAAGACCTCGAGGTGCTCGGGCCGTACGTCCCGCTCGCGGCGAAGCTCGGCCGGCTCGCGCTCGAGCTCGCCGGGGGCAGGGCGGACGAGATCGTCATCACGGCGTACGGCGGGCTCACGGACTACGACACGCGCCTGCTCACTGTCGCCGCGCTGAACGGCGCGTTCCAAGGACGCGCGGACCGTCCGGTCAACTACGTCAACGCGCCGCTCATCGCGCGCGAGCGCGGCATCGAGGTTCGCGAGGAGCGCTCGCAGTCCGCGCGCGACTATACGAACTTGTTGCGCGTCGAGGTTCGCACAGGCGAAGAGAGCACGCGCGTCGCCGGCACGACGATCGGCAGCGAGAACCGGCCGTGGCTCGTGCGCGCGCTCGGCTTCGACCTCGACCTCGAGCTCGATCCGCTGCTCGTGCTCTTCCGCTACGACGACGTGCCCGGCGTCATCGGTCGCGTCGGCACGCTCTTCGGCGACGCGGGCGTCAACATCGCGAACATGACCGTCTCACGCAGCCGCCGCGGCGGCAAGGCGCTGATGGTGCTGAGCGTCGACACGCGGCCGCCCGCGGAGCTCGTCGAGCGCATCCGCGCCGAGGGCTTCGACGACGCCCGCGTGATCGAGCTGTAGCGACCAGTGAACAGCTGGCCGGAGCCCGTCGAGCGCGTCGCCGCCGTTCTGCGCGCAGCCGCGGTCGACGCGCGGATCGAGGAGTTCCCGGACGGGACGCCGACCGCCGGAGACGCCGCTCGCGCAGTGGGATGCACGCGCGCAGAGATCGTCAAGTCGCTCGTCTTCGTCTGCGACGGGCAGCCGGTGCTCGCGCTCGTCCCGGGTGACAAGCGGGCGGACGCAACGAAGCTCTGCATCGGCGACGCTCGAGTGGCTCGACCCGAGGAAGTCGTCGCAGCGACCGGCTTCGAGCCGGGCGCGGTCGCGCCGTTCCCGGCCCCGCACGTCTCGCGCGTCCTCATGGACCGGAGCCTGCTGCGACACGAGATCGTGTGGATCGGCGCCGGCTCCGATCGGCACATGGCGGGCCTGGCGCCGTCCGACCTCGCGCAGCTCGCCAAAGCGGAGATCGGCGATCTCACGGCGTCTTGACCGCGGATCCGAGGGGTACGATGGTGACCATGCAGGAGACGAGCAAGATCTGGATGAACGGCGAGCTCGTCGACTGGGCGGACGCAACGGTCCACGTCGGCACGCACGGCCTCCACTACGGATCGGGCGTCTTCGAGGGCATTCGCGCGTACGACACCGAGCGCGGCACGGCCGTCTTCCGGTTGACCGAGCACATGGAGCGCCTCGAGCGCTCCGCGAAGCTCCTGTACATGGAGCTGCCGTACTCGGTCGAGGAGCTGAAGGCCGCCGCCTGGGAGGTGGTCGGCGCGAACGAGCTCCCCGAGTGCTATCTGCGGCCGATCGCGTACTTCGGCTACGGCCAGCTCGGCGTCGGGTCGCAAGGGAACCCCGTCGACGTCGCGATCATGTCGTGGCCGTGGGGGACGTACCTCGGCGACGACGCGCTCCGCAACGGCATCCGGGTGAAGATCTCGAGCTGGCAGCGCGTCGGCCCCAACGTCATTCCGCACGCGGCGAAGGCGACGGGCGTCTACGTCAACTCGATGCTCGCGGTCGGTGAGGCCGTGCGCGCCGGCTACCAGGAGGCGATCCTCCTCACTGCCGAGGGCTACGTCGCCGACGGCTCGGGCGAGAGCGTGTTCATCGTCCGCGACGGCGTCGTGTACACGCCTGACCTCTCCGCGTCGATCCTCGTCGGCATCACACGCGACACGATCATCCAGATCGCGCAGGACTTGGGGTACAGCGTCGTCGAGAAGCCGCTGATCCGCACCGACCTCTATCTCGCAGACGAGGTGTTCATGGTGGGTACGGCCGCAGAGGTGACGCCGATCCGCGAGATCGACGATCAGGTCGTCGGGCCGCCGGGCCCGGTCACGCTCGAGCTGCAGCAGGCCTATCTCGACACCGTGCACGGGCGCAGCGAGCGCTGGGCCCAGTGGCTCGAGTACGCGCCGAGCCGCACGCAGGCGTGAAGCAGGAAGTCGGCGCGGTTCCGCTCTCGGGGCCGTATCTCGACGAGCGCGAGGAGGAGCTCGTCGTCGAGGTGATGCGCTCGGGGCGCCTGTCGCTCGGGCCGAAGGTCGACCGCTTCGAGGAGCTGTTCGCGGCCAAGGTGGGCGCGCCGTACGCCGCCGCCGTGTCATCGGGGACGGCCGGTCTCCATCTCCTGTGCGTTGCCGCGGGAATCGGGCCGGGCGACGAGGTCGTCACGACCCCGTACTCGTTCGCGGCGACCGCCAACTGCTTCATCTATGAGGGGGGCGTGCCGGTGTTCGCGGATATCGATCCGCGCACGCTCAACATGGATCCGGCGGCGGTCGAGGCGGCGATCACGCCACGGACGAAGGCCATCGTCGCCGTCGACATCTTCGGGTACCCGTGCGAGCTCGACGAGCTGCGTGCGATCGCCGACCGGCGCGGCCTCGCGCTCATCGACGACTCGTGCGAGGCACTCGGTGCGGAGTACAAGGGCGCGCCGCTCGGCTCGCACGGGCCGAGCGCGGTCTTCGCCTTCTATCCGAACAAGCAGATGACGACGGGTGAAGGCGGAATGGTGACGACGCACTCGGAGCAGGAGTGGCGCCTTTTGCGTTCGCTGCGCAACCAGGGTCGCGGTGACGAGGGCGGGTGGCTCGAGCACGTCCGCCTCGGCTTCAACTACCGCATCGACGACATTCGCGCCGCCATCGGCATCGGGCAGCTCGAGAAGCTCGACGAGATCCTGGCGATGCGCGCCGCCGTCGCGAAGCGCTACGGCGAGCTTCTCGCCGACCTCCCCGGCGTCGAGCTGCCCTGGGGCGACGACGGCGATCACAAGCGGTCGTGGTTCGTCTACGTCGTCGCGCTGCCGGACAACGCCACGCGCGAGCGAGTCATCGCCACCTTCGAGCGCGAGCGCATCGGCTACAACCGCTATCTGCCCTCGATCCACTTGCAGCCGTACATGCGCGAGCGCTACGGCTTCCGCGAGGGGATGTGCCCCGTCTCCGAGGATGCCAGCGCGCGCACCCTCGCGCTTCCCTTCTTCACCGCGCTCGACCGCGACGCGCAAGAGCGGGTGGCTGAAGTGCTCGCGACGGCGCTTTAGACGCTCGAGCTCTGCAAACCGACAAGGCCGGAGCTAACGCGCATCGTTAGCGGAGGCCGAACCAAGCGCGCGGGGATGGGCAAAGCCCACCGCCGCGCGCGCAGAACAAAACCGTTGCCGACACCTGTAAGAGCTCGCGGGCTTCGCCCGCGAGCGCTCCGCGAAGCGGTACCTCATAGGCTGAAAGTGCGCAGCACTTTCAGCCTATAGTCCGCCGTATGGCGGATCGGGCGCCGCGGATGATCTTCCTCGGGTTCGGCAAGTGGGCCCGCTCGGACCGCATCTACGCGCTCGAGCCGCTGGAGCCGGGCGAGCGCGGGCACGGGCGCCGCACGCGCGTGTGGATCGACGGACTCTCGGATCCAATCGTCGCTTCGCGGACCGAGCGGACGATCCTCGCCGACATGGGCCAGGACACGACGACGAGCGTCGTGTTCGATGAAGCGCTCGACCTCGCCGAGCGGCTCGCCGCCGCCGCGGAAGAGGGCCGCGTCGACCTCGCCGACCTCGGCCGGCGGGCGCGCCGCGTGCTCGAGCGGACGACTGGGCCGCCCGAGGCGCAGCAGCTCTTTTGACGGGCGTCATCCGCCGGCTCGCGGTGGACGTCGGGCCGCTGCGGGAGTCGCCCGGGTTCCGCCGGCTCTGGGTCGGCCAGTCGATCGCATACGTCGCCTGGCGGATGATGCTCGTCCTCGTCCCGGTGCAGGTCTACCAGCTGACCGGCTCGACGCTCTACGTCGGTCTCGTCGCGCTCGTGCAGTTCGTCCCGCTCGTCGTGTTCACGATCATCGGCGGCGCGCTCGCGGACACGCACGACCGCCGCCGCCTGCTGCTGGGAAGCACCGCAGGAATCGCGGTCGCGTGCGCCGCCTTCGTCGTCGTTTCCGCAGCAGGGCATCCGAACGTCGGCGTCGTCTTCTTCCTCGGCTTCGTCGCGTGGTCGTCGTTCTCGTTGGGCGCGGGCGCGATCCGCTCGCTGACGGCCCGACTTGTCCCGCTCGAGCAGCTCCCGGCCGCCGCGGCGCTCAACGGCCTCTACAACAATCTCGGGCTCGTCATCGGCCCGGCGATCGCCGGCGTGCTCATCACCGCCATCGGGTTCGCTGCGACGTATGCAGTGTCGCTCGCCGGGATCGTCGTTTCGCTCGTCCTCGCGTTTCGGCTCCCGCCGGTGCCGCCGCACGAGGGCGCGCCGCGCATGACGTTCCAGACGATCGTCGACGGCTTCCGCTATGTGCGCATGCAGCACCTCGTCCTCTCGTTCTTCCTCATCGACACCTTCGCGATGGTGCTCGGCATGCCCGCATCCCTATTCCCGGCGCTCGCTCAGCACGTGTTCCGCAATCCGGCGTCGGTCGGCTACCTCTTCGCGGCGCCCGCGGTCGGCGCGTTCCTCGTGTCGCTCCTCTCGGGGTGGGTGATGCGTGTCCGCCGCCAGGGCCGCGCGATCGTCCTCTCCGTCTGCGGCTGGGGCGCGGCCATCTCGGCGTTCGGCTTCACCCACACGCTGTGGCTCGCTCTTCTGCTGCTCGGGATCGCCGGCGCGGCCGACCAGGTGAGCGCGATCTTCCGGTCGACGATCGTCCTCACCGTCACGCCCGACCACATGCGCGGGCGGCTCGGCGGGATCGAGTTCGCGCAGGTGGCGAGCACGCCGTCGCTCGGCAACCTCGAGGCCGGAATCGTGGCGCAGTTGACCAGCCTTCGCTTCTCGATCGTGTCCGGCGGCATCGGCTGCATCGTCTGCACGCTTCTCGTGGCGGCGCTCTTCCCCGTCCTGCTTCGATACGACGCCAGTGCTCGGACGTGACTTCTTCGCCCGCTCGGTGCACGAGGTTGCGCCCGACCTGATCGGCGTGACGCTCCTCGTCGACGGCGTCGGCGGGCCGATCGTCGAGGTGGAGGCCTACGACGAGGAGGATCCCGCGAGCCACGCATTCCGCGGGCAGACGGCGCGCAACGCCGTGATGTTCGGCCCGCCTGGGCATGCATACGTGTACCGCTCGTACGGCATCCACTGGTGCATCAATTTCGTGTGCGACGTCGAGGGCCGCGCGGAGGCGGCGCTCATCCGCGCGCTCGCGCCGGAGCACGGAATCGAGGAGATGCGCGCGCGTCGCGGCGTCATCGCAGAACGTGGGTTGTGCTCTGGTCCGGGAAAGCTCTGTCAGGCGCTCGGGATAACCCGCGAGCACGACGGGCTACCGCTCGACGCGCCGCCGTTCGAGCTGATCGAGCGCGAGGGGACGCCCGCCATCGTCGAAGGGCCGCGCATCGGCATCACGCGCGGGGTGGAGCAGAGATGGCGGTACGGGTTGCAGGGCTCGCCCTTTCTCAGCCGGCCGTTCACGAAGGCTTGACGACGAGCGTCACCTTCATCCCCGGGGCGGCGGCGACGCCCGGCCCGGGCTTCTGCGTGACGACCCGTCCGGTCGTCCCGGTCACCTGCGGCACGAGCCTGAGCTTCGCCAGGCGCCTGCGCGCGGCCCGGAGCGTCAGCCCGACCGTGCGCGGGACGACCCCGTGCAGCGGCTTTGCGAGCACGAGCGTGACCTTGTCGAACGACGAGAGCGTTCCACCCGCCGGGAACTGACGCAGCACGACCCCGATGCGCTGACCGGCAGACGCAGGCTTGTACACAAGTTGTGCGGAGAGCGGCTGCGCCTCCAGGCGCGTGCGAGCGCTCGCGACCGTCCACCCGACGACGTTCGGGACGTCGACCTCATTGCGCTTGCAGTCGGCGGTGCGGCCGGGCGCGCGCCCGGCGAAGTACACGATCAGCGACGTCGACTTGCAAAGGCCGTCGTCGAGCTCGACGCGCCCGTCGCGATAGGTGACGCGGCGCGCCTCCGTCGACATGTACGGCGGCGAGGAGAACGTTTTCGGCTGCGCATTCATCGCAGCGAGCGCCGGCTGCATGAACGCCTTCCAGATGAGCGCCGGATACGTGCCGCCGACGACCGGCCCGCCGTGGAACTCGTGCAGCATCGGTGTGAGCTTGTCGGGATAGCCGACCCAGACACAGGTCACGAGCTGCGGCGTGTATCCGCAGAACCATGCGTCGCCGTAGTTCTCCGTCGTTCCCGTCTTGCCGGCGACGACGCGGCCGGGAAGCTGCGCGGCTGTGCCGGTGCCTCCTGTGACGACGCCTTCGAGAAGCTGTGTCAAGAGCTCGTCGACATCCGGGGAGAGCGCGCGCGTGCCCTTCGGGACGTTCGCGTATACGACCTTGTGGGTGTCGTTCTCGATCCTCGTGACGACGCGCGGCTCGTTCCCGAACACCGTGCCGTCCACGCGGACGCCGCCGTTGGCGAATGTCGCGTATCCGCGTGCCATCTCGAGCACGCTCACCGGCTCCACGCCGAGCCCGATGGCGAAGTAGCCCTGCAGCGGGCCGGTGATGCCAACTGCGTGCGCGGTCTTCACGACGTTCACTGGTCCGACATCGCGCGTGAGCTGCGAGAACACGGAGTTGTCGGAGACGGCGATCGCCTTGACGAGATCGATCGGGCCGAGGTATTCGCCCTCGTAGTTGTGCACGCTCCAGTACTTGTTGCCGAGGAAGATCGAGACCGGCTTCGACACGTAGGTCGTCAGCGGCGAGATCCCCTCGCGCAGCGCGGTCGCGAGCACGAACGGCTTGAACGCCGAGCCCGTTTGCCGTTCGCGCGCGGTCGCCAGGTTGTACTGGCTGACGTGGAAGTTGCGCCCACCGACCATTGCCAGCACGCTCCCCGTCGTCGGGTTGATCGCGACGAGCGCCGCCTGCGGGCCGTAGGGGCTCGGGAGGATCTTCTGGACTGCGTCGCGCGCAAGCTTTTGCAGCCGCAGGTTGATCGTCGTGTAGACGCGGAAGCCGCTCCCGAAGACGTTTGCCGCGCCGAAGCGGTCGATGAGCTGCTCCTTGACGTACTCGCCGAAGTACGGCACCTGCCCCTGCACGCCGGAGAGGTGGACATCCTGGGGCCGCGGCATCGGCGCACGCTGCGCGTACCGGAAATGGCCCTCGTCGATCACGTGCTGCTGGAGCATCAGCCGCAGGACGGTCGTGCGGCGCGCGCGCGCGGCCAGTGGATGCGTCACCGGGTCGTACAGGCTCGGGTCCTCAGGGATGCCGGCGAGGAGCGCGGCCTCGGGAAGCGTCAGCTTCGCCGCGCCGTGCCCGAAGTACGTCCGCGCTGCCCGCTCGATCCCGTAGGCGCCGTTGCCGAAATAGATGGTGTTGAGGTAGGCGGTCAGGATCCGGTCCTTCGTCCACTTCTGCTCGAGCTGCCACGCGAGCGCGGCGTCCTTCAGCTTGCGCGTGACGGAGCGCTCGTTGCCCGTGAGCGCGTTCTTCACGAACTGCTGCGTGATCGTCGAGCCTCCCTGCACCGCCCCCTTGTGGCGGATGTCGGCCACGAGCGCGCGCGCCATGCCACGGATGTCGACGCCGCGGTGCTGGTAGAAGCGCTTGTCCTCGGTGGCGACGATCGCCTGCTTGATCCAGGGTGAGATCGCGCTCGAAGGGACGAGCACCCGGCTCTGCGACCCCCGTAGGACTGCGAGGATCGTGTGGCCGTCGGCCGCGTAGACGTACCCGTCCACCTGCTCGTGCTGGTGGCGGAACGGGTCGAGCCCGCTGAGCTGCTGCCCGACGGCGAGGACGACGCCGTAGGAGAACGCGGTCACCGCGAGAACGCCGAGGACGGCGACGAGCGCCAGGAGGCGGAGCTTGCGGATCCGGCGCCTGCGATGTGTCTGCGCGGCCACGGAAGGGGGCGGATTCTAGTCGCGGATTCCCTGCGGGTCGGCTACGGGGCGCACCGGATGCGATTGCGGCGGTCGGCCGGGACGATAGGCCCATGTTCGGTCTCGACCACACCCTCGCCGGGCTTTCCAGCGGTGGGACGCTCCTCGTCGTGCTCGCGATCTCTCTCGTCCTCGGCCTTCGCCACGCGAGCGACCCCGACCATCTGGCGGCGGTGACGACGCTCGCTGCCGGCAAGGGGGTACCGGTGCGCAATGCCGCCCGGCTCGGGCTCGCATGGGGCGGCGGCCACGCGACGTCGCTTTTCCTGCTCGGACTGCCGATCGTTCTCTGGCGCGCCTACCTGCCGCAGCGCGCACAAGACGCGGCGGAGGCGCTGGTCGGTGTCCTCATCGCGGCGCTCGCGGTCTGGCTGCTCGTTCGCTGGCACTCCGGCGCACTGCGCACGCGCGCCCGGATCCGTTCGCGGGCGACGGCCTACGCCATCGGGCTCGTGCATGGCGCCGGCGGCAGCGCCGGCATCGGCATCCTCCTGCTCGCTGCGATCCCGGACCGCGGCGTCGCGCTCGCGGGTCTCGCCGTGTTCGCGGGCGGGACCGCACTGTCGATGGCGGTCCTCTCGGCAGGGTTCGGCCGCGCGCTGTCGGGCGAGTGGGCCCTTCGCATCATGCCGTGCCTCGGGGTCGTCAGCCTCGCGTTCGGCGCCTGGTACACGGTCGCCGCCCTGCATCTCTAGACTCGCCCGCGTGACCGTTCGCCCGTACGGAACCTGGCCCTCGACGCTCGACGCGCACGCGGTGGCGCTGGCCGGCAACCCCCAGTTCGCCCACGTCGACGTGCTCGGTGAGCGCGTCCGCTGGAGCGAAGCGCGCCCCGAAGAAGGCGGCCGCATAGCCGTGGTCGACTCCGCGGGCAACGAGCTCACGCCGGCCGCGTCGAACGCGAGGACGCGCGTCCACGAGTACGGCGGCGGTGCAGTGTGGTACCACGGCGACTCGGTCTTCAACTCCGAGTTCTCCGACAGCCGGGTCTACCGGGACCGGATCCCGATCACGCCCGAGCCGCCCGAGCCGAACTCGCTCCGGTATGCCGACGGAGTCGTCACGCCCGACGGCTCGACGATCGTCTGCGTCCGCGAGCGCCACGAGGGCGGAGAGGTCTTCAACGAGCTCGTCTCGTTCCTGGCGGACGGCTCGGCGGAGCCCGCGGTGATCCAGTCGGGCCACGACTTCTACATGGCACCCCGCCTCGACCCGAGCGGCACGCGCCTTGCCTGGCTGGCGTGGGACCACCCGAACATGCCGTGGGACGGGACGTACCTGTATCTCGACGGGGAGGTCGTCGCAGGCGGCCCGGAGGAGTCGGTGATCGATCCGCAGTGGTCGCCCGAGGGCGTGCTCCACCACTGCTCCGACCGCGACGGGTGGTGGAACCTCTACCGCGGCGACGAGCAGCTGACGGCGTTCGACGACCGCGAGATCGGCGGTCCGGCGTGGGTGTTCGGCACTCGCCGCTACTCGTTCCTCGGCGACGGGCGGATCGTCTGCGTCGTCACGCACCGTGCGGTCGACTCGCTCCACCTGTTGGGCGAAGGCGACCTCGGCCTCGAGTGGACGCGCTACTCGCCGGTCGCCCTCGCGGCTGACGGCGGTCGCGTCGTCTTCGCCGCTGCATCGCCGACAGAGGCGACGACGCTCGTCTCCTTCGACGTCGACAGCGGCCGCAGCGAGATCGTCAGGCGCTCGTCCGACCTCGAGCTCGATCCGGCCTCGATCTCCGTCCCGCGCGCTATCGAGTTCCCGACCCGCGACGGCGGCGTCGCTCACGCCTTCTACTACCCGCCGGCGAGCGACGACTCGGAAGGCGGCGCCGACGAGGCCCCGCCGCTCCGCGTCGCCTGTCACGGTGGGCCGACCGCCCACACGTTGCCGTACATGAGCCTCGAGACGCTGTACTTCACGCAGCGCGGCATCGGCGTCGTGGACGTGAACTATCGCGGCAGCACCGGCTACGGCCGCGAGTACCGGCGGATGCTGAACGGCCGGTGGGGCGAGATCGACTGGGCGGACTGTGTCGACGCGGCCGCGTATCTTGCGAGCGTCGGCGACGCCGATCTCGAGCGCACGTGGGTGGAAGGCGGGAGTGCGGGCGGGTACGTCGTGCTCTGCGCGCTCGTGTTCGAGCCGGAGGCATTCGCGGCCGGCGTCAGCTATTTCGGCGTGGCCGACGTCGAGGCGCTCGCGCTCTACACGCACAAGTTCGAGTCCCGCTACCTCGACTCGATGATCGGCCCGTACCCCGAGCGCGCGGATCTCTACCGCGAGCGTTCGCCCGTGCACTTTGCCGACCGGCTGGAACGGCCGCTGCTGCTGCTGCAAGGGCTCGACGACAAGGTCGTGCTGCCGAGTCAGGCCGAGATGATGGTCGACGCGCTCGAGGAGAAGGGGATCCCATACGCGTACCTTGCGTTCGAGGGAGAGGGCCACGGGTTCCGGCGCGAGGAGAACCTCGTGCGGTCGATTGAGGCGACCCTGTCGTTCGTCGGCCAGGTGTTCGGTTTCGAGCCCGCGGACGCGCTCCAACCGCTGGTGCTGTCGTGAACGGCTTCGTCCCCACGCGGCACGCCGTGCACGTGCTGCCCGACCGCGCTCTGGAGGCGAAGCTGAAGCTCGGCCGTCCGCTACGCGTCAAGCTCGGCATCGACCCGACGTCGCCCGACGTCCACCTCGGGTTCGCCGTCGTCCTCGACCGCCTGCGCGAGTGGCAGGACGCCGGCCACACCGTGGTGCTCATCGTCGGCGACTACACGGCCCGGATCGGCGATCCCTCGGGCCGCTCCGCGGAACGGCCGGTGCTCGCCGACGAGGAGCTCGACGCGAACGCGAAGCGCTTCCGCGAGCAGGTCGTGCGCGTGCTCGATCCCGAGCGCACCGAGTTCCGCTTCAACGGCGAGTGGCTCGCGCCGCTGACCTTTGCCGAGACCGTGCGCCTGACTCGCACGTTGACGGTGGCTCGCCTGCTCGAGCGAGACGATTTCGCAACCCGCTTCGCCGCGGGCGAGCCGATCTCGCTGTCGGAGCTGCTCTATCCGCCGATGCAGGCGTACGACTCGGTCGCGATCGAGGCCGACGTCGAGATCGGCGGCACCGACCAGCTGTACAACCTGCTCGCCGGGCGCGATGTCATGCCGCACTACGGCCTCGAGCCCCAGGTTGTCGTCACTTACCCGCTGCTCGTCGGCCTCGACGGCGTCGAGAAGATGTCGAAGTCGCGGAACAACTACATCGGGATCAACGACCCGCCCGAGGAGATGTTCGGCAAGACGATGTCGATCCCGGACGAGGCGCTGCCACAGTGGTGGGAGCTCGTCGCCGGCGGCGGGGAGCATCCGGGCGACCCGATGGAGTGGAAGCTCGAGCTGGCGCGGCGGATCACTGCCCGCTGGCACGGTGAGGACGCCGCCCGTGCCGGGGAGGAGCACTTCACGCGCGT